>NZ_BAAARJ010000002.1:0-493779 GCF_039532135.1 Streptomyces axinellae
GGGGGGGGGGGGGGGGGGGGGGGGGGGGGGGGGGGGGGGGGGGGGGGGGGGCCCCGGAGACGACGGCTGCCCGCCACCGAAGGGTGACGGGCAGCCGGGGTCACACGGCCGGGGCGCGCTGGTCGCGTGCCCGGCCGCGGGCTCGCTCAGTACGGGCCGTTGACGTTGTCGATCGAACCGTACGTCTTGGCCGCGTAGTTGCAGGCGGCGACGATGTTCGCGACCGGGTCGCGCAGGTCGTTGGCCGTGCCCTCGACGTGGTACGTGTCGAAGGTCGGCTGGATGACCTGCAGCAGACCGATGGACGGCGTCCCGTTCTGGGCGTTGATGTCCCAGTTGTTCGCGATGTCCGGGTTACCGCCGGACTCCCGCATGATGTTGCGGTGGATGCCCTCGTAGGTGCCGGGAATGCCGTGCTGCTTCATGACACCCAGCGCCTCGTTGATCCAGCCGTCCAGGTTGTCGGACTGGGTCCGCGGCGCCTGGGTCTGCTGGGTCGGCCGGCTGTCGCTGGACTGCTCGGCGGAGGTCTTGCCCGCCTCGCTCGGCACGGAGCGCTTCTCGGCACCGGCCGAGGCGGAGGGCAGGGTCAGCTTCTGGCCGGGCTTGATCAGGTCCGGGTCGCCGCCGACGGTCTTCTTGTTGGCGTCGTAGAGAGCGGACCAGCCGCCCTTGACGTCGTGGTCGGTGGCGATGCGGTACAGGCTGTCCCCGCCGACGACCACGTACGAACCCGACGCGCCGGAGCCCTGCTCGCCCTTCGGCTGCTGGGCGGCCTTGATGGCGGGGCTCTGCGCGGCGGCGGCCGGGGCCTTCGCGTGCGTCGAGGCGGGGGCGGACGCGGCGTGCGCGCTGCCCGCGGTGAGCAGCGGAGCGGCGATTCCCGCACCGCCGGCCGCGAGCACGACGGAAATACGGGAAACACGACGGAAATTGAAGGCATGAAGCAGGCTGCGCTGGCGGCCGTGAGACATGGGGGTGTCCTCTCCTAGCGCCTGCGAGGTGAGCTGTCGGATTCGGGCTGGAGTTGCCCGGCCATTCCCGCACCCGAAGGCACAAAGGGCATGGCTTCACCCCTAGCCGGCCGCACCGTGCGACTCGGCACTTACCTGGTTCCCCCGCTCCTGCCGCTTTCTTGTCGTATGTATTTCCCGCACCGGGTGGCAGGATTCGGCGCACCGGTAGAGGAACTCCCGCCGCTCATAGGGCCGGGAGCGAGGACACGGAAACACAATGGTTTTCCGGGAGCAAGGTGGGGAATTTTGATCATCGCCGCGCCACGGAAATGATCACCGAGTTTATCCACGCTATGCTGTGGATCATTTTCTGAGCGTGAGAGAGGCGCAATGCCCATTCTTTCGAAGAGCCCGCGAAAATAGGCACTTTGACGCCTGGGTGACTCAGCGCACTTCCCCGCGCCGCCACCTCGGCGGGCCTCGGTGTGTTTCCGGCCACAGAGCGGCCCAAGAGACCGCCAAGGCCCCTTCATTCGGACATTGCGCCTTTACAGGGTGAAATAAGGAGATCGGCTGACAGTTGAGCCCATTCGCCCTGTACTCACCTTCACCGGCCCGGCCCGGGCCGGGAGGACCCGGGAGAGCCCCGGCTCGGTTCACCGCCCGGAGACTTTGTGGACGGCGGTGTCGCCGGGGCCCTGGCCGCGACCGCCCTCTACGCCGTGGCCGGCTGGGGCGCCGTGCGCGCTGGGCGCCGCGTTCAGCTGTCTCGCGCTCGCGCTGTGGGCGGTGACCTGGGGTTCCGCTTCCTGAGCCTTCCGGAACCCGCGTCCTGGACCCACCGGAACCGCCGCGTCCCGGGTTCCGGGTTCCGCCGCATCCGCTCCGAGGGAGCGGGCCCACACCGGACGGGCCCACACCGGACGGGCCCACACCGAGCGGGTCCGCAGTGCACGGGTCCGCAGTGCTCGGGCCCGCTCACCTCCGCGGATCGCCCCGCAGGGTCACCCCCGCGCGGTCACTCCTGGCCGTCGGCCCGCGTGGAGTCACCCGGCTCGGAACCGTCCCGCGTGGAGTCGTCGGGCGTGGAGCCGCCCCGTGTGGAGCCGTCGCGCCAGCGGGGGTCGTTCTCCCACTGGGAGGTCCGCTCCCGGGCGGTCTCCAGTGCGTGCTCGGCCTCCTCTCGGGTGGCGTAGGGGCCCATGCGGTCCTTGCCGGGCGACTGCGGGCCCTCCTCGACCTTGCCGTCCTCGACGTTGAAGAACCACTCGCCGGGCCTGCCGACCGTCTTGCGCTTGAACAGAGCCATGCGCCCATGGTCGCGCACCACGCATGCGGGCGCAGCACCCCGGCCGGGGCCCATCCGGCCGGGGCCTTGACTACACTCGCCGCCATGTCTGGCCAGTCTCTTCTCGTCCCCGGCACCCTCTCCCCGCCCCGGTCGGTGCCCGCCGCCATCCCGCGCCCCGAGTACGTCGGCAAGCCCGCGCCCACCCCCTACGACGGGCCCGAGGTGCAGGACGCCGAGACGGTGGAGAAGATGCGGGCCGCTGGCCGGGTCGCGGCGCGGGCGATGGAGGAGGCCGCGAAGCACATCGCGCCGGGCGTCACCACCGACAAGCTGGACGAGGTGGCGCACGCCTACATGGTCGAACACGGGGCCTACCCCTCGACGCTGGGCTACCGGGAGTTCCCCAAGTCGCTGTGCACCTCGGTCAACGAGGTCATCTGCCACGGCATCCCCGACTCGACGGTGCTGCGCGACGGCGACATCGTGAACCTCGATGTGACCGCGTACCTCGACGGCGTACACGGCGACAACAACGCCACCTACCTGTGCGGCGAGGTGGACGAGGAGTCGCGGCTGCTGGTGGAGCGGACGCGGGAGTCCCTCAACCGGGCCATCAAGGCGGTCAAGCCGGGCCGGCAGATCAACATCGTCGGCCGGGTCATCGAGTCGTACGCCAAGCGCTTCGGCTACGGCGTGGTCCGCGACTTCACCGGTCACGGCATCAACCGCTCCTTCCACTCGGGCCTGATCGTCCCGCACTACGACGACCCACGGGCGACGACCGTGATGCGCCCCGGGATGACCTTCACCATCGAGCCGATGCTGACCCTCGGTACCCATGAGTGGGACATGTGGGAGGACGGCTGGACCGTCGTCACCAAGGACCGCAGGCGCACGGCACAGTTCGAGCACACGCTGGTGGTGACCGAGTCGGGTGCGGAGATCCTGACGCTGCCGTAACGGGCGGCTCGGGGGATCCGCTTCGGTGGCGGATCAGCGGGTAGGCGTTTCCCGACAGGGCGTCGGCAACCTCTTGACTTAGGTAAGCCTAAGTACCAGGATCAAGGCTACCGCGCGGCGCCCCGTCGGCGCTCGCGCGTACCGCCTCCGCACCCCCGGGAGCCAGATGTGACCTCGTCAGTGTCGGACACGGCCTTCTCCACCCTCATCCGCACCGCCTCCCGCGAGCAGCACGCCGAGGCCCACGGGTCGGCGTTCATGAGCGAACTGCTCGGCGGCAGACTCGGCCTGGACGCCTACACCCACTACACCGAGCAGCTCTGGTTCATCTACCGCGCGCTCGAAGAGGCCGCCGCCGCACTGGAGGACGACCCCGTCGCGGGCCCCTTCGTGCGGGGCGAACTCTTCCGGCTGCCCGCACTGGAGCGGGACCTCACCCATCTGCACGGCGGCGACGGCTGGCGCGAGACGCTCGCGGCGCTGCCCGCCACCTCCGCGTACGCGGACCGGATCGCCGCCGTGGCCCACGACTGGCCCGCCGGCTACGTCGCCCACCACTACACCCGCTACCTCGGCGACCTCTCCGGCGGCCAGATCGTCCGGGGCACGGCGGAGAAGACCTGGGGCTTCGACCGCAAGGGCGACGGCGTCCGCTTCTACGTCTTCGACGCCATCCCCAACCCCGCGGCGTTCAAGCGCGAATACCGCGCCCTGCTGGACGCACTGCCGTGCGACGACCTGGAAAAGCAGCGGGTCGTGGAAGAGAGCAGGCACGCTTACGCGCTGAACATCGATGTGCTGCGTGCGCTGGGAGCGCAGTTCCGGCTCAGCGCGTGACAGCTGACGCTTGATGCCCGTTGTTGCCCTGGGAGGGCTGCGCCGCGCCACCGCTCAGCGCGCGGTGCAGCCCTCCTCCTCTTTCTCACCGCGGACGAATTCCTTGACGAAGCGAAGGGCGTTACCCCGGCTGGCCTCGACGCCCTTCTCGCCCTTGCCGAAGGTGAACCTGAAGGCCAGCGAATCGGCCCAGTCGGTGCCGCACGAGGTGGACAGGTGGAAATGGTTGTCCCCCTGCACAGCCCAATGCGCATCCGGGACGCGCACGCTCTTCGCATGCTTCAGGGACTTCAGGGACACCCGCTTGTCATCGGCGGTGAGTGGCTTGTCCAGCTCGATGATGTCGATGTTCAAGGCGTAGGGCCCGTCCGCGACATTCACCACGCAGGCGGTCTGGGATTCGCCGATCGGCCGCTGGGACTGATTCAGCTTCTCGCCGTCCGGAAGGAGTGGTTCGAGGGCGTCCTCGGAGACCCTGACATCGCAGATCTTCTTCGGGACTGCGTACTGGCGCCCTTGCTGAGAGCACCCGGTGACGGCAGCGAACGCGACGGCGGCCAGCGCGGCGGCCCCCACTCGTCGGGTGGTGCGCGGCATCACTGCTTTCCCCACTCCTCGCGGGCGTTGTGCTTGCCGTCGTTGGCGGCGGCGTCGATCTTGTCCCAGGCGCCGTGGTCCTCGGAGAATCCGGTGTGGTGGTCTGCCCACCTGGAATTGGTCTGGTGCCACTCGTCTACGAGCCCCTGGACGCGGCGGCTCTGACGCGCGGAAACGTCCATGTTGTCGTCGGTGGCCCCGGCCTCGATGCGCGCGTTCTCGTCCTCCGTCAAAAACTTGCTGAGCCCGAACGCCGCATTGGCCATATGGCCCCCGCCAGGCAGGAACGACGTCGCCTCGGCGAAGACCAGATAGCCACCCGTGCCGGTGGCGCCCCAGCCCGCCGCCTTCAGGTCCTCGGCCTTCTTGTCACCGATCGCCTGGTAGCGGGCTTCTTCGAGGAAACCCACCGTGCGGCCCGCGCGGCTGAGGCTGTCTTCCGGGTCCTTCTTCTCCGTACCGATGTCGTGGACCATCGCGGCGTCCATGGACTGGTTGAGAACCTGGTAGCTCTCCGGATCCCGGGAAATCTGCTTGGAGACTTCCAGCAGGTCCGGCCGGTCCAGCACCTGCTCCTTCGGCGAACCTCCCATCGTCATGTGCGTGTCCGTGCCGTGGTTCCCCAGCAACTTCGCCATGTCGTCGCGGAGTTCGGGCGGCATGTCGTCCTTCTGACTCGCGAGCCGTTCCAGTGCGCCGTCCAGCACCTGGTCGTGCGCGCCCGTGTGCTTGACGTACTCCGCCGCCGGGTCGTCCGGGTTCATGCCGCTGCCCGCGGCGAACAGGGCGTCGCCCAGGGCCTCTCGGGAGGGAAGCTTCACGCCGTCGTCGGGGCCGGTGCTGTCGGGGGCGTCCTCGTCGAAGTAGACGCGGTCCTTCAGCAGGTAGTCGGCCCGCTCGTCGTCGTTGAAGACGGCGGTGGAGGCGTCGGGGTTGTGGCTGAGGGCCTTGAGGTAGCCGGTCATCGGGTCGGCGCCGGTGCTCTTGTTGCCCGGGTCGAGGTCGGTGCCCATGCCGACCAGACCCCATGCGGAGGGGGCGTCCGGCTTGCTCTTCTCGAACTTGTAGAGCGCGTCGCCGTACCGGTCGAGGAAGCCGTCGCCGAACTTCCCCTTGCCCATGAGGCTGCTCATGATCTGGAAGCCGTAGGGCTTGGCCATGATGCCCTCGTGGCCGAACTGCTTGGTGCCGGCCTTGATGACGTCGTTCTCCCAGGTGTGCATCGCCGGGGTGTCCTGACGGGTGGCGTTCGCCAGGCTCATGCTGAGGTTGCCCTGGATGTGGTCGAGGAGTTCGGCGCGGGCGCCCGTGGGGGTGTCGCCGTGGCCGGGGTCGGCCAGGTCGCGCCAGAACCGCAGGGTGCCCTCGCCACCCATGCGGGTGGCGAACGTCGTGGTGAAGTCCTTGTTGTCCCGCTGGTTGCGCAGCGTCTCGTTGAACTTCTCCAGTTGCTTCTGGTCCAGTTCCCAGACCTTGGTGTCGCCGTCCTTCAGCTTCTTGGCCCAGTATTCGGCGTCCGCCTTGCCCTGCCGGGCGTCGGCCGCCTTGACGCTGTCGGCGGCGGCCCCTGAGAAGTCGTACTTGTTGCGGGCGATGGCCCGGAGTTCGCGGGCGGTGATGCGATCGGTCTCGTGCGCTTCCCACAGCACGCGCCGCACGCGTTTCTCGGCGGCTTCCAGATCGGCGTCGGACGGTTCTTTGATCTTGGCGTCACCGGCCACGCCCGGCGGGGGGATGGACTTGACCGCGCCGCCTGTGTCGTTGATGTAGATGTTGTCCTTCGCGACGTCGTCGACGACCTTCTCCAGGTCGGACTTGTGGTCGAGGAAGGCCCGGCGCGCGGTCTTGAGCAGCCCCAGGACGTCCGCCGCCTCCTTCACCAGTTCGGGGAACTGGGCGGCCGTCTTGGTGACGAAGCCGCGCACGGCGGTGGCGTTCTTGCCGGACCAGTCGGCGTTCCGCGTCGCGGCGGCGAACTCGGCGGCGGACCCCTGCTCGCCCTTGCCGCCACCAGCACCGCCCTGTCCGCCTTCGGTCAGTTCGGCGAGCCGGCGGTGCGTTTCCTTCCAGTCCGTTATCGCGGTGTTCAGCTTGCCCAGGCGCAGATCGCGCAGTTCCTGGACGGTCGGCATGTCGAGCTTGCCCATGTGGTGTCCGCCCCCCTACTTGATCCGCTTGTCCAGTGTCGCGATGGACGACATCGCGCCCTTGATCTTTCCCTCGTCCTCGGAGTGCGCGCCGCGCGTGTAGTCGAGGTGGTCGGAGATCTGGCCGCACGCGTCCTGGAGTGTTTTGACCTTCGTCTCCCAGGCGCCGTGCAGTTCGGAGAGGGCGTCGCCCATGTCGAAGCCGTCGGCTGCCAGATCGCCGGCCGCGTCGCTGGTCGCCTTCTGCGCGTGCTTGCCGTCGGTGCCGAGCTGTTTGCGCAGGCCGTGGGCCATGTTGCCGAGCTTGCCCAGTTCGTCGTCGTGGACCACCAGGTCGAGATCGCGGCGGGGCCCGTCGCCGGGGTGGTCGGCGGCGGTGTAGCCGTTCAGCCGCATGCGCGTACCGCCTTCGCCCGCCGTCGCGTTGGCCTTCGCGTGGTCCCATTCGGCCCAGGACATCGGTGCTCCTCCCCCGTACAGACGTACACAAGTACAGACACACACGCGCTGTTGAATGAACATCTTCACGTCACGCTACGTATCTCGGCCGCTCCTTGACAACCGAAGTCCGCGATCTCCGCTTCGTCCGCAGGCAGGGGCACGGGAAAATCCCTTTGCGGTAGCGGGTGCACCGCGGCGCACAATGACATCCCGGAAGTCGGCGCAGCAGCACGGCATTCCGGATCTTATTTGCTTGTTTGCGGGGGAGTTGATCCAGCATGTCTCATACCGAGATGCCCGGTGCCCGGGTGCCCATCCGGATGTGGGCGGACCCGTCCACGGTGGAGGAGGCCGCGCTCCAGCAACTGCGGAACGTGGCGACGCTCCCCTGGATCAAGGGGCTCGCCGTGATGCCCGACGTGCACTACGGAAAGGGCGCGACGGTCGGCTCCGTCATCGCGATGCACGGGGCCGTGTGCCCGGCGGCCGTGGGCGTCGATATCGGCTGCGGCATGTCCGCCGTACGGACCTCGCTGAGCGCGAACGACCTGCCCGGCGACCTCTCGCGGCTCCGGTCCCGGATCGAGCGGGCCATTCCCGTCGGGCGGGGCATGCACGACGAGCCGGTGGAGCCGGGCGGAATGCACGGGCTGCCGACCGCCGGCTGGGACGACTTCTGGTCGCGCTTCGACGGGGTGGCCGAGTCGGTGCGCTTCCGGCGGGAGCGGGCCCTCAGGCAGATGGCGTCGCTCGGCGGCGGCAACCACTTCATCGAGGTGTGCCTGGACACCACGGGCGCGGTGTGGCTGATGCTGCACTCCGGCTCGCGCAACATCGGCAAGGAACTGGCCGACCACCACATCGGTATCGCCCGCGACCTGCCGCACAACCAGGGCCTTGTGGACCGGGACCTGGCGGTCTTCGTCAAGGACACCCCGCAGATGGCGGCCTACCGCCATGACCTGTTCTGGGCGCAGGAGTACGCCAAGCACAACAGGGCGCTGATGATGGGCCTGTTGAAGGACGTGGTGCGCAAGGAGTTCAAGAAGGCGAAGCCCGTCTTCGAGGACACCATCTCCTGCCACCACAACTATGTCGCCGAGGAGCGCTACGACGGCATGGACCTGCTGGTCACCCGGAAGGGCGCGATCCGCGCCGGCGGCGGCGAGTTCGGCATCATCCCGGGCTCGATGGGCACCGGCTCGTACATCGTCAAGGGCCTGGGCAACGCGGCCTCCTTCAACTCCGCCTCGCACGGCGCCGGCCGGCGCATGAGCCGGAACGCGGCCAGGAAGCGTTTCTCGGAGCGGGATCTGGCCGAGCAGACGCAGGGGGTGGAGTGCCGCAAGGACGCCGGGGTGGTGGACGAGATCCCCGGCGCCTACAAGCCGATCGAGCGGGTGATCGACCAGCAGCGGGATCTGGTGGAGGTCGTGGCGAAGCTGAAGCAGGTTGTCTGCGTGAAGGGCTGAAGCGCCGGTTCGGTGTATCTCAGCGGCGGGGCGCCAGACGGTATTCGGCACGGTCTTGCCAGCGCGTTCCGTCCCAGGTGATGAGGTGCACCGACCGCACGTGGCAGCTCAGTGGCAGCTGGGGGGTCAGTTCGGCCTGCACCGCGTCGTAGGCGGCGTCCTGGGTGGCGGGGCCTTCGTTGTTGGCGACCGTCAGGTGCGGGGCGAGTCCGGCGCCGAAGACCCCCCGGTAGGGGACCGCCTCGGGCCGGCGCCGGGTGAGGTCCTTCGTCAGCGCGGTCACGGGGCCGGGTGGCCACGGGTCGAGGTAGAGCACTCCGGGGAAGCGTCCGAAGGTGTCGAAATCGAGGGTGAACGCCTCGTGTCCGGCGAAGAGGCCGGTCAGTTCACGGTCGGTCGCGACGTCGATACGGCTCTCGTGCAGGAACGGGTAGAGCACGCTCACGTGGGCCGGGAACCCGGCCCGGACCAGTGCGTCGGCGGCCGGGACCTTGAGGGTGAACGCGGTGTCGCCCGGCACGTCCGGCCACCCCGAGGCCGGGATTTCGACCCTCCCAGCGGCGTCTTCGTCTGCGTACATCGCCTGCCATGGTCGCAGCACAGGGGCGGGCGCTTGTCGTCGGCCGGGGATGCCCCGGAGGCCCTGTCCGTCCGGGATCCCGGCCCGGGTACCTCCCGCGCGAACCGTCACCACCTCAACCGGTGACGATAAATCCGCACCCCGGGCAGGCGTGTTCGGGCCGTCCGGACAGGGCGCCGAAACCCCGGGGAAGGGTATCTTCCTCGTGGAATCGCCCGGAATATACGCGCGCTGACATACAACCCTCACCGCACTCTCCGCACTTCCAGCCGGAAAGTGAACGAATGGCGACGAGTCTCGCTCACATGTCTTAAGGTCAGGGCAATGTCGGCGCACCCCCCGTGGGGGCGGGGGACCGTGTGCCATGGGGGGTTCCGCGTACCTGGGGGGGTTCATGCGGCGCGACTCTGCGATCGTGTCCGATGAGGGGAAACCAGAGAGACCCGGGAGGCCCGGAAGACCTGGAGGACCCAAGAGACCCGGGAGACCCGGGAGACCGGGGAGACCGGGGGACATCAGAAGACCCGGCGGTGCCGGAAGTACCGGGCTGAAAAGCGCGCGCCTGCCCGCGCGGCACGTCAGCGGCGCCGGGACCGGCGGTGTCGGCGTCGGCGGCGGCGAGGAGAAGCCGCTCTGGTACCGGCCGGCCGCGCTCGTGGCGGACACGGCCGGGGCCACGGTGCCCGTCGCGTTCGTCTTCCAGCAGGCCGGGCAGCCACACGTCGTGACGGCCACCGCCGCCGTCTGCGTGGCGTGGTTATGCGTGCTCACCGGGCACCAGCGCTACGGGCTCCGCTTCCTGGGCGAGTCCCGCGGGCTGGTGACCACGCTGCACGACTGGCTGACGCTGGTCGGCCTGCTCGCCGTCGTCCGCGTGCTGTCCAGCGAGAGTTCGCCGCCCGCCGTCGCGCTGCTCGCGGTGACACCGGCACCCGTTCTGACGGCCCTGTGCCGCTCTCTGACGCACCGTCACCTGAAGGCGCAGCGCCGCCAGGCACGCGCCGTGCACCGCGCGCTGGTCGTCGGGGAAGCGCGCGCCGTGGACCGGGTGGTGGAGCAGTTGGCCAGCCGTACGGACCACCCGTACGTGGTCATCGGCGCCGTACCCGTCGGCGAGTCCGTGCCGCGCAGCGGCATCCCGGAGGCGGGACAGCTGGCCGGAGCCGACCGCGGGGACGACGGGCAGGCCGTGCTGGCCGCCGCACGGCGCCACGGCGCGGAGACCGTGCTGGTCGCGCCCGGCTCGCTGCTGTACGGCGAGCGGCTGCGTGCCCTGTCGTGGACGGTGCACGACGCCGGGCTGCCGCTGGTCATCGCCTCGGGGCTGGCCGATGTCGCCCTGCGCAGGGTGCGGCCCTCGACGGCCGCCGGGCTGCACCTGCTGCACGTGGACCCGCCCGTGCGGCGCGGCCCGCAGCTCCTCCTCAAGTCGGCACTCGACCGGGCCGGCGCGGCACTCGGACTCGCCCTGCTCGCCCCGCTGTTCGTGCTGCTGGCGCTGGCGGTACGGCTCGACTCGGACGGTCCCGCGCTCTACCGCCAGACCCGGGTAGGGCACCGGGGGGAGCACTTCACCATGTGGAAGTTCCGCTCCATGGCCGTGGACGCCGACCGGCTGCGCCCGCACCTCACCTCGGCGAACGACATGGACGGGCCGCTGTTCAAGATGCGCGCCGACCCGCGCGTGACCCGCCTCGGACGGCTGCTGCGGCGCACCTCGCTCGATGAGCTGCCGCAGCTGGTGAACGTACTGCGCGGGGAGATGTCCCTGGTCGGACCCCGGCCGCCGCTGCCGGACGAGGTCAGCACCTATGAGGGGCCCGCGCTGCGGCGGCTGCTGGTCAAGCCGGGGCTCACCGGGCCGTGGCAGGTCAGCGGCCGGTCCGACCTGTCCTGGGACGAGAGCCTGGCCCTGGACCTGCGCTACGCGGACAACTGGTCGCTGACGACCGATCTCGGCCTGCTGGCCCGCACGTTCCGGGCCGTGGTGGACGGGCGGGGGGCGTACTGATGTCCGCACCGGATCGCGCCCGGCCCACCGGCCCGCCGTTACTCCTGGTCCCGCCACCAGGCGTAGGTGCCCTCGATGCCCTCCCGCAGCGGAATCTCCGGGCGGAAGCCCAGTTTGAACAGCCGGGTGACATCGAGGAGTTTGCGCGGGGTGCCGTCCGGGCGGCTGGTGTCCCAGCCGATGCCGCCGCCGAAGCCGACCACCTCGCGCACCGTCTCGGCGAGCGCGGCGATCGTCAGGTCCTCGCCGCAGCCGACGTTGACCGGCGTGGCCTCGTCGTATTCCCGCAGCAGCAGGACGCACGCCCGCGCCAGGTCGTCCACGTGCAGGAACTCCCGCCGGGGCGTGCCGCTTCCCCACAGCACGACCTGCCGGCTCCCGTCGCGCTTCGCCTCGTGGAAGCGGCGGATGAGCGCGGGCAGGACGTGGGAGGTCTGCAGGTCGAAGGTGTCGCCCGGCCCGTAGAGGTTGGTGGGCATGGCGGAGATGTAGGAACGGCCGTACTGCTCCCGGTAGGCCCGCACCTGCGCGATGCCCGCGATCTTCGCCAGCGCGTACGGCTCGTTGGTCGGCTCCAGCGGGCCGGTGAGCAGGGCCTCCTCGGATATCGGCTGCGGGGCGTGCTTGGGGTAGATGCACGAGGACCCCAGGAACAGCAGCCGCCCGACCCCGGCGGCGTGCGCCCCCGCGAGGACGCTGAGCTGGATGCGGAGGTTGTCCTCCAAGAAGGGCACGGGGAAGGTCTTGTTGGCCATGATGCCGCCGACCTTCGCCGCCGCGAGGACGACCGCGTCGGGCCGCTCGGCGCGCAGCAGGCTCTCGGTCCGGTCCGCGTCGCGCAGGTCGAGGTCCGCGCGGTCGCGGGTGCGCACCTCGTATCCCTCCTCGGCCAGCCGGCGGGCGACCGCGGAGCCGACGAGGCCCCGATGCCCCGCGACGAAGACCCGGGCACCGGGCGGCAGCAGGGGCGCTGCCGCGCCCGCTTCGGAAGACGGCGCGGGGGCGTGCGCGGCGGTCCCGTGCGGCGCGGCAGGCCCGGTCTGCGTGTTCTGAGGAGGCGTCATGTCCTCGGATTGTGCCAGCGCGTCCGCCCGTTCGGGGAGGTTGCCGACAAAAAGCCTGTAACGGCCTTCGGTTCATATACCGCAGCAGACTCGGCGCACCCAGCACGCTCGACGCACCGAGCACATTCGGCCCGCACCGCACACTCGACCCACTCACCGAACGGGGACGGCTCGTGACCAAGAGCGCACTGATCACCGGCATCACCGGCCAGGACGGCTCGTACCTGACCGAACTGCTGCTGGACAAGGGCTACACGGTGCACGGCCTGATACGCCGTTCCTCGTCCTTCAACACAGCACGCATAGACCACCTGTACGAGGACCCGCATCAGCGCGAGCGCTCCCTGGTGCTGCACCACGCCGACCTCGCCGACGGCGTCGCCCTCGTCAACCTGCTCCGCGACCTGCGCCCCGACGAGGTCTACAACCTGGGCGCCCAGTCCCATGTACGGGTCTCCTTCGACTCCCCCCTCTACACGGGGGACGTGACCGGCATGGGCACGCTCCGGCTGCTGGAGGCGATCCGCGCCAGCGGCATCGACACCCGCATCTACCAGGCGTCCTCCTCCGAGATGTTCGGCGCCGCGCCGCCGCCGCAGAACGAGGCGACCGGCTTCCACCCACGCAGCCCCTACGGCTGCGCGAAGGTCTTCAGCTACTGGTCCACGGTCAACTACCGCGAGGCGTACGACCTGTTCGCCGTCAACGGCATCCTCTTCAACCACGAGTCCCCGCGCCGTGGCGAGACCTTCGTGACCCGCAAGATCACCCGCGCTGTCGCCCGGATCCGCGCCGGGCTCCAGGAACACCTGTACCTGGGCAACCTGGACGCGGTACGGGACTGGGGATACGCCCCCGAATACGTCGAGGCGATGTGGCTCATGCTGCAACGCGACGTCCCCGACGACTACGTGGTGGCGACCGGCACCGCGGCGACCGTACGCGACTTCCTCGCCGCCGCGTTCTCCTCCGCCGGGCTCGACTGGACGGCCCACGTGCGCTTCGACGCGAAATACGAGCGGCCCAGCGAAGTGGACGCCCTCATCGGGGACGCGGCGCGGGCCGAGGAGCGGCTCGGCTGGAAGCCGCGGGTGATGTGGCCCGAGCTGGCCCGGATCATGGTCGAGGCGGACATCTCCGCGCTGGACGCGGAGATGGCGGGTGCGACGGTGCGGGTGGACCGCCGGTGACTCTTCCCAGGCTCCGCCCCTCCCCTCCTCTTCCGGGGGCTCCCCTCCCGGCGGGCTCGGCGCCCGCCTCTTCGAGGGGCTCCGCTCCCGGAATCGCACCACTTCGACAAAATTGGGGGAGGCAGTGAAAAGAAAGAACACCCTGCGCAAGGTCGCGGGGCTCGCGGCGGTGCTGGCGATGACCGCCGCCACCTGGGGCGGCCCCGCCCTCACCGGGCACGGGGCACACAAGGCCGAGGCGGTCACGCCGCCGGTGGCGATGACCGCCGATGATCTGTCCACCTGGCAGACGAACGGCGTCGTGTGGGCCATGGCCCAGTCCGAAGGCGTCGTCTTCGTGGGCGGCACCTTCTCCACCATCCGCCCGCCCGGCTCCGCGCCGGGCGCCGACGAGCGGCGGGCCGTCAACTTCGCCGCGTTCAACGCGGCGACGGGCGAGCCGGCCGACTGCCGCCTCGACTTCACGGTGGGCAGCGGCCTGGCGACGGTCCGGGCGCTGGCCGTCTCCCCGGACGGCGACACCCTGTACGTGGGCGGCAACTTCGCCGCCGTCAACGGCACCAGCGTCAGCCGGGTCGCGGCGATCGACATCTCCTCGTGCAAGGTCGAGCCGGGCTTCAGCATGTCGGTGTCCTCGACCGTGCACGCGCTCGCCGTCACCGACGACACCGTCTACCTGGGCGGGGACTTCACCTCCATCGAGGGCGAGGACCGCGAGAGGTTCGCGGCGGTCACCCGGGGCGGTGACCTCAAGCCGTGGGCGGCGGACGCGGATTCGACGGGCTCGGCCGTGGAAGTGACGCCGGACGGGAAGAGCGTCGTGCTCGGCGGCGACTTCAACCGCGTCCGGGGCGCCGACTCGCACGCCCTGGCCGTGGTGGACGCGGACTCGGGCGCGCTCAAGCGCAGCTACCCGAGGTACTTCGTACCGCGCAACTCCGCGATCAAGGGCATCTACGTCGATGAGACCGGCATCTACACCGCCCACGAAGGCACCGGCGGCGGCGTGTTCGACGGCCGGATAGCACTGGACCTCGACGGCTTCGGGCAGCGCTGGCGGGACACCTGCCTGGGCGCCACCCAGGATCTGGTCGTCTACAAGAGGGTGCTCTACAGCAGCTCGCACGCGCACAACTGCCGCAGCATGGGCGAGTTCGGCGAGCTGAATGAACGTCAGCACCTGTTGGCGCAGTCGGTGGACAACCCGACGCCGCTGCTGTCGTGGTTCCCCGACACGGACGACGGCCCCTCGAACGTCGAGCAGGTCGGGCCCCGCGTCATGACCGTCTCCTCGCGCGGCGGCGCCGACTACCTGTGGGTGGGCGGCGCCTTCTCCCGTATCCAGAGCAGCGGCAACAAGCCCCAGCAGGGCCTGACCCGCTTCACCACCGGGCCCGACACCCGGGCGCCCACCGTGCCCGACCCGGTGACGGCCACCAACTACAGCAACTCGGTGCGAGTCAGCTGGCCGGCCAGCACCGACCTGGACGACAGCGCGCTCACCTACCGCGTCTACCGCAACGGCTCGTCCCAGCCCGTGTACACCGTGCGGGCGAACTCCGTCTTCTGGGACAGGCCGACCGTCACCTTCACGGACACCGACGTACGGGCCGGCACCACCTACTCGTACCGGGTGACGGCCAGCGACGCGGACGACGCCAACACCAGCGCCCGCTCGGAATCCGCGTCGGTCACCCGCCCCGGCACCCCGACGGAGACGACGCTGGAGCGCGCAGCGAGCGCGGACGCGTACGTCAACGGCGCGGCCACCAGCAGCACCTACGGCACCCACCAGCAGCTCGCGGTGCGCGGCTCCTCGGCGTATCTGAGCTATCTGCGCTTCGGGGTGCCCGCCGCGCCCCGGGGCATGGTGCTCAAGGACGCCAAGCTCACCGTCACCACCAGCAGCGATCCCCACGCGGCGACCGACGACACGGTCGACGTCGTCCCGGTGACCGGGAACTGGTCGGAAGCAGAGGTCACCTTCGCCGAGCGGCCCACGCTCGGCTCCGGCACCCTCGGCTCACTCGAAGGCGCGCCGGACGGCAACACCGCCTACGACATCCCGCTGAGCGTCAGCGCAGTCAACAGCTCGGTGGGCGGCACGCTCGATGTCGCGCTGACCAGCTCAGGCACCGACAGCCTGTGGCTGTGGGCGCGGGAGAACGGGGGCACCGGCCCCCGGCTCACCCTGACCTACGGGAAGCCGTGAGCGGGCGCGGCCCCGTGAGCGCCGTGGCGGCCGTCATGCTGACGGCCGCCGTGGCGCTCGCCTCCGGATGCGGGGCAGGCGGCGGGGACGACAACGGGCCTGGCGGGGGCGGGAGAGGCGGCGCCGGAAAGGACGGCCACAGTGCCCCGCCCGGCGCCACCGCGCCCGCCTCCCCGGGCAAGGACGGCAGCGGCGAACGGGCCGCGGACGGCGGCGGCGAACGGGCCGTCGGGGACAAGGGCACACCCAAGCTGCCCCGCGCCCGGCTGACCCCGGCCACCGGCTCCTTCACCGAGAAGGAGAAGGACTATCTGACCCGGCGGGTCCCCCGGGGCATGGACCCCGCCGCGGTCCTGGAGGCGGGCGAGAACGCGTGCGCCCGCATCCGCACAACGGCGAAAGCCAGCGAGAAGGACGCCATCAGCGCGCTGAAGGCGGGCGAGATCGACAGCGCGGGGCCCGCCGTCAAGCACCTGTGCCCGAAGTTCGCCCCGCTGCTCAAGGCCGCGGGCAAGGACTGAACGGCGCCGAAGGCCGAGGGCCCGACAACGACACACGAACGCAACGGAGAGGTCCAGCGTGGAAAAGCTGCCGGTGGTCGTCGCGATCCCGACCAAGAACGAGGCCGAGAACATCGTGACGACCGTACGGTCGGTCATCGACCACTTCGAGCGGGTGGTGGTCGTCGACTCCGACAGCACGGACGACACCCGGGCGCTCGCCAAGGCCGAGGGCGCCGAGGTGGTCCCGTACACCTGGGACGGCGCGTACCCGAAGAAGAAGCAGTGGTGCCTGGAGCACGTGTACCCCGACACCGACTGGCTGTTCTTCCTCGACGGGGACGAGACGCCCAGCCCCGAACTCCTCGCGGAGATACGCCGGATCTTCACCCCGGTGCCGGGGCGTACGGTGCGCCCCGCCGCCTTCGACATCCCGCTCGGGTACTGGTTCGCGGGGCGGCGGCTGCGGCACGGCTACACCATCGTCAAGCGCGTCCTGCTGGACCGCACGCGCTGCCGCTTCCCCGAGCCCGATGATCTGGCCGCCCCCGGCATGGGCGAGCAGGAGGGCCACTACCAGCCGCTCGCCGACCCGGTGGTGCGGCTGACGGCGCCCCTCGAACACCGGGACCTGGACCCGGTGCGCACCTGGTTCGAGCGGCACAACCGCTACTCGGACTGGGAGGCATGGCTGGAGCACCACCCCGCCGTACGGGAGCAGATCCGGCAGGCCAAGACCCGGCAGGGCCGCCTCTTCCACCGGGCACCGCTCAAGCCGCTGGTCTCCTTCGGCTACGCCTACCTCTACAAGCGCGGCTTCCTCGACGGCCGGGCCGGGCTGGACTACGCGCTGGCCATGAGCTTCTACCGCTGGCAGATCGGACTCAAGACGCGCGAGCTGCGCTCGGCCGCCGCCCCGGACGAAGCCCCCGCGCGGGCCGCGTCCGGCGGGGGCCGGGGAGGTGAGGGCCGCTGACCCGCTCGTACAGTCCGCGCAGCGTGTCCACCACCGCGTCGAGGGTGAAGCTGGCCCGGGCCAGCCGCCAGGCCGCCTCGGAGGCGGCGGCCGAGGCGGCCGGGTCCAGCAGTTCCAGTACCGCCCGGCCCACCCGGGTCCCGTTCTCCGGGTCGCCGGGCGCGCTGTCCACCAGCCGCCCGGCGCCGGAGGCCGCGATCTCCGGCGCCAGGCCGTTGGTGCGGGTGACCACCACGGGCAGACCCACGGACAGCGCTTCCAGTACCGAGACGGAGAAGGCGTCCTTGACGGAGGGCAGTACGTACACATCGCTGGAGCGCAGCCGCGCCAGCACCCCCGCGTGGTCGAGCGCCCCGATGTACTCCAGTGCGTGCCCCACGCCCAGCGAACGGGCCAGCGCCAGCATGTCGCCGGCCAGCGCGCCGGTGTCCGGGCCCGCCATGACGAAGCGGGCGTGGGGGTACTTCGCCAGCACCGTCGGCATCGCGGCCACGAAGTCCTGGGGCCGCTTGCCCTCCTGGATCCGCGCGCAGTACAGCACCGTCGGCGGCCGTCCGGCCGGTGCCGGGGGGCGCATGGCCTGCGGCGCGACGCCGTTGACGAGGCGGTACGCCGGGGCCATCGCGGGGGCCGTCGCCGGGGGTCCCACCACCGCGCGGGTCAACTCCCGCTCCGTGTCGGTGAGATGCAGCACCGCGTCCGCGTGCTTGAGCACCCACCGCAGACCCAGCACGTCCACGGCACGCGCGACCCGGTTGTGGGTCGGATCGATCATGCCGTGCGTCTGGAGCACCAGCGGGCGGCCCATCCGCGCGGCCAGCAACGCCATCGGAAGCGTCACCAGATCGCGCATCAGGTGCACATGGACGACATCCGCCGAGCGCAGCAGCGCGGGAGCACCGGCCAGCATCGACGGGGAGGTGATGCCGCTCACCTCGAAGCGCGGCAGCACATGGCGCGCCGGGAAGAGCCGCGCCGGAACGCCGTCCACCTCGCGCGGGAGCGGCCCGGCGGGGAACCCGTCCCCCAACGCGACCAGCGCCGCCTGCTCCCCCGCCGCGCGCAGACCCCCGCACAGGTTGAGGGCGACCCTGGTGGGCCCCCCGAAATCGTGTGTCGGCGTATGCAGCGTGACGACGTGCAGCGCCCTCATGGTGAGCCCCCCTCACGAGTGCGCCCTGGCCGGGCGCGTGGGGGGAATAGTAGCTGATATCCCGAAAAACGTGCCCTGTTCGGTTCTGTTCCCGCCCCCGGAGACGGGAACGGGGACGGGGACGGGGACAGGGACAGGGACAGGAACGGGGACGAGGACGACCGGGACGGCGACAGGGGCGGCGGGGGGTGTACGCACATGAGGGGCACGCCGGGACGCCCGGCGGGACGCCGGGCGGGGCGGGGGCGCAAGGCGGCCGTCCTCAGCTCCGTCGCCGACCAAGGAGTGGCCGCCGCGACGAACATCGCCGTACTCGTCGTCGCCGCCCGGCAATCCAGCGCGGCGGCCTTCGCCACCTTCTCCGTCGTCTACACCGTCTTCACGGTGCTGCTCGGCCTGACCGTCGCCTTCGTCGGCCAGGTCCTCGTGCTGGAGAACGGCTCCCCCGCCGCCGTCGCGCGCGCGTGCCGGTCGGCGGTGACCTTCACCGCGACGGCCGCCACCGCCGTGGGGCTCCCGGCCGCCGCCGCGCTGTGGGCGGTGGGCGGGGAGACCCCGACGGGCCTGGCCGCCCTCGCTCTGATGCTGCCGATCGTGCTCACCCAGGACACCACCCGCTACGCCTTCTCGACCCTGCGGCTGCCCCACCACGCGCTCAGCGCCGACCTGTTGCGCATGGCCGCCGTCCTCCCCGCGCTCGCGGCGCAACCGCACGGCGCGGGCGCGGCGCGGCTGATCGCCGTCTGGGGCCTGTCGGCGCTCCCCGCGCTGGGCCTGGCCCTGTGGCTGCTGCACGGCCGAACCGCCGAGGCGGGGGCGGCGGATGCGGACGAGGCGGCGGGTCCGGGCGCGGGCCGCTATCTGCGGCGGGGCCACCTGGGGCGCAGGTTCGCGGTGGAGTTCGGGGTGGGCAACGCGGGCACCCAGCTCGCCGTCATCGGGCTCGGGCTGATCGCCAACCCGCTGGCGGTGGGCGCGCTGCGCGGCGCCGGCACGCTCTACGGCCCCATGAACGTGCTGTTCAACGCCGCGACCGGCTTCGGCCCGCCCCTCTTGAACCGCCTTCCCGGCCAACGCCGGGCGGCGCGGGCCGCGTTCACTGCGGGCGGCGTGCTGGCCGGGATCGCGGCCGGGTGGACCGGGGTGCTGGTGCTGCTGCCGGACCGCTACGGCCGCGCCCTGCTGGGTGAGACCTGGGGCCCGGCCGCGCATCTGCTGCCCGCCACCGGCAGCCAGTACGCGGCGATGGCGCTGGGCACCTGCGGGTTGCTGACACTGCGGGTACTGCGCCCGCGCACCACCTTGCCGATCCAGCTCGTCTTCTCGCTGATGTCGGTGGGCTGCATGCTGACGGGGTACGCGCTCGGCGGAGTGCTGGGCGCCGCGTGGGGCCTGTGCCTGGGCTCGGCCGCCAAGTGCGCGGCGAGCTGGCTGCGGGCCGCGCGGGTGCTGCGTACACCGGAGCCGGCGGACGACGGGGCAGGCGAGACCGACGGGGCAGGCGAGGCCGACGCGGCCGAAGGCGGCTCGGTGAGCGAAGGAGGCCCCCTCGGCGAAAGCAGCACCGTCGGCGAAAGCGGCGCGGCCGGCGAAAGCAGCGCGGCCGGCGAAGGCGGCACCCTCGGTCAAGGCCGCACGGCCGACGACGGCGGCGGGCTCAGCGCGGCTGCGACTCCCGGCCCCGGCGGAACGTCGTGACGAGCAGCACGCACACCACCGCGATGCCCACCCTGCCCATCCCCTGGAGCAGAGAGCCGCGCAACAGGATGAAGCTGTAACCGGCCACGAGCGGCACCACGACGGCCAGCACACTGCCCGGCCCCTCCACCGGCCCGCCGGGTCCGCCCGAACCGTCAGGGCCCCCGGATTTCCCGGCCTCTCCCGCGTCCCGGGCCGCGCCCTCCTCCTCCGTGCGCCGCGCGTAGCGGCGGTCCGCGCGGGCGGCGGCGTAGCCCACCCCGGCGAAGCCCAGCGCCATGCCCAACGGGCCGAAGTCCAGCCACAGTTCGGCCCACAGCGGGGAGGAGAGGTTGGGGTAGGGCATGCCCATCCACTGCCCGACCCGCGTGCCCGGATCGTGCGGCTTGCCCGTCCACACCGAGCGGGGCACGAAGAACAGCACGGTCCCGGTGAGCTGCCTGCCGTAGCTGTGGCCCTCGCCCGAGCCGACGAAGGTGATGGTGTTGGCCAGCATGCCCGTCTGGTCGTAGTCCTTCATCGTCAGCGGTTCCAGCAGCGAGCCGCTGGGCTGGGGCCGGTCTGCGCCCTCCTCGTAGCGGAACTTGTCCGCGAACGGGAAGACCACCAGCGCGATCGCCACCCCCAGCGCGAGCGCGGCGCGGTACATCACCGGGCTGCGCGGGAACGCCGTGAACAGCAGCGAGAACAGTACGGTCAGGAACCAGTAACGCGGGTTGGACACCGGGTTGTTGACGACGGCGTTCAGTCCGAACATCGCCAGCCACAGCAGCGGCACCAGCGGACGGCGGCGGGCCGCGCGCGAGGTGACCAGCCACCGGGTGAGGAAGAGCAGCGCCAGCAGCGCGGGCACCGTACCGAACCCGCGCAAGAACGCGGAGCCCGCCTCGGACGCCGCCTCCGCGCCCGCCCCGGCGGTCGCACCCGCGACGCTCTCGCTGATCTCCTGCCGGTTGCTGAAGAAGACGGCGGGCCCGCCCAGTCGCACGACCAGCAGTCCGCTGCCCACCAGTGCCACGGCCACCAGGAGGTAGAGGCGCGGCCGGTGCACGGTGGCGGCCGGACGGTGCCGCTCGTGCAGCCTGCTGCGCAGCGGCGGCCGGTGCCGCGCCAGCACGGCGCCCACATCGAACGCGACGAGCCCCGCCAGCACCAGCGCCGTCGCCAGCACCGTGTCGGCCCGGGGGCCCACCACGGGTGTGGGGGTGGCGTCCAGCACGGTCTGGGCGAGCGGGGCGATGCCCATGGCGATGTAGACGAACAGCCAGAAGGCGCTCTGGATCAGCCGGCGCCGGGCCGTCAGCACCATGGCAGCCAGCCGGGTACCGGCGTAGGCGCAGGTCGCCAACTGGAGCCAGTAGGCGGTGTCGTGCGGGCCCGGCCCCGGCGCGGTGGCGACAGCGCCGGGCAGGACGGCCACCAGGCCGAGGACCAGCGGTACGGTCAGCGCGCGCGAGAGGACCGCGCGCGGTGCCGTTTCCGCGACCCGTACCCCGGTGAGGGTGGCCGGGGGTGGTGCGGGGACCGTCACCGGTCCATCACATGCAGGCCGGGCGGGGCCGCCCGGGACGGCGGGAGCGGCGGCTCGGCCCGCCCGTCGGCCGAACTCCCCTTGGCCGAACGCCCTCTGGGCGAACGGCTCTTGGGCGGTCGGCTCTTCGCGGCGCCGTGCGAGTGCAGCAGCGCGCCGAGCACCACGCCCCCGGCCCCCACCACCAATTCCCGTACCCGCACCAGCTCGTCGCGGCGCACCTCCCTGGGGTCGCACACGATCAGCACGCAGTCCACGCGGTCGATCAGCGCGATGGCGTCCGCGTAGGACAGCACGGCGGGGGCCAGCACGACGACGACCGAGCCGCCCTGGTCGGCGTGCGCGAGCAGCTGGGTGGCGGCCGAGGAGGTGAGCGCGCGGGGCACCTTGCTGACGCGGTGGCCGGGCACGAGGTCGAAGACGCCCGACTCCCCCGCGTCGATGGGCACGCGCAGCCCGGCGGGCCAGCCGATGGTGCCGTGGCCGGGCGGGCGGGCCCACCCGGGCCGGACACCGTCGGCCTGCTGGAGCCGCTCGGTGAGCGAGGGTGTGCGCAGGTCGGCCTCGACGAGCAGCACGTCCTTGCCCATCTCCGCGAACGAGGCCGACAGGTTGACGGAGGTGGCGAGCGCCGTGGCGATGCTGCCGCGCGGCGAGACGATGAGGATCCGGCGGCGGCGCGCGAACGTCTCGTCGTAGGCCAGCCGGAAGGCGACCGACCGGTACTCCTCGGCCCGCCGCCCGTCCGCGAGCAGCGAGCCGCGCGCGGGGCGGCCACGCGGCGGGCCGCCGGGACGCCCCCCGTCCCGGCCCCCGTCACGGTCCCGGTCCGCGCGCGCGCCGCGTGCGAGGCGCGCGAAGCGGCGCGGGCGCGGCAGTGTGCCCAGCACGGGCGCGTGCAGGGCGCGTACGACGTCGCCGGGGGTGCGTACCGCCGGGTCGAAGACGAGACGTACCCAGGCGGCGAGCAGCCCGAGGCCGATGCCCACGGCGGCCCCGAGGCCGAGCATCAGCGCGAGTCCGGGCCCGGCGGGTGCGGCGGGCGGGGTGGCCTTGGTGACGATCCGGCCGGGGGTGGTGTCCTGGGCGCGCAGCGAACTGATGCTGCTGCTCAGTTCCGCGATGCGGGTGACGGCCGAGGAGTGCGCGGAGACGGTGCCGTCCAGGGCGCCGCGCTCGCCGGCCCCGGCGATCTCGTCGGCGAGCCGGTCGCGCTCCTTGACGAGCGGTTCGAGCTGCTTCTCGTAGGCGTGGACGATGCGGCCGAGACCGGCGGCGGCGTCGGACTCGCGGTTGCCGAGGTACGCCTGCGCGAAGGCGTTGGCGTCGCGGGCCGCCGTCTTCGGGTCGGCGGCGGTGTAGGCGAAGCGCAGCATCTGGGTCTCGGGCGGGTTGGTGACCTGGAGCGGCGCTGCGAGCTCGCCCGGGTCCGTACGGGTCTTCAGGTCGCGGGCCGCGCGCTCGGCGACGACGCTGCTGAGCGCGGTGCGCCGCTCGGAGCCCATGCTGATCTCGCCGCGCGGCCGGTCCTCGCCCGCGCCGTCGGTCGGCAGGAGCCGCACGGTGATCTCGGTGGTCGCGGTGTAGGAGTCGCCGCCGCTGACGCCGAGCCAGCCGCCGCCCAGGACGCCGAGGAGCACGCCGAGGAGGATCAGCCAGCGGTAGCGCAGCAGTTGGCGGAACTGGTCGCGCAGCAGGTCGGGCTCGTCATGGGCAGGGGCGGGCGCGGGAGCCGAACGCGCCCCGCCCGGCGCCGCCGCGGCACCCGCGCTCATGCGCGAGCCCCCCGGAACGCGGGGCCCGCGCCGGGGGCGGGCCCCTGGCCGGGGGCGGCCAGCGCCTCGTCCAGCAGGGCGGTGAGCCGGGCGAGTCCGGCCGCGCTGCCGAGGCGCTCGGTGGCGTAGGCGCGGCCCGTCTCGCCGAGCGCCGCGGCGTGCGCGGGGTCGGCGGCCAGGGTGCGTATGCCGTCGGCCAGTGCGCGCGGGTCCTCGGGCGGGACGAGCAGCGCGGCGCCCGAGCGGCGTAACTCCCCTGCCGTGCCGCCGCCTTCGGCGACCGAGCCGATCACGGGGCGGCCGGCGGCGAAGTAGGAGGTGAGCTTGGAGGGGACGCTCATGTCGAGGACGGCGGCGCGCTGGGTGACGGCCAGCACATCGGCGGCGGCCAGCACCTCGGGGAACTCGCCCTCGGGCACGGGGGGCAACAGTGCGACGTTGGGCAGCGGCGCCGCCAGCGCGGCGAGCTGCCGTCGCTGGTTGCCGTCGCCCATCAGGACGACGCGCAGCCCGGGATCGAGGCGGGCAGCCTCGACCAGCACCTCCAGGCCCTGCTTGAGGCCCATGTTGCCCGAGTGCAGCACGACGGTCTCGCCCTCGGCCCAGCCGAGGCGGGCGCGGGTCTCGGCGCGCGGGCGCGTGGGGGGCGCGATGTGGGACCAGTTGGGGACGGTGCGCACGCGGGAGCGCGGCACGCCCAGCGCGGTGACGCGCTCGACGAAGCTCTCGTGGATGACACCGACGAGGGTCGCGGAGGTCAGCACCCGCCGCTCGACGGAGGCCGCCAGGGCGGCGGCCCGGTCGCCGCCCCGGATGCCGCTCTGGGCCGCCGCCGCGCCCATGAGGTCCTGGACGACGGGCACGAACGGCACCTTCGCCGCGCGGGCCAGGCGCGCGGCCAGTATCCCCCCTGCGAGGCTGGGCAGTTGGGCGGCGACCAGGTCGGGCGGGCCGCCGGTGCGGGGCGGCGCGAGCAGACCGTGGCCCAGGATGGACGCCTCGTACAGCACCCGGCGCAGCGCGCTCTGCCGGGCGGGGACGGTGTGCCTGCGGCGGTGCACGCGCACCCCGGCGCGCTCCTCGGTGAGCCGCCAGCGGCCCCGGTAGGCCGGATCGGTGCGCCAGGCGGGGTAGTGCGGCATCCCGGCGAGCACATGGACGTCCAAGTCACCCCGGGCCGCCCAGTGTTCGGCCAGCTGGGCGGCGTACGGGCCGATTCCGGCCCGCTCCGGTGCGTAGTTGGTCGACACGAGCACCACACGGCGTGCGGGCACACCGCTGCGCTTCCCCATGGATCCCCCCATACGTCCCCTTGATTCCCCTCGCGCAGCCTAACGCCTGTCGTACATCATTTCCCCAACATGTCCCCGTTTTCGCCTCGTTGTGGTTGCATTCAGCGACGCGACGGCCTGGGGAGGGCCGACGCGTACGTCAACGGCTCATGTCCTGGGGGGACTTGTATGACCCGTACGGCCCACACCGTCGGCTACGCGCCCGGTGCCTACGACCTGTTCCACGTCGGCCATCTGAACCTGCTGCGGCACGCCCGCGCCCACTGCGACTACCTGGTGGCGGGTGTGGTCTCGGACGAGATGGCCGAGCGCGCCAAGGGCCGCCCGCCGGTGATCCCGCTCGTGGAACGGCTCCAGATCGTGCGCAGCATCCGCTTCGTGGACGGCGCGTTCGTGGAGACGGTGCCCGACAAGCTGGAGACCTGGCAGCAGGTCCGCTTCGACGTCCTCTTCAAGGGCGACGACTGGCGGGGTACGCCCAAAGGTGACCGGCTGGAGGCCGACTTCCGTACGGTGGGCGTGGAAGTCGTCTACTTCCCGTACACCGTGCATACCTCCAGCACTCAGCTGCGCCGCGTGCTGGACACGCTGGCGCCGCCCGAGTCCGTCAGCCGCGGGACAGTTCCCGGAACCATTTGACGCAGAACGCGGCCAGGAAGAGCGCGTAGCACCCGAACAGCGCCGCGTAGGCGGCCCGGAAGGGCCCCGGGCCGCCCAGCAGCAGGAAGACGGCGCAGAAGACGCCGTAGTCGACCGGCAGCAGCGCGACCGCCCGCAGCCGGGAGGGGCCCGGGCTGCCCGGGACGGCGTCGGGGCCCCCCGCGGCGGGCGGTGGGGCGGACGGACGCGGGCGCAGTTTGTCGGTGAGCAGCCCGCCGAAGAAGATCAGCACCGCGACCAGCTGGAAGCCGAGCGGCAGCAGCAGCCAGCCCTCGCCCGGCAGCGCGGCGAAGCGGTGGAAGGAGATCAGCACGGCGGAGTGCAGGGCCACGATCTTGGCGCAGTCCACGACATGGTCCAGCCACTCCCCCGCCGGACTGCCGCCGCCGCGCAGCCGAGCGAGCTGCCCGTCGGCCGAGTCCAGCGCGAAGCCGACGACGAGCGCGGCGTAGACGCACACCCCCAGCGTCCAGGAGGGCCGCACGAGCGCCACGGCCGTGACGCCCGCGAAGCTGAACGCCGCGCTCAGCAGCGTGACCTGGTTCGGCCCGAGCCCGACGCGGTGCGCCGCCGCCGCGAACACGCGGCCCAACGGCCGGTTGATGTGGCGCGAGTAGAGCGAGACGCCCTTCGCCGTCTTCTGCGCGCCGCGTAATTCCCGCAGCGCTGCCCGGTATCCGTTCGCACCGGACCCGCCGGTACCGGATCCGCCCGAACCGGACCCACTCGTACCGGATCCGCTCCCCTGCCCCATGAGGCCCCTCGCCCTTCCCTCGCCACTCGGCCACTCGACCGCTTCGCACCTTCGTACCCGTGGTCCCGACTGGGCCTCCGGCCCCGCCCGCCGCGCCTACTGTGCCCAGCCGCCGCGCCGCGCGCCAGACCACGCAGGGTAGGGTGCCTTCGCCGACAGTCGGGGAGGGTGGAACCAGGTGAAGGGGATGAGGGCCGGTAAGGCCCCGCGCATACCGCTGGCCGCTGCGCTGACAACCGGGGCGCTGCTCGCCTCGCTCACCGGCTGTGTCACGGTGCACGGCGAGGACGCGGTCATCCCGGCCGTCAGCAAGGGCGAGGCCGTGAAGATCCTGGAGACCTTCACGGTCAAGAACAACCGGGCCAACACCGCGTACGACACGAAGCTGAACGCCTCGATCGAGACCGGCGCGCTCGGCGCCATCGACCAGGCGGGCCTCAAGTCCCGCAAGGAAGTCCACCCCAAGGGCAACCCGGACTACCGGCCGCTGAAGCTGACCGACACCCGCTATCTGATCCCGAAGCAGGCGGGCTGGCCGAAGTTCTTCGTCACCGACTCCCGGAGCAACCGCCAGGGGCCCGGCCGCTGGCTGTTCGTCTTCCAGCGCGATCGCGCCCAGGGCCCGTGGAAGGCGTCCTACCTGGCGGTGGTGGCCCCCCGCGCGCTGCCCCGGTTCGCACGCGACAAGGACGGCAACGTCGAGGCCGTACCGACCGGCAGCGCCTCCGGGCTGACGCTGGCGCCGGACAAGCTGAGCAGGACCTACACGCGCTACCTCCAGGACGGCGCGGGCGACGACTTCACCTCCGGGGTGCACACCACCCGGCTGCGGGAGCGGCGCGTCGAGCTGGGCAAGCGCACGGACGTGCGCAACGAGTTCGCGGAACAGACGGCCGAGGCACCGCAGTTCGCGCCGTTCGGGCTGCGCACGGCGGACGGCGGCGCGCTGGCCTTCTTCACCTCCCGCCACCACCACAAGCAGACGCTGCCGCGCGGCTACCATCCGAAGATCAAAGAGCCGCTGGTCAAGGCGTTGATGTCGGGCACACCGAAGCAGTCGGTGACGTTCATGCGGATCTCCGAACAGGCGGTCAAGGTCCCCCCGAAGAAGTCCAACGGCAAGATCGCCTTCCTGAGCCGCATCGAGGGCCTGACGGCGGCCCGGGGCAGCTGAGCCCGTCACGCCGCAAGGCGGGGCAGGCTCAGCGCCGAGGCGGAGCCGGGCGCAGCGGACGGGCCGCCGAGAGGCGACCGGGCTCAGCGGACGGGCCAGGGCGCGGCCTCTTCCCGGCCCTCGATGCTGATGGCGTACTCCACGCAGGCGTCGGTCAGCGTCTCCAGCAGCACCAGCGGCTCGGGCAGCACCGCACCGGGCTCGGGAGGACGCAGCCAGCGCACCCCGGTCTCGTCGTCGGGGTAGTCGGGCAGCCGGGCCGGGGGCAGCAGCACATAGCTGCCCCGGCAGTGCCAGCGCAGCCCGGGGTGCTCGTCCATCGTCTCGGGGTGGCAGTCCAGCTCGCAGGGCCACCACTCGTCCTCGTCCTCCGGGGTGCCGCGCGTGGCGGTGAAGAACAGCATCCTGTCCTCCCCCACGAGCGCGACGGGGCCGAGCGCCGGCTCCCCGGGATCGGCGGTCTTCTCCAGCTCTTCGAGGCGGTCCAGCGCGGCGTACCCGGCTTCGGTGGGGACGTCGAGCACGTCGTGGGAGCGGCCGGTGGCGGTGATGAAGTTCGCCTGCGGCTCGGCGTGCAGCCAGCGCTCGATCTGGGCCCGGTCGGTGGTGGCCTGCGTCTGCCAGGCGAAGGAGACGGGGTGCCGGCCCGGGGTGGGGCAGCCGATCCGGACGCAGGAACAGCCGTATCCGGACGGGTGGGCCGCGGGGGCCAGCGGGAATCCGGCCTCGGCGGCGGTGAGCAGGAGGGACTCTCGGTCGCGGGCCGCCTCGGCGAGCGCTGCGGGCCGGTCGCCGCGCGCACCCCACCTGCGGGTCCCCTTGCCCTTGGCCGTGGAAGGCCGCGCGGCCTTCCGGCGCAACCACTGGGCGATCCTGCTCTCGCGTTCCATCTACCGCCTCACTCCGCGACCGGGAACCGTGAATACCGAGGGTACGCAGCTACGAGGCGCGCTGAGGCCGGAATCCACGGATCACGGATGTCTCTGCTCTATCCTGCGCCCCCTCGCGGGCGATCCGGTACGCGGGGTCCTCCGCGTCACTCCACCGTGCCACTCGTGCGGACGATCCGCCCGGCACATCCGCATATGCGCCTTTAGCTTGGTGGCCATGGTCACCAAGGCGCTTCTCGTCCCACTGATGTCGCTGACCCTCGTCTCCCCCGCGGCCCCGGCGCACGCAGCCCCCGCACACACCGCCGCGCGCTCCGCCGCATCGGCGGATTCCAGAGCCGGCTCCTCGCGCGCCGCCCCCCGGGGTGCCCCGCTGCTCGACCGGCTGCCCCCGATCGCCTACACCGCGCACCGGGGCGGCGCGCTCGAAGTGCCCGAGAACAGCATGCAGGGGCTGGCGGCCACCTACGCCAAGCGTTACGCGCCGGTATTGGACGTGGACATCCGGATGCTGCGGGACGGCACACTCGTCGCGATGCACGACGCGACCCTCGATCGCACCACCAACCGGCACGGCCCGGTCGCCGCGCTCGACCGCGCGGGCTGGAACCGCGTACGGCTGCGGCCCCCGCGCGGGCTGCCGGGCCGCTGGCGGGCCGAGCGTCCGCCGACCGTCGCGGAGATCCTGGACCGCTTCGGCGGGCGCACCGCGCTGATGCTGGAACTCAAGGACCCGGCAGGACTGACGCGGCTGCACCGGATGCTGCGCGAGCGGAAGCTGACCCGCTCGGTGCTCCTGGAGACCAACAGGCTGCCCCTGGCCGCCGCGTCCCACCGGCTGGGGCTGCGCACGGCGGTGTGGCGCTCGCCCCGCCAGCTCAAGAGCGACCACCCGGACCGCTGGAGGCGGTACGTCACCATGCTGAGCGTCGACTACCGCACGTCGGACCGGAATGCCCGCAAGGCAGTGACGTCGGGCATCCGGTACGTGTGGTCACACACGGTCAACACCCGTGCCGCGCGCGACCGGATGCTGCGACTCGGCTTCAAGGGCATCGTCACGGACGCGCCGGGCAAGCTGACGGGCCGGGGGCGGGGTTGAGCGGCGCGGGGGCGGGCCGAGCGGCCGGAGGGCGGGGCGGAGGCGGCCGGCTCCGGGCACGGCAGGAGTACGGCACGGAGCGCGCGTCGCGCTCGGTCGGGGTGGACTCCCGCAGTCGGGGCGGGGCGGGGCGCGCACGGCGCACGGGGCCCGGCGCGGAGTGCCAGGGGCGGCGCGGGGGGCGGGGCGGCGCGGGCTGCCGGGGCGGGCGCCTCGGGAGGACCGGCACGCCGGGCGTCAGGGGGTGCCGCGCGGCGTGAAGGCGCGCAGGCACATCTCGACCAGCCGGTCGGTGAACTCGTAGGTCAGCGGGCCCGAACGGGCGAGCCAGCGCTGCTGGAAGGGGCCGAGCAGCATCTCGACGGCCAGGCCCACATCGAGGTCGGCGTCGATCTGGCCCGCCCGCTGAGCGGCGCGCAGCCGTGCGGCGTAGACCGCCAGCCCCGGCTCCTGGAGCCGCTCGTTGAACTGGGCGGCCAGTTGGGCGTCGGCGGCCGAGGCGATGGCCAGCGCGCGGTAGGGCGCCTCGAAGGCGGCATCGGTGAACTCATCGACGGTGGCGCGCAGTACCTCCTTCAAGTCGGCCGCCAGGTCCCCGGTGTCGGGGAGGGCCGCGGCGTACCCGTCGTCGTCCACCACGGCGGTCAGCGCGTCGAGCAGCACGGCCGCCTTGGACGGCCACCAGCGGTAGATCGTCTGCTTGCCCACCCCGGCGCGGGCGGCGATGGCCTCGATGGTCAGCCGGCTGTAGCCGACCTCACCGACCAGTTCCATGCTGGCGTCGAGGATCGCCGCGCGGGAGCGCGCGCTGCGGCGCGTGGTGTCGGGAACCTTGGCTCGGGGGGCCCGGGCGGCCCGGGGTGACTGAGGCGTGGAGGACATGCCCCGAATCTAACAGGGGCCTGAGACGAGACGAACCGTCTTGACTGAACGAGGCATCTCGCGCATGCTGGCGACACCGCATACGAGACGAACCGTCTCGGTGCGCATCACCCTGCCGGCCGGAAGACCGGCGGCACCGGCAACCGAAAGCAGCGAGGAGAGGAGACCCCATGGTCAAGGGACGTGCGGGAAACATGCTGGGCGTCGGCGGCACACGCACGCGGATGTCGCGCAAGGCCCTGCGGGGCGGGCGGCAGGACGACGGGCACGGCCCCGGCGGCGGCGCCGATCCGGCCGCCCAGAAGCGCGAACTCCTGCGCAGACTGCGGGAGTCGCGCGATGCGCTGCAAAACACCGAAAACACCGAAAACACCTAGAACACCTAGAACACCTAGAACACCTAGAACGCCTAGAACGCCTAGAACACCGAAGCCGCCGACAACACAGCCCACGCGGAAATCACAGTAATCACAGCAATCGCCGGAGTTGCGGGAACGAGCGCTCCTCCCTCGGGGAGGTCGCCATAATCCAGCCAAATTCCGCCCGAAAAGGCTCCTCCCGGAGGACTATGGGCCGCACAGGCGCACCGACCCCGTGAGGAGCCTTCGTTGTACGCAGCTCGCCGCTATCTGATGTGCCCCCCGGCTCACTTCCGCGTCACCTACTCCATCAACCCCTGGATGGACCCCGGCAAGCCGGTGGATCTGCGGCTCGCACACGCTCAGTGGGAAGACCTGCGCGACCGCTACCGCGCGCTCGGGCACACCGTCGAGATCCTCGACCCCGTCCAGGGCCTGCCCGACATGGTGTACGCAGCCAACGGCGCCACCGTCGTCCAAGGCCAGGTCCTGGGCGCCCGGTTCGCGCATCCCGAGCGCGCGGACGAGGCGGCGGCACACCGCGCCTGGTACCGCGCGCACGGGTTCGGCGAGGTCACCGAGCCTGTGCACATCAACGAAGGCGAAGGCGACTTCGCCGTCACCGGGCAGTGGCTGCTGGCCGGGCGCGGCTTCCGCAGCAGCCCGCTCTCCCACGGCGAGGCCCAGGAGTTCTTCGGCCGTCCCGTCATCGGCCTCGACCTGATCGACCCGCGCTACTACCACCTGGACACGGCGCTGTGCGTCCTCGACCCCGAGCGGGAGGACGTCATGTACTACCCGCCCGCCTTCTCCCCCGGCAGCCGGGCCGTCCTCGCCCGGCTGTTCCCCCAGGCGCTGCTGGCGGAGGAACAGGACGCGGCGGCGCTGGGCCTCAACGCCGTCAGCGACGGCCACCACGTCCTGCTCCCCCAGGCCGCGACCGGCCTCCTCGTCCCGCTCCGCTCGCGCGGCTACGACCCGGTCCCCATCGACTTGACCGAACTCCTCAAAGGCGGCGGCAGCGTCAAGTGCGTGACGGCGGAACTGCGCACCTGACACCCGCGCGACGCCCGGCGCCCGCGCCGCCCCCTCAGTCCGCCGCAGCATCCCCCGGCTCCGGGGGCCAGGGGTCGCCCCAGTCGGCCTTGCGGGCCTCGCGGTAGCGCGGGCCCTCACGTTTGGTGACCGTGCGGCGGGCGAGGGAGCCCTCCCGCTCGCACAGGTCCAGGAGGACCTGGCCCTTGCGCAGCTGCGGCTTGCGGACGATCCGCGCGGGCGCCGGGACACCCGGGGCGCCCCCCAAGTCGCGCACCGCCGCGACATAGCTGAACTTCTCGTCCTCGTAAGGCAGTTCGCCGCCCTTCACGCGGCGGTGCAGAGAAGAACGGCTGACTCGTACGGAGAAGTGACACCAGTCCTCGCCCGGGACGATCGGGCAGGCCCCGTCGTGCGGGCACGGCGCGAGAACCCGCAGCCCGGCGGCGATGAGCGCACGCCGGGCCTCGATGACGCGCGCGTACCCCTCCGGCGTCCCCGGCTCGACGAGAACGACCGCGTGCCGCGCCGCGCCCACGGCGGCGTCCACGGCCGCGCGCCGGTCCTCCTCGGCCAGCTCGCCCAGCACGTACGAGACCGTCACCAGGTCGGCGGGCGCCAGCTCGGCGCCGCCGCCGCGCAGCGAGCCACGGCGCCACTCCGCGTCCGGCAGCGGTCCGGCGGGCGCGCGGGCCGCCAGCTCACGGCCGAGGTCGAGCGCCGGCTCGGCCCAGTCGAGCACGGTGGTGACGCGCGGCGCCCCCCACACCCCGGCCGCCGCCCAGGTCGCGGCGCCGGTACCGCCGCCGACATCCAGGTGGCTGCCCGGCGCCCAGCCCGGGATACGGAAGGCCAGCGCGCGCAGCGCGGCGGACGCGGCGGCGAAGGTGGCGGGCATGCGGTAGGCGGCGTACGCCGCCACGTCCGCGCGGTGCCGCAGGACCGGGGACTCGGTGGGGGTGCGGCCCCGGTAGCTGGCGATCAGCCGCTCCACGGCGGCTGTCGCCTGCCGCGCGGGCAGTCCCTCGACGAGCGCGGCGAGGGCTCCGCGCAGCTCTTGCTCCATCACCCCACCAGTCTAGAAAGCCCTCCGCCCGCCCGGGACCCGGCCGGTCCCCTCCCGCCTCTTCCCGTCCCACCTCTTCCCGTTCCCGTCCCACCTCTTCCCGCCGCGACGGCGCGCACCCCCTCCGACGGCACCGGCGGTGCCGAACCCACCTCCGGCGGCAACCACGGCGGGGCACCGCCGGGCCGGGACGTCCCGCGTCCCACCGTCACCGCGGAAGGGGAGCGGGTCACCGTACGGCGCGGGCCAGGTGGGTGGCGGCCAGTGCGCGCGGCGCGCTCCCCGCGGGGTGCCGAACCGGATGGACCGTGTTGGCCAGCAGTACCAGGAACGTGTCGGTCACCGGGTCGAGCACCAGGCTGGTGCCGGTGAAGCCGGTGTGCCCCGCGGCGCGCCCCGCCGGGCCGGCCAGCTCGCCCATGAACCACTCGGCGCCGGTCTGGAAGCCCAGGCCCGGCGGGGCGAGCAGCATCGTCACGGACGAGGGCGCCAGGATGCGCGCGGGCCCGTACGCGCCGCCCGAGAGCAGGGTGCGGCACAGTACGGCCAGGTCACGGGCCGTGGAGAAGAGCCCGGCGTGCCCGGCGGCGCCGCCCATGGCGTAGGCGTTCTCGTCGTGGACGCGCCCGTGCACCAGGCCCCGGTTGAGTTTGGCCCAGGGTCTGCGCTGGTCCTCGGTCGCGGCGATGCGGGGCCGCCAGGTGCGCGGCGGGTTGAAGCGGGTGCGCTCCATGCCCAGTGGTGTGGTGATGCCCTCGCGGATGAGCGCGTCGAGCGGCCGGCCCGTCGCCTGCCACAGGATCCGCTCCAGCAGCAGCGGGTTGAGGTCGGAGTACAGGTGGGTGCTGCCGGGTTCGGTCAGCGGCTTCTCGGACCACAGCAGCGCGGTGTGCTCGGCGGTGTTGTGCTCGTACAGGGGCAGTTCGGCGCGCAGCCCGGAGGTGTGGGTGAGCAGGTGGCGCACGGTGATGCCGTGATCGGTCACCAGTCCGGCACGCGGGTCGGCGTACAAGGCGGCGGGCGCGTCCAGGTCGAGGGTGCCGCGTTCGGCCTGCTGCACGGTGGCGATGGCGGTGAACAGCTTGGTGAGGGAGGCCAGGTCGAAGACGGTGTCGGTGCGCATGGGCAGCCACTGGTCGGCCGGCAGTTCGACGCCGCGCCCGGTGCCGGGGTCGTAGGCGGCGTAGCGCAGCGCCCAGCCGGTGGCGTGCTCGACCGCGACACAGGGGCCGCGTCCGGCCAGTACGACGGCGCCCGCGCACCAGCCGCTGCCGGGCAGCGCGTCGGCATCGCCGACAAGTGCCGCCAGGTGGTCGCCGTCGAGCCCGGCCTTCTCCTGGAAGCGGCGGCGCGCGGCGCCGTCCAGGGAGGCCGCGCTCCTCAGTCGCGTGCGCGCCATGGGCGGCAGAGTGCCACGAAGGCGAGCGCGGCGAGCAGCACCGCGCTGAGCTGGACCAGGGCCATGGGCACCGCCGTCTGCTCACCTGCGACGCCGACCAGCGGCGCGGCGAGCGCGCCGACCAGGAACTGCGTGGTCCCCAGCAGCGCGGAGGCCGACCCGGCGGCGTGCGGGGTGCGCATCAGCGCCAGCGAGTTGGCGTTCGGCATGACGAGTCCCATGCCGGCCATCAGCGCGCACAGGCCCGCGGCGAGCGGTCCCAGGCCCACCGGTCCGAACGCTCCGGCGGTCATCAGCAGGAGGGCGAGGGCCGCGAGCCCGATCATGCACAGGCCGAAGCCCAGCACCCGGTCCAGTGGGACCCGGCCGACCAGGATCTTGCCGTTGAGCTGGCCGAACAGGACCAGGCCGATGGAGTTGACCATGAACAGCAGGCTGAAGGTCTGCGGCGAGGCGCCGTAGATCTCCTGGACGACGAACGGCGAGGCCGACACGTAGCAGAAGAGCGCGGCGAAGGCGAAGCTGCCGGCCAGCAGGTAGCCGGCGAAGACCCGGTCGGCGAGCAGCCCGCGCATGGTGCGCAGCGCGTCGGGCAGCCCCCCGGTGTGCCGGTCGGCCGGCGGCAGGGTTTCGGGCAGTTTGCGCACGACGACGAGGATGAGGAGCACGCCGATGGCGGTGAGGATGCAGAAGATCCCGCGCCAGTCGGTGAAGCGCAGCACCTGCCCGCCCAGGACGGGGGCCAGGATCGGTGCCACGCCGGATATCAGCATCAGGGTGGAGAAGAAGCGGGCCATGGCGAGGCCGTCGTACAGGTCGCGTACGACGGCCCGCGCGATGACGATGCCGGCGGCACCCGCGAAGCCCTGGACGAACCGGAACCCGGTCAGCGTCCCGGCGGTGGGCGCCAGCGCGCAGGCGAGTCCCGCCACCACATAGCCGCTCATGCCGATCAGCAGGGGTCTGCGGCGGCCGAAGCGGTCGCTCATGGGTCCGACGACGAGCTGGCCGACGGCGAGCCCGATCAGGCAGGCGGTGAGTGTGAGCTGCGCCCCGGCAGCCGACACGTGCAGGGCGCCGCCGACCTCGGGGAGGGCCGGGAGGTACATGTCGATGGAGAGGGGCGGGAGCGCGGTGAGCCCGCCGAGGATGAGCGTGACCAGCAGCCCGGCCCGGCCGCGCGGCGTCAACGGCCGTTCACCCGGGGCAGGTTGGGCTTCCCTGCCCGGCCCGGCGTCGGCACTGCTCCGGTCCGCCTCACGCCCGGGGGCGGGGTCCGGTGCCGCCGGGTCCGGTGCCGCTGGACTCGGTATCCCCGGGTGCGGGGTCGCGGGGGGATCCGTTGCGGGGTGTGCGTTCTCGCCGGTTGTCGCGGCCGGTTGCTGGGGGCCGGGGTTGGTCATGCACCTCTCCAGGAGATTGTCAGCGGCGTGGACATTCTCCCAGGGATTCCTGCCCCGGCCCACACATTTGTTCCCCTCCACCCCGTGTTCAGCCGGGCGGAAGCCCAGGTTCACCACCGCGCGGCCGGCGTCGGCGGACAACCATGCGTCCGGGCCCGAGCACTCCACGTCCGTGTGCCGCTCCGCGCGCGAGGCGTCCGTGTGCCGCTCGGCGCGCGGGGCGCCCGCGTACGCTGCGCGCATGACGCAGGAGACATATGGGGTTCCCGAGGGGCCCGAGGCATCCAGGGCGCCCGGGGCGCGGGCGGCAGCGGGCCCAGGGTCCCGGCACCGGATCCGGACGGCCCTGGTGACGGGGGCCGGCTCCGGGATCGGGCGGGCCGTGGCGCTCACGCTGGCGGACGCCGGGTGGTCCCTCGTGCTGGCCGGCCGCACGCCCGGCCCGCTGGAGTCCACCGCCGAACTGGCGGGGAACGGGACGTCCGTGCTGTGCGTGCCCACGGATGTGACCGACCCGGCGGCGGTGACCGCGCTCTTCGAAGCCGTACGCGAGCGCTACGGGCGACTCGACCTGCTCTTCAACAACGCGGGCCGGTTCGGCCCCGCCGTGCCCCTGGAGGAGCTGGCCTGGGAGGAGTGGCGTGCCGTCGTGGACGTCAACCTGCACGGCGCCTTCCTGTGCGCCCAGGGCGCGTTCCGCCTGATGAAGGAGCAACAGCCGCGCGGCGGCCGGATCATCAACAACGGCTCCCTCTCCGCACACACCCCGCGCCCGGACTCCGCGGCCTACACCGCCACCAAGCACGCCCTGACGGGCCTGACCAAGTCCCTCTCCCTGGACGGCCGCCACCACGACATCGCCTGCGGCCAGATCGACATCGGCAACGCCGCGACGGACATGACCGCCCGCATGGCCCACGGTGTCCGCCAGGCCGACGGAGGCCACGCCCCCGAACCCACCATGGACGCCGCCGACGTGGCCCGCACCGTCTTGCACATGGCCGAACTCCCCCTGGAGGCCAACATGCAGTTCGCGACCGTGCTGGCCACGAAAATGCCCTACATCGGCCGCGGCTGACCCACCCGGGAGGGGAGAACGCCCAGCGGACCCGGCGGCCCGGCAGACCCGGCGCGGGAACGGACCGCGCGCAACGCGCGGCGAGGCGGTGAGGCGGTGAGGCGGTGAGGCGGCGGACGAGTCGGCCTCTAAGCCGGGTTCTGTCTCCCGGGCACCTCGCGGTGGCCGGGGAGACGGCCATCCATCTAGGACCGGTGTTGCCACCGGCCTCGTGCGGTCTACCCGCGAACTCGGACGGGCCGCCCTCGAACATCCGCGCAGGGCCGCGTCGCCACGGCCCCTCTTGACCTTGCTCCGGATGGGGTTTACCTAGCCGCCCAGGTCACCCTGGGCGCTGGTGGTCTCTTACACCACCGTTTCACCCTTACCGGGCGCCGCCCGAAGACGGGCCCGGCGGTCTGTTTTCTGTGGCACTGTCCCGCGGGTCACCCCGGGTGGGCGTTACCCACCATCCTGCCCTGTGGAGCCCGGACTTTCCTCGGCGGAGAGTGCGAAGCACCCCCCGACGCGGCCGTCCGGCCGGCTCGTCCGCCGTGCCCTCCATCGTACCGTCGGCGCGTCAGGGACGGTGCCACAGGTCGTCCGGGGTCAGCTCCGCCGGGGTGCGGTGGCCCGGTGGGCGGCCCCGGATCCGGCCGAGCCCGCGACGTAGCCGAGGGCCCCGGCGTCCAGGTGGTCACGGGCCGAGACGCCGAGCGCGGTCGCCTCGCTGGTGAACGGCGCCACGCGGCCTTCCAGCCCGTGCGGATGGATCTCGTTCTGGTAGTTCGCGACATTCACCGCGGCGGGGCGGGGGCCCGGCGGGCGGGGCCGGGGGCAGGCGCGGACTCGGACTCGGGCACAGGCACGGGGCGGCGGCTCCTTCGGCGTAGGGCCTGCGGTCGCGCAGCGGGGCGCGTGCGCCGCGCCACCGCGCCCCGCAGCCTGCTGCGCGCCGCCCCGCAGGGCACCACCGCGACCGCCCCACCACGTGATCTCCGTCTCGGCCGGGACGGTTGCGCGGGCCCCCGGCCCAGGCAGCCGCCGGGCCTCGTCCACCTCGCGGGGGCGGGCGCTGGCGCGGGTGCGGGTTCCGGGCTCGGCGGCGGCGGTGGCGGGGTCCGTTCCCCGGGGTCAGCCGATGCGGGCGGCCGTGCCCGAGACGTGGACGCGGGGGTCGCCCGCGCGCAACTCGACGGTCAGCTCGCCGGGGCGGCCGCCCATGTCCTCGCCCTGGTGCAGGGTGAAGCGGGACTCCGCCGGGACGAGGCCCAGTTCACGCGCGTACCCGCCGAAGGCGGCCGCCGCCGCGCCCGTGGCCGGGTCCTCGCGTACGCCGCCCACGGGGAAGGGGTCGCGCACGTGGAAGACGCCGGCGGACTCCCGCCACACCAGCTGGAGCGTGGTCAGGCCGAGCCGCAGCATCAGGTCCTTCAGCCGCTCGAAGTCGTAGTCCGACGCGGCCAGTCGCTCGCGGGTGGTGACGGCGGGCACCAGGTGGTCGTTGCCGCCGAAGGCGATACGGGGAGGAATTGCCGGGTCCAGGTCGCTCTCGGCCCAGCCCGGCGCGGCCAGCGCCTCAGCCAGGTCGCCGTCCTCGACGGGCTTGCTGTGCGGTTCGACGCTGCTGAGCGTCGCTCTCGGCACGCCGCCCTCGCCGTCGGCCGTGACGGTGACGGGGATCGGCCCGGCGGGGGTGAGGAACAGCAGTTCACCGGGGCCTATGCGCTCGCCCAGCGCCACGGCCGTCGCGATCGTCGTGTGTCCTCCCCCGGCCTACGGCCGGGAGGTGCCCCCAAGGCGACCTCGTCCAGCGGGCTGAAGTACCGCGTCGTGAAGGCACGCCCCTCGGGCGCCCCTTCGGGTACCCCCTCGGCCCCTTCCGGCGCGGGCGTCAGGAACGCCGTTTCCGAATAACCCACTTCGGCCGCCACCGCCAGCCGCGCCGCGTCGTCGAGCGCGCTCGCGTCGAGCACGACCCCGGCCGGATTGCCGCCGTCCGGATCGGCGGAGAAGGCCGTGCAGCGCAGCACTTCGGTCGAGGCAGCCGCCCCCGGGTGCGTATCCATGCCCTGGCGACTACGCCGGGCCCCCGCTTGTTCCGCGACAGCTCACCCGCCCAGCCGCCACCCCGAAGTGATCACTCTCTGTGTGGGGCCGCACGCCCTCGCACCGATCCGAGACCACTCACCGTGAACTTTTACGGGTGTGCGAGCATCTGACCTTCCGCAGGGGGAGAAGCACCCTCCGCAGATGGGACAGAGCACGATGAACGACCAACACGGCCACAACCGGACCGCCCGCACCTCCGGGGTGCGCGGGCGAACCGCTTGGCGGGTCGGTGGCGCGGGATCGTTTCTCCAGGTGGCCGCCGCCGGCCTCATACCCCACGCCGAGCTGCCGAGATGAGCAGGGCACGGCCCCGCGGGCATGCGACGGCCTCGCACGCAACGCCGCCGCGGGGACGCGGACGCCGCCGTCGGCGCCGTTCGCGGTCACGTTCCGTGGTTCTTGCCGTGACGGGCATCACCGCAGTCACCGTGGCCGCGCTCCTGGGCAGCGGCCTGCTCCCCGAGCACGGCGACGGAGGCGGCAACGGCGACAAGGTGGCGGCCTCGGCGTCCGGCGAATCCGGCGAGTCCGGTAAATCCGGTGACGTGGCGAAGGACGCCTCACCGTCGAGCAGCCCGAAGCCGAAGGATCGCCCCTCCCACAAGCCGTCACCGAGCAACTCCCCCTCTTCCAGCAGCGACGCCGTGGACCCGGACGCGAAGTACCCGGCGGACGGCCCCGGGGAGTTCCGCACGGCGGCCGTCTCCGGAACGCGCATCGGCAGCGCGGGCCGGCTCTTCCGCTACAAGGTCACCGTGGAGGACAACCTGGCGCAGACCCCGGAGGGGGTCTCCAAGGAGGTCCGCCGGGTCCTCGCCGACCCGCGCGGCTGGACGGCCCGCAACGAAGCGTCCTTCCAGCAGGTCACCAGCGGGTCCCACGACTTCACCGTGGTCGTCGCCACCCCCGGCACCGTGGACCGCATGTGCGGGCGCGGCGGTCTCGACACCGGCGGCGAGGTCAACTGCCGGGTGGGCAAGAACGTCATCGTCAACATCAAGCGCTGGCTGCTGGCCAACCCGTACTACCAGCACAGCCTCTCCGACTATCACGCGCTGACGGTCAACCACGAGGTCGGCCACTTCCTCGGCTTCCCGCACCTGGGCTGCCCCGGCAAGGGCAAGCCCGCTCCCGCGATGATGCAGCAGATCAAGGGGCTGCACGGCTGCGTGGCGAACCCGTGGCCGTACGACAGGAACGGCACCTACCTGTCGGGCCCCCCGGCGCGGCCGTGAACAGGCGGATGCCGCCGCGAGCTGCTGGGTCACCGTCAGGTGACCCGGTAACGAAAAAGTGCGTTCTTCCCGGACAGCGCCCGCCCTCCTACGGTCTTTCCGTACGCACAAGAAGCCCCGGGCCGCACGCTCACGGCTCGGGGAAGTGAGCCCGCGGGCTCCCGTCGCGAGGAGACAGACACCATGGCACTCACATTGGTGAACCCCGCCGGACTGCCGGAAGTCGGCGCCTACCACCAGGTATCGGTCGCGAGCGGCTCGAAACTGGTCTTCGTCGCCGGGCAGGTCGCCTGGGATGCCGAAGGGGTGACGGTCGGCGAAGGTGACCTCGCCGCACAGGTCGAGCGGTGCTACCTCAACGTAGGCACCGCACTGGCCGGGGCGGGCGCCTCCTTCGACAACGTGGCGAAACTGACCGTCTACGTCGTGGACTGGACCCCCGACAAGATGCCCCAGTTCATGGAAGGGGTAGCGCGAGCGGCCACGAAGCTGGGCGGCACCCCCGTACCGCCGGGCACGCTGCTCGGTGTCGCGGCGCTGGACGTACCCGAGCACCTGGTCGAGGTCGAGGCCACCGCGGTCCTCGACTGAGCGGGACGACGCGGCCCCCACCGGCCGGCTGCCGGCCCGTCAGCAGGGGGTCAGCCATGGGGTCAGCTCTCCCGCCCGGGACCGGGCTCCGCGTCGTCGAGGTCAACGCGGACGGACAGCAGGCTGGTACCCACCGCACGGACCACCGCGCTGTTGGAGGACGGGAGGGCCTTGAGGCGGGCCTGGGCGTCGTCGTCGGGGAGCGGGTGGGCGGTGCCGGTGTACCACCGCCCCTTGAGGCGGACGCGGACGCGGGGGTCGGCCCTGATGTTGCGTACGTAGTGAGACTGGTCGCCGTGTTCGGATACCAGCCAGAACTCCGCGCCGGTGCGGCGCCCGCCGACCGGGGTGCGGCGCGGCTTCCCGGAGACGCGGCCGGTGGTCTCCAGCAGGATCTGACCCGGCATCCGTACGGTGACGGGGTTGAGGATCCGCCGCTGGAAAGCCGTGACGGCCCGGAACTTCACCCGGCGACAGCCCGACATACGCCTGCTCCCTCGTCCTCTCCCACACCCGGCCGGGCGCAACTCCCGCGCACCACAGCCCTCTTGAACCACACGGTAGCGCTTGAAGCCCGCGCCCGGCCGACCGGATCGGCGGGATACAGCGGGGGCACGGCGCAGGACGGGCCAGGGTCGGGGGCCGGGAGGGGAAAGGGGCCGGGAAGGAGAGGGGAAGGGGCCGGGAGGGGAAGGGGCGGTGGCGGCCCCGCCGCGCTGTCGGCGGGGCCTTCCGTCCACACGCAGCCAGCATGATGGATTCGGATACCGCGAGTCTGGCAGCGGCCACTGACAATCCCCCGAAGCCCGTACGTCACCGCAGGTCAGGGACGGTCAGCCGACGGCGAGGGCAGTCAACGGCGGCTGACGTCCCCGCTCCGCCCCCCGCCCCCGTCCGGTGCCGCGCGCCCGTCCCCTCGCCTTCCCTCTCCCCCGCCCGTGGCCGTGAGCAGATACAGCTCCGCCCACTGGGGCGCCGTCAGAGACTTGGGGAGATCCGTGGGGCGCAGGTTCTGATCCCGCAGCCAGGTGTGGAGCCGGCGGCGGGGCACGCCGGGTGCCGCGGCGGCGACGATCCGCGCGATGCCACGGCCCCTGCCCGTATAGACGCGGTGGACGAAGTCCTGGTAGGCGGCCCGGTGCGCGGGCGCGAGGAGCGGTTCGACGCGGCGGGTGAGGGTCAGCAGACCGCCATCGACGCCCGGCCGGGGCCGGAAGGCGGCGGCGGGCACGCGGGCGACGAGCGTGAAGTCGTACCACGGCCACCACTGCGCCGTCATCATCGTCGCGCCACCGACGCCCGCGCGGCGCCGGGCCACTTCCCACTGGACGAGGAGCACGCCGTCGGTCCAGCCCGGTGCGCGCAGGATCCTGCGGAGCATGGCCGTCGTGCGGTGGAACGGCAGGTTGCCGACGAGGACATGGGGGCTGCGCGGGGCCGCGTAGCGCAGGAAGTCGGCGCCGACGACGGTGGTCGCCGCGTCCGTCCGCCGGTCGAGCCGCGCGGCCCTGCGGCGGTCGATCTCCACGCAGGTCAGCGTCCTGCCCAGCCGTTGCAGGGGCAGGGTCAGCGCACCGTCCCCACTGCCGATCTCCAGGATCGGCCCGCTGGTGCGGGCCACGAGGTCCACGAACGTGCGGATCGTGGCGGGGTCGTCGAGAAAGTTCTGGCCGAGTTCATGACGGCCTTCATGGTGCCTGGGCACAGGTTCTCCGCTGCTTCGGAAGGAACCGGGCAGCACAAAGGCGCCGCCCGGCGCGTACACGCTGAAGCGGCGGAACTCTTCTCTACGAACGAGACAGAGGCACCGCCGCTAGGAGCGGCGGATCCTCATGAAGGCGGTAGCGGCAGCGCAGGCTGCCCCGCACGCGGCGAAGGCGGACATGGGGCAGGACTTTAGCCCCGCCCCGCACCGGGCACCAGCGGATTTCGGTCCGGCGGGGCCGGGGGCGGAGGGGGCGGGGGGCCTGACGGCGGGGTCGAGGCGGGGCCCACCCGTGCGCGGGTACGGAGGGCTCCGGCACGGCCCCCAGGGCATGTCGAAGGGCGCGGCCCCGGGGAACGTGCGGGCCGCGCCCTTGCCAGGCGGGTCTTGCCTTGTCCAGGAGACCGGCGCTCAGCCCCCCAGCAGGATGTCGTACGGGTCCTTCTCGGCCTCCGGGGCGCTCGGCGTGGGCGGCGCCTGGCCGAGGGACGGGCCCTGGGCCGGCCCCTGCGCGGGGGCGTTCGCCGGGGCGTTCGCGGGGTGGGGGGAGGCGGGGGTGGCGCTGTGGGTCTGGTCGCGGCCTTGTTCGTGGTCGTGGCCGGGGCAGGCCGCCGCGGTGCCCGCGGCGGCGAGCAGTGCGGTGGCGGTCAGTGCCGCGGCGGCGAGGGCCGTGCGCTTGCGCATGGGGTGCCTTTCTCTTGTCTCTTGTCTCTTGTCTCGGAACTCGGATCTCGTGCTCAGGTGCCGCGCCCGAGGTCGGGTGGTCCTCGGCCCCGGTTCGCGTCCGGGTGGGCGCGGGCGGTCCGGGGCCGGGGGTCGGGCGGAACAGGGGCGGGCTTGCCCAGGGGGCGGGGTGGGCATTCGGGGGCCGGGGCTGCTTCACCCGGGCGGCCCTCGTCTCCTTCGCCCGAACGGGAGACGGCGGCGGCGCGCCCCCGGGGGTTCCCGCGGACCCCGGGGATGCGATGCGTTGGCCATGGGCGCACGCTGGGGGGTATGACTCCACCGATCGTCGTACACCCACCGTCGGGCAGCGGGGGACGGCGCGTGACCGCGCATGCCGAGAGCCTGGGATTCGCGCACAAGCCCGATGACGTGGTCGAGTTCCTGCGGCGGGCGGGGCTCGACCTCTCGGACATCCAGCTCGACGATCCCAACCTCATCGAGTGGCGGGGCGGCGGCCCGGAAGTGTGGAGCTGAACCAGGGCCAGGGTCTCTCGTCCGGATCTCCGGGTCCGCGACGACAGCTACGGCACCTCGCCGCGTTGTCGGAGCATCCGAATACGCCCAGTAGGAGGAAGCGCCTCCGCCTTGCGAGGCACCGCATCCGACGCCGCGGCCCGACCCACGAAGATCCGAACGAGAGACCCTGGACCAGGGGGCGCGGGCGGGGGAGGCAGGTGTACGGCTCGGTCAGGCGCCGGAGTACCGTCGTGGGAGCCCCCCAGGGCCGCGAAGTGAGGAGCCTGACACACCATGCCGCCAAAGCCGTCCACGCAGCAGGACAACCGGACCGCGCTGATCGAAGACCTGATGGAGCGCTTCCCGCACATCCCTCGCGAGGCGGTGATCAAGGAGGATCTGCTCCGGGGCGGGATGGCCTTCGACGAGTCGGCTCTCAGCGACTCCAGTGATTCCGCGTCCGGCGACGTCAAACCGAAGTCGTACTTCATCTTCTCCTTCGACCACCGCACCCTGCCCGAGCTGGGCGAGGCCGCGCTGCGCCGTCCGCCGGAGGAGATCGTGCTGACCGGCGGCGCCTATGACCTGCGCCGCACCGTGGTCTCGGTCCGGGTCAACCCGGACTCGCCTTACCGCGTGCGGGCGGGCGAGGACGGCTCGCTCGGCCTCTACCTCGACGGGACGCGCATCGCGGACGTCGGCCTGCCGCCGATGCCGGACTACTACCGGCACACGCTCGCCAACGGCAAGTCCGTGATGGAGGTGGCACCCACCATCCAGTGGGGCTACCTGATCTACCTGACGGTCTTCCGGGTGTGCCAGTACTTCGGCGCCAAGGAGGAGTGCCAGTACTGCGACATCAACCACAACTGGCGCCAGCACAAGGCGGCCGGACGGCCGTACACGGGCGTCAAGCCGGTCGAGGAGGTGCTGGAGGCTCTCCAGATCATCTCCGACCACGACACCCTCGGCGCCTCCCGCGCCTACACCCTCACCGGCGGCTCGATCACCTCGCAGGTGCAGGGCAAGGACGAGGCGGACTTCTACGGGCAGTACGCCAAGGCCATCGAGGAGCGCTTCCCGGACCGCTGGACGGGCAAGGTCGTCGCGCAGGCGCTGCCCAAGGAGGACGTCAAGCGCTTCCACGACTACGGCATCAAGATCTACCACCCGAACTTCGAGGTGTGGGACAAGCGGCTCTTCCAGCTGCACTGCCCCGGCAAGGAGCGCTACGTCGGCCGCGAGGAGTGGCACCGGCGCATCCTCGACTCGGCGGACGTCTTCGGCGCGCGCAATGTGATCCCGAACTTCGTGGCGGGCATCGAGATGGCCGAGCCGTTCGGCTTCGGGACGGTTGACGAGGCCATCGCCTCCACCACCGAGGGCCTGGACTTCTTCATGTCGCACGGCATCACGCCCCGCTTCACCACCTGGTGCCCGGAGCCGACGACGCCGCTGGGCAGGACCAACCCGCAGGGCGCGCCGCTGGAGTACCACATCCGGCTGCTGGACGCCTACCGTTCGGCGATGCAGCGGCACGGGCTGTCCTCGCCGCCCGGATACGGTCCGGCGGGCGCGGGCCGCGCCGTCTTCTCCGTCAGCTCCTTCATGGACACGCTGCCCGCCGAGGAGGGAGCGCCGGTCGCCTGAATCCGGCGGTCGGCGCGCGCGTGCCGCCGGATCCGGCGGGCGCGATGAGTTCTGCTCGTGGGGCGGGTCTCTTCCCCGTACGGACCCGTATGGAGGGGTCCGCACGGAAGGGGCCCGCCCTTCTGGACGCGGAGCGAGGAGAGACGACCATGGCGAAGCTGACACTGACCACCTTCCTGTCGCTGGACGGCGTGATGCAGGGGCCGGGCGGCCCCGAGGAGGATCCCCGCGACGGGTTCGATCTCGGTGGCTGGCTGGTGCCGTACGCCGACGAGGCCATGGGGCGGCAGGTGGCCGAGTGGTTCGGCCGTGCGGGCGGCTTCCTGCTGGGGCGGGTGACCTACGAGATCTTCGCGGCGTACTGGCCGCAGGTCAGCGACGAGGAGGACCCGGTGGTCGCCCGGCGCCTCAACTCGCTGCCCAAGTACGTCGCCTCCACCACCTTGGACCACCTGGACTGGAAGGGCTCGACGCTGCTCGGCTCCCTCGCCGGGAACGCCGATGACACCCGTAACACAGTGGAGGCCGTACGCCGGCTGAAGGAGCAGCCGGGTGACGAGTTGCAGATCCACGGCAGCGGCGCCCTGGCCCGCTCCCTGATGGAGCACGACCTGATCGACGAGTACCGCCTGCTGGTCTACCCCGTGGTCCTGGGCAGGGGCCGCCACCTGTTCGCCGACGGCGCGGTGCCCACGGCCCTGCGCCTGCTGGAGTCGGACACGACCCCGGCGGGCGTGGCCGTGCACACCTACGTCCCCGAGGGGCGGCCGACGTTCGGTTCGATGTGACACCCGCCGACGGGCGCAGGGCACACGGAGCGCGCAAGGCATACGGAGCACGCAAGGCGCACACAGCGCGCGGGGCGCGCCGAGCGGGTGGCGACGGCGGGGCCCGGCGCGCCGCTCAGCGGCCGGTGGCCCCGTCCGTCTGTTCGCGGAGGATGTCCGCGTGGCCCGCGTGGCGGGCGGTTTCCTCGATCATGTGGACGAGCACCCAGCGCAGCGAGGGCGGCGGGCTGTCACGGAGCGAACGGGCGCCGGGCCGGGAGAGGTCGTCGCAGGCCGCGACGATCTCGTCGGCCCTGCGGCTCGCGTCCTGGTAGGCGGCGATGAGGCTCGCCGCCGTCTCGCCCGGCGCCGGGGGCTCGCTGTCGGAGGCGGGTCCGCCCTCGCCCTTTCCGGCGTAGGCCCACTCGAACCAGTTCTCCTCCACCACCGTCAGATGCTTGATCAGCCCGAGCAGGCTGGTGCCGGACGGGACGCCGGGGGTCAGCCCCACCTCGTCCGTCACACCGGCGGCCTTGGCGATCACCGCTTCCCTCAGATAGCCGAGGAAGGTCCTCAGCGTCTCGCTCTCCCCGCCGTCCACCAGGGGCGGGCTCACATCTCCTCGTGCGGAAAACCCGGTCACATCAGTCATGCCGCCGACTGTAACCGGAGAGCCGGGAATTGAGTGGCGGGTGCGGGAGGGTGCTGGTTGGGTGCGGGGGTGACGTCTGCCGTTGATCCGCTGCGCCGTGTCGAGACCTATCTGGATGCCGTGCCGCGGGTGTCGGGCCGCGCGGAGGACTTCGGTCCGCTCACCCTGTTCGTGGCCGACGAGGGCGCCCCGTTCCCCTACTGCGCGCGGCCCGCCGTGGTCGCTCCCGGCCGTGTCGCACACCCCGGCCCCGGCCCTGATGACGTGTGGCGGGTGCGCGAGCGGCAGCGCCGGCTGGGGGTGCCGGAGAGCTTCGAGTGGATCGGCGAACACGCGCCGGGGCTGCGCGCCGCCGCCGGGAAGGCGGGGCTGCGGGTGTGGGAGCGGCCGTTGATGGTGTTGGACACCGCCGGAGCCGACGCGCACGCTGCCGCTCCGCCGGGGCTCGGCGCCGAGGGCCCTGGGCTCGGCACCGAGGTGCCTGGATGCGGCCGCTCGGTGCCGGGGGCCGTGGTGCGGGTGCTGGGGGCCGGGGATCCGGCGCTGCCGGGTGCGCTGGCCGTGCCGTATCTCGCCTTCGCCGAGGCGCCGCCCGGCGGCGGACGCGGCAGTCCGCTGCGGCTGGAGGACGCCGTGGGGCTGTATGTCACCCCGTGGACGCTGGCCCGCGCCCGTGACCGCGTCCGCGCGGGTCACACCGTCGTCGCCGCCGCGCTCGACGACGCGGGAGTGCCCCTGTGCGCGGGCCAGTTGCTGCCGCTGGGCGGGACCACGGAGCTGGTCGGCATCGGCACGCTGCCCGCCGTACGCCGTCGCGGGCTGGGTGCGGCCGTCACCGCCGCGCTGGTCGCCGAGGCGCGTCGGCTCGGCCTGACCACGGTCTTCCTGACGGCCAACGACGAACGAGCCGCCCAGCTCTACGCCCGGCACGGCTTCCGCACCGCCGCCACGGCCTGCTTCGCGCAGCCCGCACCCGGGGGCGGCGCCGGGTGACCGCGCCCGGGCCGCGGACCGGGTACACCTGACCGGACGTCAGCGGGAACACGGCGCGGGCGCCCGCCAGTTGTCCCGGGGCAAGACAGGGGCGGACGCACATGCCGACGCCGACACACACGATGATGCCGACGCACACGAGGACACCGATGCGCACACGGCCGCGACCGACGCCCACGGCGAGACGGGCAGCGACGGCGGGGCGTACGGGGATGACGGGGACTACCGGTATGGCGGGGACGGCGGGCATGACGGGGATCAGGGCATACGGTGACGCGAAGGGCGCCGCGTGGGCCGCGCTCGGTTCGGGCCTGGACGGCACGCTGCTGCGCCCCGGCGACCGCGACTACACGGCGGCCCGCAAGCTGTTCAACTCCCGCTTCGACGCGGTGCGTCCGGCCGCCGTCGCCTACTGCGCGGGGCCCGGCGACATAGCCGAGTGCCTGGCCTTCGCGCGCGGCCACGGGATACCCGTCTCCGTCCGCAGCGGGGGCCACTCCCCCGCCGGCTGGTCCAGCGGCCGGGACCGGCTCGTCATCGACGTGCAGATGATGGCGAAGGTGACGGCCTCGGGCCGGTCGGCGACGGCCGGCGCGGGCGCCAAACTCATCGACGTATACAGCGCGTTGAGCGCCCACAAGCGCACCGTACCGGCCGGGACCTGTCCCACCCTCGGGGTCTCCGGACTGGCGCTGGGGGGCGGAATCGGCGCGGTCTCGCGCGCCTACGGGCTGACGTCCGACAGCGTGACGGGCGTCCGGCTCGTCACCGCCGACGGCAGGCTGCGCGAGGCCGGCGCCGAAGCGGAGGCCGACTTGTTCTGGGCGCTGCGCGGCGGGGGGAACGCGCAGTTCGGCGTGGTCACCTCGCTCGACTTCCGCACTCAAGTGGCGCCCCCCTGCGTGACGTTCTTCCTCCACTGGCCGTGGTCCACGGCCGGTGCCGTGCTGCGCGAATGGCAGCGCTGGGCCCCGATGGCCCCCGAGGAGATCGGCGCCAACCTCCATCTGACGGCACCCGCGGGCGGCAGGCCCGGCAGCGTGCGGGTGGGCGGGCTGTCGCTGGGCGCCCGCCGCGAACTGGAGAACCAGCTCGACCGGCTCGCCGGCCGGATCCGCGTACCGGCCTCCGATGTGTCGCTGCGGCGGCACTCGTTCCTCGACGCCATGAAGATGATGGGCGGCGTCTCCGGCTGGACCCTGGCCCAGGCCCACCAGCGCGGCACCCTGCCGGGCCGGACGAAGCGGGGGCGGGTGGTGCGCGAGTCGTACGCGGCGCGCTCGCACTTCTTCACCCGCCCGCTCCCGCCCCCCGGAATCCGCGCCCTGCTCGCCCGGGTCGAGCGGCTGGCCGGGCTGAGCGGCGGCGGCGCGGGAATGGTCGCGCTGGACGCGCTGGGCGGGGCCGTCAGCCGGGTGCGGCCGGACGCGACGGCGTTCGTCCACCGCGACGCGCGCTTCCTCGCCCGCTACTTCACGTCCTGGCCGGACCGCACACCGGCCCCCGCCGTCGCGGAGCACCGCGAATGGCTGGATGGCACCCACGCGGCGATGCACGGCTGGGCCGGTGCGGGCGCCTACCAGAACTACCCGGACCCGGCGCTGCGGGATTGGCGGCACGCCTATTACGGCGCCAACGCGGACCGCCTGACGAAACTCAAGGCCCTCTACGACCCGGACCGCCTCTTCGCCACCCCCCAGACGCTGTGACCTCCGCTTACCACGGCCCCGTCTTCCTGTGAGCCGGGCCCGTACGCTGGGGCGCCTACCGTCGTCGTACGTACCGAGGAGTTCCGCCGTGCTCGTGCTGTTGCCGCCGTCCGAGGGGAAGGCCGAGGGCGGCCGGGGCCGTCCGCTGGACCTGGCGTCGCTCTCGCTGCCGGGGCTGACGCCGGCGCGCGAGCGGGTGCTGGACGAGTTGGTGGCCCTGTGCTCCGGGGCGGCCGGAGCCCCCGGGCCCGCCGGGTCCCCGGAAGATACGGCCAAGGCCCGTGAGGTGCTGGGGTTGAGCGAGGGGCTGCGCGGCGAAGTCGTCAAGAACGCGGCGCTGCGCACGGCGCCCGCCCGCCCCGCCGGGGAGATCTACACCGGTGTCCTCTACGACGCGCTCGGCCTGGCCACGCTCGGTCCGGCGGCCAAGCGCCGCGCGGCGCGCTCGCTGCTGGTCTTCTCGGCGCTGTGGGGCGCGGTCGGGATCAAGGACCGTATCCCCTCCTACCGGCTGTCGGGCGGCGTGAAGCTGCCGGGGACGGGGCCGCTCGGCGCCTACTGGCGCGGCCCGCTGGAGTCGGCGTTGCCGGAGGCCGCCGGCGGGGGCCTGGTGCTGGATCTGCGCTCCTCGGCGTACGCGAACATGTGGAAGCCGAAGGGCGAGCAGGCGCGGCGGACGGCGACGGTGCGGGTGCTCCAGTCGCGGCTGGTGGACGGGGTGGAGAAGCGCTCGGTGGTCAGCCACTTCAACAAGGCGACCAAGGGCCGCATCGTGCGCGCCCTGCTGGAGGCGGGCGCGGCCCCGAAGACCCCGGCGGAGCTGGCCGGGACGCTGCGCGAGCTGGGATACGCGGTGGAGGGCGACGGAGAGCCGGGCGCAACGGCGCTGGACGTCATCGTCACAGAGCTGTAGCGGCTCCGCCGCAGGTCCCGGCTGCGACCTGTCCGGCAGATCCTTGTGCTGCCCTCTTTCGTGGCGCTCGGGAAGTGGTGCCCCTGTCTGTGCCGGGCGGGGTGCGGGTCTCTCCCGAACTCTTCGAGCAGGGAGGTACCCCCAGGCCGGGCACGCCCACGCGGCGGAGCCGCATACATGACACAGCCTCGCGCCCCTTCGGGTCGCGCCCCTTCGCGCGCAGGCGTTGCAATATGCGCAACCACCATTGCGGGTATTGCTGCCCGGCGGGCAGGATACGCACATGACTGCCTCCGCCGCCCCGGGCCCGTCCGTGCTCGATCTCGCTCCCGTCATCCCCGTCGTCGTCCTGGAGGACGCGGCGGATGCCGTGCCGCTCGCGCGCGCCCTGGTGGACGGGGGGCTGCCGGCGATCGAGGTGACGTTGCGGACGCCGGCCGCGCACGAGGCGATACGGGCCATCGCCGCCGAGGTTCCCGAGGCGGTCGTGGGCGCCGGTACGGTCCTGGGCGCCGCACAGGTGCGGACGGCGGCCGAGGCGGGGGCGCGGTTCCTCGTCAGCCCCGGGTGGACGGACGCGCTGCTGGCGGCGCTGCGCGGGTCGGGCCTGCCGTTCCTGCCGGGGGTGGCCACGGCCTCGGAGGTGCTGGGGCTGCTGGAGCGCGGGGTGACGGAGATGAAGTTCTTCCCGGCGGAGGCCGCCGGTGGCCTCCCCTACCTCAAGTCGCTGGCCTCTCCCCTGCCCCGGGCCCGCTTCTGCCCGACGGGCGGCATCGGCGCGGGCAACGCGGCCGACTACCTGGCGCTGCCCAACGTCGCCTGTGTGGGCGGCACATGGATGCTGCCCCCGGACGCGCTCTCGGCCAGGGACTGGGACCGCGTCCGCGCGCTGGCGGCCGAGGCCGCGGCGCTGCGCACCGCCGGATAGCCGCCGCCGGACAGCCGCCGCCCGGAGCGGGGCGTCAGGGGGCCACGGGGGACACGCTGATCAGGTAGATGCCGTAGACGGCGGACAGCCCCGCGCAGCCGACCAGGACCGGCGCGAGCGCGCGCGGGCCGGCGCGGGACGCCCACCGCGCGGCGACGAACAGCAGCGGGAACGCGGGGATGAGGAAGCGCGGCCGGGAGGCGAAGTAGTGCGCGCCGCCCAGCGCGACGAGTGTCAGCGTGACGCCGTAGACCACGAGCGGCAGCGGCGGCCGTTCCCGGATCAGCAGCAGCAGCGCGACGGGGGCCGCGAGGACGACGGCCGCCGCCAGATACTGCGACGCCACCCGGTCCGGCTCCGCGATCCGCACCAGGAACATCAGGTTGTAGAGCCCGAAGTCGAATTGCGAGCCCCACGCCCGCTGCACCGCGAAGTATCCCGTGGGACTGCCGGTGCGCGCCCCGACCCAGGCGACGTACGCCAGCCACCCCAGCGGGGCCAGCGCCGGGGCCGCCCAGATCCGGGGGTTGTGCCGGTCGGCGGGCTCGCGCCACAGCGCCACGGCTGCGGCGACGATGACCGCCGCGGCGGCGGCGAAGCCGTTGGGCCGGGACAGCCCGGCGAGCAGCGCCAGGGAGCCGGCCCACAGCCATCGGCGGGTGAGCACGGCGTAGAGCGCCCAGGCCGACAAGGCGGTCATCATCGATTCGGTGTAGGCCATGGTCTCGACGACCGCGTTGGGCCACAGGCCCCACAGGATGACCAGCCAGTTCGCGGTCCGGTTGTCGTAGACGCGGCGGCCCACGGCGTGGATGCCCCAGGCCGCCGCGAGCGCCGACAGCCAGCCCAGGAGGACGCCTGCCTGGGCCGTGCCCAGGGGGGAGAGGGCGGTCAGGCCGCGCTCCAGGCCGGGCAGGAGGGGGAAGAAGGCCAGGTCGCTGAACTGGGAGCGGGCGGTGGTCCCGTAGCCGTGTTCGGCGATCGAGGCGTACCAGCGTGCGTCCCAGGTGCGGCCGAGCAGACGGCTGGGCTCCTCACCGGCCGCCCAGGCGTAGCCCGCCACCGCGAGGAAGCCGGTCAGCCGGATCGCGGCGTAGACGCCGACGGCCGGTACGGCGTCGGACAGCGCCCGGCCGGGGGCCGCCCACCGTCTGACGGCCCAGCGCAGGGTCGCCGTGGAGTCCGTGGCCATGGCAGCTCCGTCAGGCGCGCGGGCGGGCCGTGCGGAACGCGGGCGGCAGCGCGCCGACCGAGACGGGGACTTCCTCGGTGGCCTCCTGGACGTCCTTGACGGTGTCGATGCCGCGCCAGTAGCCCGCCAGCCGGTAGCCGAACAGTTCGCCGTCGCGGGCCAGTTGGGGGAAGGTGCGCTCCTCGTGGTCGCCCCGCTCCGGCAGCTCGCCGAGGACCTCCGGGTCGAAGACGTAGACCCCGGCGTTGATCCAGTACGGCAGCTCGGGCGACTGGACGAAGCCGCGGATGCGGTCGCCGTCGTCCAGTTCGGCGACGCCCCACCGCGAGCGGTAGGCGGTCAGCGCGACGGTGACCATCCCGCCCCGGCTGCTGTGGTAGCGGGACAGGTCGGCGAGGGGGAACGTGGTGATCACATCGCCGTTGAGCACGAAGAAGGGCGCGTCGGCGTCGGCCAGCGAGGCGGCGGCGAACTTGAGGCCGCCGCCCCGCCCCAGCGGCTCGCTCTCGATCGCGTAGCGGATGTCCATGCCGAAGCGGGCGCCGTCCCCCGTGTACTCCCTGATCATCTCGTGCTGGTAGCCGCCGCTGATCGTCACGGACGTCACCCCGTGCCGCGCCAGCCAGGCGAGTTGGTAGGCCACGATGGGCGAGTCGGCCACCGGGACCATCGCCTTGGGCATGTCGTCGGTGTACGGGCGCATCCGGGTGGCCCGGCCTCCCGCCAGGATCAGCGCCTGGGTCACCGGGGCCGCGTCCGGCGCCCCGTCCGCCGCCTGTGTCGCCTTTGCCGCGTCCATCTCCTGCCTCCGTTCCGCTTCTCGTTCCGCATCGTCGGCGCGGTGGGGCAGGGCCCCCTGGTCCGGATCGCGCGCGGCCGGGGCGCGGGCGCGGTAGGCGGCGCGGGCCGGCGCCGGGCCGGGGCTCCCGGCCCGGCGGAAGACCCAGGTGCGGTAGGTGACGAAGCGGAAGCAGGTGGCGGCCGTGATGCCCAGGGCTTTGACGAGGTTGCTCCGGAGCGGGTCCTGCCAGCCGAGCCCGGAGGTCGCGGCGTAGAGCGTTCCGTTCTCGATGACCAGGCCCGCCGCGCTGAACGCGACGAACAGGGTGAACTCCCGTGCCCGGCGCTGTTTGTCGCGGTCCCGGTAGGTGAAGTACCGGAATCCGAGGTAGTTGCTGACGATCGCGACGGCGGTGCCGACGACTCCGCAGGCCAGCACGTTCAGCTGGGTCACCGCACGGCACAGGTCGAAGGCCGCGAAGTTCACGAAGACGCCGAGGCCGCCCACGAGGCCGAACTTCGCGGTCTCGTCGGCCAGTGCGCGCCATCCGGTGGCCCGCCGGCTCCCGCCCGGGGTGCCCGCCGCCTCCGCTTCCGCTTCCGCTTCCGCCACTGTTTCCGCCGCCCCTCTCTCAGGAGGCCATCGGGATCCAGAGTGCGGGGCCCGCCTCGCGCCCGCATCTCGGCGGCGGGCGCGCCGGATGCCCGTACCGTCGCGCAGCGTGAGGCGTGCCAGGTGGGCAGGTGGCGGGAGGGGCGGAGGGCGGCCGGGCGGGATGCCGGGGGACGCCGGGCCGGGCGCCGGAAGCACGCGCACCCGCGCGACACGGGGCAGCCGGACGGTCACGCGCGGCGACCGGAGCGGGGGTTCAGCACCCGGACCCCGGGCCTGGCCGGACCCCGGACCCCCGGCCCGGGGTGCGGCGAGGCCCACCCGGGGCCGGGTTTCAGGTTCCGCTAGGAGCGCAGATGTGCCGTGTCGTTGAGCAGCCGCACAGAAGCGTTGCCGTCCGCGTAGTAGGCGACGGCCGAGAGGGAGGCGGCCGACAGCTCCATGCGGAACAGCGAGTCGGGCGGCGCGCCGAGCGCGAGGCGTACCAGAGTCTTGACGGGGGTCACATGCGTGACGGCCAGCACCGTGCGGCTCGCGTAGCGGGCGAGCAGCTTGTCGCGGGCCAGGGCCACGCGTCCGGCGACCGTCTCGAACGACTCGCCGCCGCCCGTGGGCCGCGCGGCGGTGGAGGTGAGCCACGCCTGGAGGTCCTCGGGGTGGCGCTCGCGGACCTCGGCGAAGGTCAGGCCCTCCCAGGCGCCGAAGTCGGTCTCGCGCAGGCCCTCTTCCGTGCGGACGCTCAGGCCGAGGCGCTCGGCGACGGCGGCGGCCGTCTCCTGGCAGCGGCGCAGCGGGGAGGCGACGACGGCCTGGATGGTGCCGCGCGCGGCCAGCGACTCCGCGACGGCGGCGGCCTGCCGGCGTCCCACGGCGGAGAGTGCGGGGTCGGAGCCGCCGCTGCCGGAGAAGCGCTTCTCAGGCGTCAACGGCGTCTCGCCGTGCCGCAGCAGGACGAAGGTGGTGGGGGTGCCCAGGTCGGGTCCCCAGCCCACGCGGGGCGCGGGCGCGGCCTGTTCGCGCTCGGCGGCGGGGTCGGGCCCGGAGCCGGATGCGGAGCCGGGGCCGGTCGCGGCCGGCGCGGCGGAATCGGCCGCCGCGGCGGATCCGGCCGACGTGGGGGCTCCTGCGGCCAGTTCGGCGCTGGAGGAGCCGGGGTCCCACTGTTCGCCGCGCTTGCCCGCGTCCATCGCCTCGTTGGCGAGCCGGTCGGCGTGCTTGTTCTCCGCGCGCGGGATCCACTCGTAGGTGACGGCCTCGGGCGGGTAGACCGTCTTGGCCTCCGTGGCGAGGGGGCGCATGTCGGGGTGCTTGATCTTCCAGCGGCCCGACATCTGCTCGACCACGAGCTTGGAGTCCATGCGCACCAGGACGGCCGCCTCGGGGTCCAGCTCGCGGGCGGCGCGCAGGCCCGCCAGCAGGCCCCGGTACTCGGCGACGTTGTTGGTCGCGCGGCCGATGAACTCCGCGGTCTCGCGCAGGGTTTCGCCGCTCGCCGAGTCCTTGACCACGGCGCCGTAACCGGCGGGGCCCGGGTTGCCCCGGGAGCCGCCGTCGGCCTCGACGACGAAGACGCGGCGGGCCGCCGTCACAGTCCGGAGTCCGGGGTGCGCACCAGGATGCGGCGGCAGTTCTCGCAGCGCACCACCTCGTCGGCGGGGGCCGCGCGCACGTCGTTGACCTCGGTGATGTTCAGCTCCAGGCGGCAGCCCTCGCAGCGGCGCTGGTAGAGCTTGGCGGCGCCGACACCGTTCTCGCGGTCGCGGATCTTGTCGTAGAGCTTGAGGAGGTCCTCGGGGACCGCGCCGGAGACCGTCTCACGCTCCTTGCGCACCCGCTCCAGCTCGCCGTCGATCTCCTCCAGTCCGGCGTCCCGGCGCGCGGTGGCCTCCTGGAGGCGGGCGCCGACGGACTCGACGCGCCCGCCGAGTTCGACAGCGCGCTCCTGGGCCGACTCGTGGCGCTCCATGACCTCCAGGACGACCTCCTCCAGGTCGCCCTGGCGCTTGGCGAGGGAGGCGATCTCGCTCTGGAGGCTCTCCAGGTCCTTGGGGTTGGTGACCATGCCCGAGTCCAGGCGGCCCTGGTCCCGGGTGGCGCGCTGGCGTACCTGGTCGACGTCCTGCTCGGCCTTGGTCTGCTCGCGGGCGGTGTCGCTCACCTCGGTCTGGGCGGCCACCAGCAGGTCGCGCAGCTGGGCGAGGTCGGCCTCCAGCCGCTGGATCTCCTCGTGCTCGGGCAAGGTGGTGCGCTTGTGCGCGAGCTGGCTCAGGCGCGTGTCGAGGGCCTGGACGTCGAGCAGGCGGATCTGATCGGCGGGCGCGGCGTTCAGTTGGGGGCTCCCGGGGTGAAGTCGGATGCGGAAAGAGAAGTCTGCTGCGCCGCGGCGCCACCGTCCAGCGAGGCGGCGTGCGCCGTCCACGGGTCGGTGACGGTGCGCGAGACCGCGGTGCGCAGGTCCCAGCCCTCGCGCTCGGCGATCGCGTCGAGCTGGGCGGCGGCCTGTTCGCACCAGGGCCACTCGGTGGCGAAGTGCGCCGCGTCCACGAGCGCCAGCGGGGACTGCTCGCGGGCCTCGGAGGCGGGGTGGTGGCGCAGGTCGGCGGTCAGGTAGGCATCGGCCCCCGAGGCGCGTACGGCGTCGAAGAGGCTGTCGCCCGAGCCGCCGCACACGGCGACGGTGCGGACGAGCCGGCCGGGGTCGCCCGCCGCGCGGACGCCCTGTGCGGTGACCGGCAGCCGGGCGGCTGCCAGTTCGGCGAACTCGGCCAGCGGCAGCGGCCGGTCCAGCTCGCAGATCCGGCCGAGGCCGCGCCGCCCGTGCGGGTCGGTCGTGTCCGGCACCAGCGGGCGCAGCACCCGCAGCCCGAGTGCTCCGGCCAGGGCGTCGGAGACGCCGGGGTCGGCGGTGTCGGCGTTGGTGTGGGCGACGTGCAGCGCGACGCCGTTGCCGATCAGGGTGTGGACGACCCGGCCCTTGAAGGTGTCGGCGGCCACGGTGGTCGTACCGCGCAGATACAGCGGGTGGTGGGTGACCAGCAGCTGGGCCCCGGTGCTGACCGCCTCTTCGGCGACCTCCCACACGGGATCGACGGCGAACAGGACCCGGCTGACGCGGGCTTCCGGGTTGGGGACGTCGCCGCACACGGTGCCGACGGCGTCCCACTGCTCGGCACGCTCGCGCGGCCACAGGGCGTCGAGCGCTGCGATGACTTCGGAGAGTGCGGGGTGTGCGGGCACGGGGGCAAGGCTACCTGCCCCGACCGGGCGCCCTCCCGGCCCGGTCGCCGCCCGCGGAGGCGCCCCGGCGGGCGGCCGCGCCGGGGCCGTGGCGGGCGGCGGCACTCAGCCCTTGGCGGCGTGGGGCGCCAGGTATCCGCGCAGGTCGTCCAGGACCTTGTCGGCCGCGGTGACGCCCAGCCCCAGGTACCAGGTCTCGTCGCTGACGTCCTTGGACCGCCCCTTCTTGACGGCGCCGAGCTTCTTCCACAGCGCGCTGTCGCGCGCCTTGGAGCGGTCGGTCTTCTTGGGGTCGCCGTAGGCGCCGGTGAAGATCCAGTCGGCGTCGGCCTCGTCCACGCGCTCCGGGCTGATCTCGGTGGCCAGGTCGTTGACCTGCTGGTTCTTGGGGCGGGGCACTCCGACGTCCTGGAGGATGGTGCCGATGAAAGACGCCTTGGCGTAGAGGCGGATCATGCCCGGCATGAAGCGGACCATCGTGACGCTGGGCTTCTTCTCTCCCAGGTCCTCGCCGAGCTTTTCCGCCTTCTCCTCGTAGGCGGCCAGCTTCGCCTCGGCCTGCGCGGTGCGGTCGAGCGCCGCCGCGTTGAGGAGGTAGTTCTCCTTCCAGGTGAAGCCGGGGCGGATGGAGAAGACGGTGGGGGCGATGGCGGAGAGCTGCTTGTACTTGTCGGCCGCGCGCAGCTGGCTGCCCAGGATCAGGTCGGGCTTCAGCGCGGCGATGGCCTCCAGGTTGAGGTTGTTGATGGTGCCGACGTTCTTCGGGTGCCCTGCGGCCTTCTTGAGGTAGCCGGGGACGGGCTTGCCGCCTTCGGCCGGCGCGAGGCCGACGGGCTTGAAGCCCAGCGAGACGGCGTTGTCGAACTCGCCGACATCCAGCACCACCACGCGCTTGGGCTGCTTCTTGATCTCCGTCGTGCCCATGGCGTGCTCGATCCGGCGGGGGAAGGTGCCCGGCTTGGCGTCGGTGCCGAAGGCGGCCGTCTTCTTCGCCGCACCGGCGAAGTCCTCGCCGCCTTGTGCGACCTTCTCCTTGGACTTGCCCTTGCCGCCCGCGGCCCCGCCGTCCCCGCTGTCCCCGCCGGAGGAGCCGCAGGCGGTGAGGGCCAGGGCGGCTGCGAGGGGGAGGGCGACAGCGGCGGCGGTGCGCCGGCTGCCACGGCTCGGGCAGAGGGACATGTGACACTCCGTGATCATCGGGAGCGCCGGAACGGACCCGGCGTCGCTTAGGCGACCCTTACTCAAGCCCACTCGGCCCGGGACGGCAAGCCCGGCCCCTGTGGTCTCCACCACGGGATACGGCCGCAGCACAGTCCCGTACGCCGTCTCAGGCGAACCCCGGGGGCCGTCACCCTTACGTGTGAAGCGCCGCAACTCGCGCTGTTCGACTGGGAGTACGACGCCTAGCTTCGTCACTGGAGGTGACCGAAGCATGGCTGTGAGTGTCACGCGCGTCATGAATGACAGCTTCACGGTCGCGGCGGACGGCTCGTATGCCGCCCGGCTCGGCTCCCGTGGTCCGGGGCTCTGGTTCGTGGAGCGCTGGACGCTCGGGGGGCCCGAGCCCTACGCGGTGCCGCTGCCCGTGGAGCAGCCCGAGGAACCCGACAGCCAGGTGCTGCCGCTCGCCGACGGACGGGTCCTCATCGCCCGCCGCGTGGGCGGGGCGCACTGCGTGTCGCTGCTCTACCCCTCGGGCCCCGACACCGGAGAACTCCGGCTCGGCAGCGTCCACACGAGCCGCCTCACCCTGCTGCCGCCCGCCCCCTGCGGAGTCCGCGCGTACGCGCTGGCCCTCGCCGAGGACGAACGTTCCACCACCGTCTGGCGGGTGGCGGGCGGCATCTCCGGGAGGCCGGAGCGCGTCGCGCGGGTGGAGGGCCGCTGCTCGGGCGGCGCCTGGCTGGATCCTGAGGGCCGGCTGCTGGCCGTGGACCGCGAGATGCCCGGTGACCGGCCGGGGAGCACGGGAGGCGCGGGGGCCGCGGGGGGCGCCGGGTCCGGCAGGGCGACGGTCAAGACGGTGGCCGTCGATCTCGGCAGGGGCGGCGAGGTCTCCCCGCTGCTCCAGATCGCCGAGGAGAGCAACGACCGGCTGCTGCTGGCCGATCCGGACAGCGGACTGCTGCTCGTCCGCTCGGACGCGCCCGGCGAGGACCGGCTGGGCTGGGGCGTGGTGGGCAGCCACCGCCCCGTCCGCTTCCCCGAAGTGCTGCACCCGGCCGGTACGCGGCTGACACCGATCGCCGTGCAGCCCAGACAGACGCTGCTGCCCGAACGCTGCGCCGTGGCGCTGCGCGTGGACGCGGGCGGCGGCACCTGGCTGGCCGTATGGCGCCCGGGGCTCAAGGAGTTGCGGCACATCGCGAGCCCGCCCGGCTGGCTGACCGGCAAGGGCCTGTGGACGGCGGCCGGTGACCTGTGCGTCCCGTACGCCACGGCGCACGACCCCTGCGGCGTGGCCACGATGCACACCCCGCTGGCCAACGCGCCCGACCCGGACGGTGAGCGCCGGTCGGGACCGGCCGGTGACGAGGGGGACGCGGGTCCGTCCGACGGAGACCCGCCGGGCCCGGGCCCGGGCCCGGGATCAGGACCGGGGCGGGGGCCGGGGCCCGGACCGGGGCGGGGGCCAGGGCCAGGGCCAGGGCATGGGCCGGTGGGCGGGGCCGGGGCCGTTGGCGGGCCGGGGCCAACTCCCGCTCCCCGGCTGCCGGTTCAGCCAGGCTCCGGGCAGCCGCAGCGGTCGGCGGGCCGGCCCGCCGCGCCCCCGATGTCGCCGCCGTCCGGCCCGGTACCGTCGCCCCGCCCGGCGCCGTCCGGCCCCGGCGGCCCGGCCGGGCCGGGAATGCCCGGGACGCCCGCCGTGCCACCGCCGGCTCCGTCCCAGCGGCCTCCCCGGCCCCCGCAGCCCCCGTCCGGCGACGTCACGGGTCTGCAACATCACGGTCACGGAGCACAGCCCTCCGGACGGTGGGATTCCGCGCCCCGGAGGGGCGTTTCCGCAGGCGGTGCCGCCCCGTTCGGGGCTCTGGCGGGTCCGGTCTCGAAACCGGTACCCCTCCAACAGTCACCGCTGACCAGCGGAATGGCGTGATCCGGCCACAAAACGGCATGGGGCCGGTCGGGCATGGTCGATAAACTCCGCCGGGTACGACGGCAGCAAGAGATTGACGGAGTGACGTTCACGATGCCCGACACCCAGACCGACGCGCCCAGCGCCCAGCAGACGGCCGGCGAGGGAGACCACCGGGGGAAGCACCGGGGTGCGGCAGCCGCGGCCGAAGAGCAGCGGCAGACCGTACCCTCCCAGGGCCGCCACCGCCGTCCGGCCCAGTAGACCGCGCCCCGGCACACGGCGCACCAGCTCAACAGACCGCCCGGACCCGGCACTTCGACCGGTCCGGCACACCGCCCCCGCGCGTAGGGCCGCCGCTCCCACGAGCCGGCCACACACCCGGGGGCGGTCGCGCGTTCGGGAGGGGGACGGGACGGACAGGCCGCCCGTGCCAGGGCCGTTGGACCCCGTCCGACCCGTCCGGCGCCCCCTCACCCCTTCTTGAGACCGAGGACCTCCGCCGCCGCGAAGCTCTCCTGCGGGGAGCGGTCCGCGAAGTACGGGGTCAGCCGCTCATCCAGCTCCCCGAAGGTGAACACCTCCTTGGCGGTGTCGAACTTGGCGGCCACCTTGGGCCGCTCCAGCAGCACCACCATCCCGCCGTGCACCACCAGCACCTGCCCGTTGACCTTCCCGGCGGCGGGCGAGGCGAGATAGCCGACCAGCGGGGAGACGTGTCCGGGAGCCAGCGGATCGACGCCGTCGGCCGGTACCCCGAAACCCTCGAAGACATCCTCGGTCATGCGGGTGCGCGCCCGGGGGCAGATGGCGTTGGCCGTCACCCCGTACTTCGCGAGCGCGCCCGCCGTCGAGGTCGTCAGCCCGACGATGCCGCCCTTGGCCGCCGCGTAGTTGGGCTGGCCCGGCGATCCGGCGAGGAACGCCTCGGAGGAGGTGTTGATGATCCGCCCGTAGACCGGGGCGCCCGCCGCCTTCGACCGCTCCCGCCAGTGCGCGGCGGCGAAGTGGGTGGTGTTGAAGTGGCCCTTGAGGTGGACGCGGATGACGGAGTCCCACTCCTCCTCGCTCATCGAGAAGACCATGCGGTCGCGCAGGATGCCCGCGTTGTTGACCACGATCTCCAGCGAACCGTAGGTGGCCAGCGCGAGCCCCACCAGCTCGCCCGCCTGCGCCGAGTCGGCCACGTCACCGTGGTGTGCGACGGCCTCACCGCCGGCTGCCCGGATCTCCGCCGCGACCTGCTCGGCGGGGTCGGCCGATGTCTCCCCGCTGCCGTCCCGCCCCGGCTGCCCGAAGTCGTTCACGACGACGCGGGCGCCGAGCCCGGCCAGCTCCAGCGCCTCGGCCCGCCCCAGGCCCCGCCCCGCTCCGGTGACGAGTGCGGTCTTCCCCCGGAGGGGCCGCTGTCCCTGCTCAGACATGTCTGTCCTCTCGTTCGTTCGCGGGAGCCGTCTCGTTCGTTCGCGGGAGCCGTCTCGTTCGTTCGCAGGGGCCGTCCGGGCCTCCGGGCCGTCAGAGGGAGATGCTGGTGCGGAGCGCCTCTCCCGAACGCATCTGGCCGATCGCCTCGTTGATCTCGCTCAGCCGCACCCGGTGGGTGATCAGCCCCTCCAGGTCGATACGTCCCGCGCGCCACAGCGCGATCGCGCGGTCGTAGGAGCGCAGGACGTCGCCGCCGCCGTAGAGGGAGGGCAGGATGCGCTTCTCGTCGAAGAACAGCTCGAACATGTTGAACTGGAGCTGGTCGTCCATCGCCCCCGCGCCGACCACGCACAGGGTGCCGCCGCGCCGGGTCGCCTCGTAGGCGGCGCGGGCCGTCGCGGACTTGCCGACGACCTCGAAGACGTAGTCGAAGCCCTCGTCGCCGGTCAGCCGTCCCTTGGCGGCAGCGAGTTCCTCCGGCGCGACGGCCTCGGTGGCGCCGAAGCGGAGCGCCGCCTCGCGGCGGGCGGCCACCGGATCGACGGCCACGATCCGCGCCGCGCCGCACGCCCGCGCGCCCTGGATGCTGCTGATGCCGACCCCGCCGCAGCCGATGACGGCCACCGACGAACCCGGGGCGACCTGTGCCGTGTTGAAGGCGGCGCCCAATCCGGTGGTGACGCCGCAGCCGATGAGCGCGGCGATCTCGAAGGGCACGTCGTCGGGGATCGGCGTCGCGCACGGCGCGTCGATGACGGTCTCCTCGGCGAAGGTGCCGGTCCCGGCGAAGCCGAACACGTCCGTGCCGCCCGTGGCCCGGCGGAAGTTGGGGGTGCCCGCGTTCATGAACCCGGCCAGGCACAGGTGGCTTTGGCCGCGGCGGCACGCGGGGCAGTTGTTGCACGCCGGGAGCCAGCACACCAGCACCCGGTCCCCGGCCTTGACGTTGCCGACCCCCTCGCCCACCTCCAGCACCTCGCCGGCGCCCTCGTGTCCGGGGACGAAGGGGGCGGGCTGCGGGAGGACGCCGCTCATCGCCGACAGGTCGGAATGGCACAGTCCGGTGGCCCGGACGCGGACGCGCACCTTGCCGGGGCCGAACCCGGCCGGCTCGATGTCCTCCAGCACTTCCAGCTTGTCCTGCCCGGTCTCCTGCAATACGGCTGCGCGCATGGTTGACTCCCTTTCCGAGGTGGTGGGCAGGTGCTCCGCCTGGCTGGATGCGCCCCCGGCGTCTCGTCGCCGTCAGGTGTGCGTGACGAGGCCGTCCGCGAGTACCGGCGCGTCCTCCCGTTCGACGGCGGTGGCCGTCAGCTGGAGGCGGCCCCCGCCCAGCCGCCAGCCCCGCACGCGCAACGTCTCGCCGGGGTACATCACCCCGGCGAACCGTGCCCCGTAGGAGGCGACGCGCGAGACGTCCCCCTCCAGGCCGTGGTCCACCACCGCCTTGAGGGCCATTCCGTACGAGCACAGCCCGTGGAGGATGGGCCGTTCGAACCCGGCGAGCCGGGCGAAGTCGGGGTCGGCGTGGAGCGGGTTCCAGTCGCCGGAGAGCCGGTAGAGCAGCGCCTGCTCCTCCCGCACCGGCCGCTCGACCACGAAGTCCGGGCTCGCGTCCGGGGCTTCGCGACGGACCGAGGGCCCGCGCTTGCCACCGAAGCCGCCCTCACCGCGTACGAAGATCTGGGCCTCGCTGGTCCACAGCGGGCCCTCCTCGTCGGCGACATCGGTACGCAGGAGAAGAATGGCGGCCTTGCCCTTGTCGTAGACGTCGGCGACCCGTGAGGTGGCGGTGGCCCGCCCGCTGACGGGGAGGACACGGTGGCTCTCCACCGACTGGGTGCCGTGCAGCACGGCCGCCAGATCGACCTCGATGCCGAGCGCCGAGAGCCCGCCGACGACCCCCATGCCGGCACCCGCGACGGTCGCGAAACTGGGCAGCACGTGCAGCGTGCTCTCCAGCGTGTAGCGCAGCTCGGCACGATCGGTCGCGGGCACCCCCGCCCCCAGGCCCAGGTGGTAGAGCTGAACGTCCTTGTGGTCCCAGGAGATCTCGGTGCTGCGGGGCTCGGCGGCGAGCGCCTTGGCGACGTCGATGGGCATCGGTACTGGGCTCCTCGGGTCCTCGGGTCCTCGTTGCTGGTCGGGGGTCGGGGCTAGGGGTTGGGGGTCGGGGCTAGGGGTTGGAGGTCGGGGCTAGGGGCTAGGGGTTGGGGGTTGGAGGTCGGGGGTCGGGGATTGGGGCTGCGGGGGGGCACGGCGGCAGGACGCGGACCCGGCGGCGGGCGGTGAAGACCCCGGCCCGGCCGTCCGCACCAGTCGGCCGGACCGGGGTCGCTCCCGACCGGTCAGGCGCGCGCCCGGGGCCTGCCGTCGCGGCGGACCGGGGAATGAGAACGCGTTCTAGCCGATCGGCTACCTGTATAACGCACGCCTCCGCACATGGGAAGAGTTGACGCCCCGTCAGGCACGGGCGACGGACCGCCGTATCCTCTCCGCCGCGCAGCACCCCGGCCCCGCCGCGCACGCCCCGCACGGGACCGGCCCCTACCACGCCCTCCCCACTTCATGGTGAACTCGTATCACTCCTGTTCCATGAACATGCAGGGAAAAGCCTCCGAGAGGGCTCGGCATCCTGGCCCCCTCCGGGAAGACACAAGAACTCAGCGAAAAGCCTGTTAGGAGCACACATGGCCGGCGAAATCAAGGCATGGGCGGACAAAAAGCTGAACCCGCCCATGGACAGGGAAGAGGTCGAGGAATGGGTGGACAAACAACTGAAGTCCGTCATGGACAAGCGAGACGCCATTTGGTTCCGGCTGCACCAACTGGCCGTCGAGAGGGAAGAACTACTGGCCTTCGAGAGGGAAGAGTCCAGGGAAAACTATGTCCGCACTTCCGAAGATTATCGCAAATGGATCTTTCAGGGGTACATGAACGCCCGGGCGAAGGTGAAAGAATCGAAAGTGTGGCAGAAATTCATGAGCCGCGTGAGCACCATAAGGAAGATCGCGAAGATACGCATTCCCAGAATTCCGCAGCGCTTGGTGAGGGAGGTGCTCAACAGTCGGCTGTCGGAGTACGAAGCCAAGCGGGATGAAATGTTCAGCCGACTGGAGACCACCTGGAAGAAGGAAGCGCCCTACCCACCGCCGTTTTCGATATCTCAGTACCACCGACGCGTCCCGGACCCCTCGCACCCGGGCCCCGCGCCGAGCGAGGGCGAACCCGCCTCCTCCACCCGGCCGCCCTCGTATGACGGGCCGCCACCGCAGCAGCCGCTGGTCTCGGCGGTACCGGAAGTCACGCAGGCCGCCCGGGCGACGCGCCCGCCCCACGCCGCTTTCCCCCAAGGCCCGACGCCCCCTCTCTCACCGCCCCCCTACAGCCCAACGGACCAGCGACAGCCGCACGCGGCGCCCCCCTCACCACCACGACCCCGTACCGGGGTTCAGGCACAGAGCGGCGGCAGCCCGGCAAGGGGGCGCTGACCGGGGCCGCTGCCGCGCGGGGGGAGCCAAGGTCCTCAGAGGCTGGGCTTCGGCATGACCGAGGGCTCGCGCTCCTGAGTGTCGATCGTCTCCCGTGCGAGCGGGGGCCGTTCGCCGTCCGGGCGGCGGTCAGTCCGGGGTGTCCTGGGGGTGCGGGGCGGGGGCCGTGGGGGTGCCGGGCTGGTCCGGCAAGGGCTTGTCGGTGGTCTCCCGCCTCGGCCGGGGCAGGGCGAGCAGCATGAACAGCGCGCAGGCCGCGAGCACTCCGGCGCCCGTGGAGAAGGCCGCGCGGTAGCCGTCGGCGAGGGCCGGCGGGGTTTCGTGGCCGTCGGTGCGGGCGGCGGCCACCGTCGAGAGGACGGCCAGGCCCAGCGCTCCGCCCATCGTGCGGCCGGTGCCGAAGAGTCCGGAGAGGAGGCCCGCCTCGCCCGGGTCCTTGGTGGCGGTCGCGATGGTCGCCAGGGGCGTGGCGGCCAGTCCGGCGCCCAGCGCCATCAGCAGCCCGGGGCCCAGGATGACCGCCGCGTAGCCGCCGTCCGCGTGCACGGAGCCCTGCCATACGTAGCCGAGCGCGGCCATCGAGGTGCCGGTGACGGCGAGCGCGCGATCGCCGATCCGCGCCATCAGGTACGGGGCCGACTTGGAGCCCAGCACGATGCTCAGCGAGTGCGGGATCATCGCGAAGCCCGCCTGGAGCGGGGTGTAGTGGAGGACGTTCTGGGTGTAGAGGGAGAGGAAGTACCACATGGCGAACATCGCCAGGCCGTTGATGAAGATCGCCGCGTTCGCCGAGCAGACGGCGCGGCTGCGGAAGAGCCGCAGCGGCACCAGCGGCTCGGGCGCCCTGGCCTCCACCGCGACGAACAGCCCGAGCATCGCCAGTCCGGCGAACAGCGGGAGCAGCGCGCCCGGCGCCGTCCAGCCCGCCGCGTCGGTGCGCACGATCCCGTAGACGACGGCGCCCAGGCCGAGGGTGGCCAGCAGTGCGCCCGGTACGTCCAGGCGTCGTACGGCTCCCTCGCGGCTCTCGGTCAGCCACACGGCAGCCGCCACCAGGACGACCACCCCCACGGGGACGTTGATCAGCAGCACCCAGCGCCACGACAGCGCGTCGGTGAGCACTCCGCCCACCAGTCCGCCCGCCGCGCCGCCCCCGGCGCCGACCGCCGACCAGGTCGCGACCGCCCTCGTCCGGGCCGGGCCCTCGGGTACCGAGGTCGTCAGCAGGGTCAGCGTCGCGGGCGCCAGGATCGCGGCCCCCATGCCCTGGACGGCGCGTGCGGCCAGCAGGTGCCAGGGCTGCTGGGCCAGGCCCCCGGCGAGGCTGGCGGCGGTGAACAGGGCCAGCCCTGTCAGGAACACCGCCTTGCGCCCGAACAGGTCGGCGGCCCTGCCGCCCAGCAGCATCAGCCCCGCGAAGGTGAGGGTGTAGGCGTTGACGACCCATTGGAGCCCGGCCTGGGAGAGGGCGAGGGTCTCGCGCATGGAGGGCAGGGCGACGTTGACGACGGAGACGTCGAGGACGACAAGGAACTGCCCGGCGCACGCGGCGAGTACGACCGCCCACAGGCGGGGGCGGCGCTTCGGCGGAGCATCGGGCGTGCTGGGTATGCCGGCCCCGGTTCCCGTCCCGGTTTCGGCGGAAGTCTGCGCCATGGCGTCCATCGTCGCACCGTGTCCGTGGCGGGGCCCCGGGGTTTTTGCTCGGGTTCTTGCCCGGCCGCGCCGCCGCGTCCCCGATGTCCGGGCCCGGATCTGGGGCCTCTCGTTCGCGAGCGGGTCGCGTATCCGAGTGTCACCGTTCGGTAACACGGTGAACGGGCCGTGAACTCCCGGGCCCGCGCGGTCATCTCACCTCGCAGTCCCGACCGAAAGGAACCCGCACCATGCTGCGCACCCGCCGCTCACGCTTGATCGCGTCCTCTCTCACGGCCATCACCCTGGGTCTGACCGTCGCTGGTTACCAGGCCGGGGCAGCCGTCACGTCCTCCTCGGACAGCACCGCCCAGTCCGCCTCCCACACCACCAAGGCGGCCCAGCTCGCGAAGGCCGCCAAGGCCGGGGGCACTTGCCTGACCGACGCGACCACCCTGGTCGGCGATCTGGACGGCGACGGCAACATGGACCTGATCAGCAACCCCGGTCACAACGGCACCAAGATGACCATCCAGTGGGGCGCCAAGGACGGCTCCTTCGGCAAGAAGGTCGCCGTCAAGGACCTGCTCGGCGCGAAGAAGGGCGAGGTCGCCACCGCCGCCGTCGCCGACTTCCAGAACGACGGCACCCTGGACATGGTCGTCAACATCGTCGAGCCGGCCGGCGGGGACGACCCCAACAACGCGCGCCTCGCGGAATACCGCCCCGGTCCGGTCAACCGCACGGACCTGGCCTCCGACAACGCCCGGCACTCCGATGTCGGCGACATGGGCGAGGCCAAGCAGCTCCGGATCGCCGACTTCAACAAGGACGAGTACCCGGACCTCGCGATCCTCAACAACGGCGGCGACGGGCAGCTGGACCGGGACGTGCGCCTGTCCACGAAGGACAGCGGTCCGGGCGACTTCACGTACGAGGACTTCGAGAAGTACGGCGAGGCCGGCGCCCTCTCCGACCCGCCCTCCATGCCCACCAACGGCTGGAAGTCCTTCTACAAGCCCTGCGCGTAGCCCCTCGCGGGGGTGCCGCCGCCGGCTCTCGGGGTGGCGGCACCTTGGGTGCTGCCACGGGGCGGCACCCTTGGTGCGGGACCGAAGCACGCCGACGCCGAGCGAGCCTCTTCCCCGGTGCTCGCCCGGCGTCGGCGTTCGCGCGCGCGGAGTTCCTGGTGCGGGTGGCGGTCGAGGCGAGCGCCGGATCCGATGCGCGCTCGCGCCCGAGCCGCCCGGGCCGACAGGACTCGTATCCACCGTGGACCGAAGTCCGAGGCCAAGTGCTCAGTGTCGTCGCAGCAGGGTCACCACCGCCGCGCCGCCGAGGCCGATGTTGTGGGCCAGGGCCGTGCGGGCTCCGGGGACCTGGCGGGGGCCCGCCTCGCCGCGCAGCTGCCAGGTCAGTTCCGCGCACTGGGCGAGGCCCGTCGCGCCCAGGGGGTGGCCCTTGGAGATGAGCCCCCCGGACGGGTTCACCACCCAGTCACCCCCATAGGTGGTGACGCCGGATTCCACCAGGGGGCCGGACTTGCCCTCGGGGCACATGCCGAGCGCCTCGTAGGTGAGGAGTTCGTTGACGGAGAAGCAGTCGTGCAGCTCGATCACGTCGATGTCCTCGATGCCCAGGCCGCTCTCCTCGTAGACCTGCCGCGCCGCCGCGCGGGACATCGGCTGTCCTACGACATCGATGCAGGATCCGGAGGCGAAGGACTCGGCCGTGTCGGTCGTCATGGCCTGGGCCGCGATCTCCACGGCTCGGCCCGCCAGGCCGTGTTCGCGTACGAAGCGCTCGGAGACGATGACGGCCGCCGCCGCGCCGTCGGAGGTCGGGGAGCACTGGAGCTTGGTGAGGGGGTCGTGGATGGTCCTGGCGGCGAGGATCTCCTCGCGTGTGCAGACGTCCTGGAACTGCGCGCGGGGGTTGGCTGCCGAGTGGCGGTGGTTCTTCTCGGCCACGGCGGCCAGTTGCGCCGCCGTGGTGCCGTAGCGCTCCATGTGCTCGCGCGCCGCGTTGCCGAAGATCTGCGCGGTGGGCGGCGTCATCTCGAAGCCGTGCCGCTCGGCCATCACCCCGTAGTGGCGTGCGACCGGTGATAAGGAGAAGTCGGCGCCACCCGCACCCGCGCCCAGCGCGCCCTTGTTCATCTTCTCGAAGCCGAGCGCCAGCACACAGTCGTTGAGGCCCGAGGCCACGAACTGACGGGCCATCATCAGCGCGGTGGAGCCGGTGGCGCAGTTGTTGTTGACGTTGTAGACGGGGATGCCGGTCAGGCCCAGTTCGTAGACGGCCCGCTGGGCGGCGGTGGATGCCTGGTAGCAGTAGCCGACGGGGGCCTGCTCGACCAGGTCGTAGGAGATCCCGGCGTCCGCCAGCGCCGCGCCGCCCGCCTCGCGCGCCATGTCCCAGTACTGCCACTGGCGCGACTGGGGCTTCTCGAACTTCGTCATCCCGACGCCGACGATGTATGCCTTGCCCGTTGTGGCTGTTGCGTCTTCCTTGTCTGTCATTGCGGGCCTCCTGGGAAGCGGGGTCAGTCGATGAGGGGGCGGGGCTCGGGGTCGCGGGGCAGGCCGAGCAGCCGTTCGGCCACCACGTTGAGCTGGACCTGGGTGGTGCCGCCCGCGATGGTCAGGCAGCGCGACATCAAGAAGCCGTGCACGGCCCGCTCCCCCTCCCCCTCGCACAACGCACCGCCCGTGCCCAGGAGTTCGAGCGCCATCTCGGCCACGCGCTGCTGGTGCGGGGTCTGGAGCAGCTTTCGTACGCTGGCTCCCGCGCCCGGGTCGAGGCCCTCGACCTGCTGGAGGGTGGTGCGCAAGCCGATGCCGGCGAGGGCGTGCGACTCGGCGGCCAGCGCCCCGATCCGCTCCCGTACGGTGGCGTCCACCGGGGCGGGCGCGCCCACCGGTTCCGCCCCGTCCCCCGATTCCGCCGCGTCCGCCGCCCTCAGCCTGCCGATGAGGGCCTCCAGGCCGGTGCTGAAGGTGAGCTGGTCGGCCATGTGGACGCGTTCGTTGCCCAGCGTGTGGCGGGCGACGCGCCAGCCGTCGCCGACCTCGCCGACCACCGCGTCGGCGGGCAGGCGTGCGCCGTCGAAGTAGACCTCGTTGAAGAGGGAATCGCCGGTGATCTCCTTGAGGGGGCGCACGTCGATGCCGGGCGTGTTCTTCATGTCCACGAGGAAGAAGGTCAGCCCCTCGTGCTTGGGTGCCGCCGGGTCGGTGCGGGCCAGCAGGATGCCCCAGTGCGACCACCGCGCCGCCGAGGTCCACACCTTCTGCCCGTCCACCCGCCAGCCGCCGTCCCCGGTGCGCACGGCGCGGGTACGCAGTGCCGCGAGGTCGGAGCCCGCGCCCGGCTCGGAGAACAGCTGGCACCACAGCACCTCGCCGCGCAGCGTGGCCGGCAGATGGCGGTCGCGCTGTTCCTGGGTGCCGTAGGCGATCAGCGAGGGCACCACCCAGGTGGCGATGCCCAGGTCGCTCACCTCCACCCCCGCGTCCGCCAGTTCCCGCTGTACGGCCAACTGCTGTACGGGGCCCGCCCCGAGGCCGTACGGCTCGGGCAGGTGCGGGGCCGCGTACCCGGTGGGCGCCAGGACGCGGCGCGCGGCGGCCGGGCCCAGGCCGCGCGCGGTGGCGGCGGCCTCGCGCGCGCGCGCGCGGTAGGGCTCGGCCTCCGGCGGGAGCCGGGTCACCAGTTCGCGGCGCGCGCCGTCGGCGGCGAGCCGCGCGGCGCGCAGCCGGTGCGCGGTGCCGGTCCCGAGCAGTTGCCGGGTGACGAGGGCCCGGCGCAGGTACAGGTGCGCGTCGTGCTCCCAGGTGAAGCCGATGCCGCCGAGGATCTGCACGCAGTCCTTGGCGCAGGTGTAGGCGGCCTCCAGCGCGGCGGACGCGGCGAGCGCCGCCGTCAGCCCGCGCGCGCCGCCGCCCGGAACGCCGCCGTCTCGCGGAGCGCCGACGTCTCCTTGAGCGCCGCCGTCTTCTGGAGCGCCGCCGTCTCCCCGAGCGCCGCCGTCTTCTGGAGCGCCGCCCTTCCGTGCCGCGCGGGCCGCGTCCCAGGTGAGGGCGCGGGCCTGTTCCAACCGCAGGAGCATGTCGGCGCACAGGTGTTTGACGGCCTGGAACTGGCCGATGGGGCGGCCGAACTGCTCGCGCGTTTTGGCGTGTTCGACCGCCGTGTCCAGCGCCCAGGCCGCCACGCCGCACGCCTCGGCCGCGTACAAGGTGCGGGCGAGGTCGCCCACGAGCCCGCTGTCCACGTCCAGGGCCCGCGCGGCGGGCACGGCCGCGCCCTCGGCGCACACCTGGGCCGTGGGCCGCAGCAGGTCGGCGCTCCGCCGGGCGCGCACCTGAAGTGCGGTGGCGTCGGCGGCCAGCCATACGGTGCCCGTCGCGGTCCCGGCGGGCAGCACCAGCAGGCCGGCCTGCGCCCCGGACGGGACGGGCGGGGCGGCGCCGTCCAGTACGTAGCTGTCACCGTCGCGGACGGCGGTCAGCGAGCCGCTGCCGAGCGCGACGGCGCCGATGCGCTCGCCCGCCGCCAGCGCGGAGACGAGTTCGTGCGAGGCGCCGCCCGCGCGCAGCAGCTCCGCCGCCAGCACGTGTGGCACCAGCGGCCCCGGCAGCACCGCCGCACCGGTCTCCTCCAATACGACGGCCAGATCCAGCAGCGAGCCGCCCCCGCCGCCCGCCGCCTCCGGCAGGTGCAGCCCGCACAGTCCCTGCCGCACCAGGCTCGCCCAGAAGCCGGGCGGCGAGGAGTCGCCCGGCGCCTCCAGCAGCTTGCGCCGCTCCTCGGGCGGTACGGCCCGCGCAGCCCACCCGCGCACGGACGCGGCCAACTCCCGCTGCTCCTGCGTGATCCCGATGCCCATGCGGGGCACAGTAGAACACGTTCCATTACGACGGAAGGCGTGCGCGGCCCCCGCCCGCCGAGCGCGTTCCCGGCCGGGTCCGCCGCGAGACGGCGGACCCGGCCGGACCTACGCCCCGCCCCCTGACCCTCCCCCGCCCGCCTCACAAAGGCGCAGCAAGGATTCCGTCAACCGGTCGACGTCCTCCCGGGTGTTGTAGAGGGCCAGGGAGGCGCGGACCGCGCTGTCCAGGCCGTAGTGGCGCAGCGCCGGCTGGGCGCAGTGGTGCCCCGCGCGCACGGCGATGCCCCCGTCGTCCAGCCACCGGGCGGCCTCCTCGGGAGTGTGGCCCGCGAGGGTGAAGGTCAAGGCGCCGACCTTTCGCGTGGCCGGGCCCAGGAGTTCGAGGCCGGGCACGGCCTGGAGCGCGTCCTGGGCGTAGGCCGTCAGCGCCGTCTCGTACGCGGCCACGGCCTCCCGGCCGAAGCCCGAGAGCCAGTCGAGCGCGGCATGGAGTCCGATCACGCCCGCGATATGGCCGGTGCCCGCCTCGAACCGGTGCGGCGCGGACGCGAAGGCCGTACGGCCGAACTCCACGGACTCGATCATGTTGCCGCCGCCCTGCCAGGGGCGCATCTCCGCCAGCAGCGCGGACTTGGCGTAGAGCGCGCCGATGCCCGTGGGGCCGAAGATCTTGTGGCCGGAGAAGGCGTAGAAGTCGGCGTCGAGTTCCTGGACGTCCACGGGGAGGTGGGCCACCGCCTGGGCGCCGTCGACGAGCACGGCGGCGTCGTAGCGGTGTGCCAGGGCGGTCATCTCACGGACCGGCGGGATGGTGCCGAGCACGTTGGACGCGTGGCTGAGCACGACCAGTTGGGTGCGGTACGACAGCAGGTCCGCGTAGGCGCCCTGGTCGATGGTGCCCTCGGGGGTGAGGGGCACCGGGACCACGCGGGCGCCGCGCTCGGCCGCGAGCTGCTGCCAGGGGACGAGGTCCGAGTGGTGCTCCAGGACGGGCACCAGGATGTCGTCCCCCGGGCCGAGGTGATCACGCCCCCAGGTGTGCGCCACCAGGTTGGTCGCCTCCGTGGTGCCGCGCACGAAGACGATCTCCTCCGGCGAGGCGGCCCCGAGGAAGTCGGCGACCGCCGCCCGTCCCGACTCGTACGCCTCCGTCGCCTCGCGCGCCATGGTGTGCGCGCCACGGTGGATGTTGGAGTTGGCGGCGGAGTAGTACGTGCTGAGGGCCTCGATCATCTGGTGCGGCTTGTGGGTGGTGGCGCCGTTGTCCAGCCAGACCAGCGGGTGGCCGTTGACGGTCCGGTGCAGGGCGGGGACCTCCGCGCGGGCCCGCTCCGGACTGAACGCACCCGCGGCGCCCGTGCCGGGCGGAGTGGCGCCCGGCGGAACGGGCTGGCCCGCAACGGGGGCGGCGGTCGGGGCCGCACCGGGTGGGACGGTCGGAGCCGCGCCGGGCGGGGAGGGCGAGCCCGCACCGAGTGGGGCAGCCGGGTCCGCGACGGGTGGGGCGGCCGGGCCCGCACCGAGTGAGGCAGCCGGGGCCGCGACGGGTGGACCGGGCGGGGCGAGGGGGGACGGTTCAGGAGTAGTCATGGTAGGTGCCCACCTCGACGTTCTGCAGCACCGCGATGGCGTCCTCGACCAGGACCGCGGCGTTGAAGTAGGCCGTCATCAGGTACGAGGTGATGCCCCTGTTGTCCATGCCCATGTTCCGCATGGACAGGCCGGGTTCGATCTCGTCGGGGACGCCGGAGGGCCGCAGCCCGACGACGCCGCGTTCCGCCTCGCCGGTCCGGATGAGCAGGATCTCCGAAGTACCCGCACCCTCCGGGCCGTTGAGCCGCACCTTGTCGGAGGGCAGCAGGGGCACGCCGCGCCAGGTCAGCAGGGGGCTGCCGAAGCTGGTGTCGATCACCGGGGGCACGCCCCGGCGCGTACACTCCCGGCCGAACGCGGCGATGGCCCGGGGGTGGGCGACGAAGTAGCCGGGCTGCTTCCACACACGGGAGAGCAGTTCGTCCAGGTCGTCGGGGGTAGGCGGCCCGGTGAGGGTCTGCACGCGCTGGCCCGGCGCGACGTTGTGGAAGAGGCCGAACTCGCGGTGGTTGAGCACCGACCACTCCTGGCGCTCGCGCAGCGCCTGGACGGTGAGGTCGGCCTGGGTGCGGGTCTGGTCCATGGGCTCGTTGTAGAGGTCGGAGACCCGGGTGTGGATGCGCAGCATGGTCTGCGCGAGCGTCATGTGGTACTCGCGGGGCGCGTCCTCGTATTCGACGTAGGTGCCCGGCAGTTCCGGCTCGCCCGTGTGCCCGGCGGTGAGATCGACCGGCACCTCGGCGCCGGGGGTGGGGCGTTCGGCGGCGGCGTACGCCTGGAGCCGGGCGTTGAGCGACTCGTCCCGGCCGGCGACCCGGGCCAGCGCGGCGCGGTCCAGGCACAGCGCCGAGCCCGCGGTGATGGCCTTGACCCGGTACGGCATCGGCCCGGACCCGCTCCACGCGTCCAGGTCGAAGAACTGGCCCTCGCCGATGACCTCGATCAGGGTGTCCTCGTCGTATTTGCCGGTGGCACGTTTCTCGGCGCGCCCGTGCACCAGTACCCAGAGCTTCTCGGCCGCGGCGCCCTCGGCGGTCAGTTCCTGCCCCGCGTCGAAGGCCACCTCCTCGAAGCCTTCCGCCAGTTCGGAGAGGAGCGCGCCGTCGGCCTCGGCCAGGTACGGGACCTCGCGCAAGTCCTCGGCGAGGACGCGGGTTTCGCCGTCCTGTGTGTAGCTGCTGATCCGGTCGTCGCCGAGCACGAAGGAGCGGCGGCGGTTGACGCGGTAGACCCCGGCGGCGACGTCCACCCAGGGCAGGACGCGCAGCAGGTAGCGGGGGGTGATGCCCCGCATCTGCGGGCGGGTCTTGGTGGTGGTCGCGAGCTGCCGGGCGACATCGGGACTGAGGCTGAGCTGCTGATCGGACATGAACGGCTCCCGGAAGTGGGACACATGGCGGTTTGCGGGCTGATCGTCTGTCCGAGCTGACCACACTCACAAGAGGTCACCTTTTGCCCACAGTCCGGATACTTTCGCTAAATAAATCGCTCAGTCGTATAAATCTTTGAAATGGGGCTGGACCAAGGAGCCGCGACCATGGGAGAACTCGCCCGCGGGATCGTCCCCGGATATGCCGGTGGCATCCCGGGTTCCGCCGCACCGCGATCAGAACGGCCGGTTTACGACCGGCCGCCGGACAGCCGCTCCGCGCCCTCCACCCGTACCTCGCCGCAGCCGATGCGCCCGGCTTCCGCCTTGACGTAGGAAGGGAGCAGCGCGAGGCCCAGCGACCGGCGGCCGGCCGGGGCGTCACCCTGCTCCTCGTCCGGGTCCTTCTCCCACGCCACGAACGTGGCCCGGCCCCCTCGGCAGTCCGCGGTATAGAGGCTCAGTCCGGCGGCGTGGGCGCCTTCGCCGTCGCCGCCGAGGCGGTCGGCGCGCTGTCCGAGCCCGCGTGCGACGACCCGCGCGAGGCGCGGTTCCGCCACGGTCGTCAGCCGTATCCGGTCCATCCCGTAGGGCCGCCCCACGTCGCACGAGCGGATGCCGCCCGGTACCTCGTCCGGCCGGGTGCCCGGCGTGGTGCGCACGGCCGAGGCGTCCTTGCCGCGGGCCCACCGGGGCAGCCGCACGCCCGGGAGGCCGCACAGCTTGTCGTTGTCCACGGCCCGCACGCTCTTCCCCTCCGGCGGGCCGGGGAGCTTCGGCGGGTCGGGGTACCGGCTCTCGCAGCCGTACCTGGCCATGACCCCGTTGGCCAGCCGCACGACCGCGCGGGACATGGCGTCCAGACCCCGCCGCGCGTCCACCTCGTTCACGTAGTCGGGGTCGCTGCCGTCCGCGGCCAGGGACACCACCCGCAGCGGCGGCTTCTCGCCCGGCTCGTAGTGCTTCTCCTCGCAACTGGTGGGCAGCGCCACCCAGGCACGCTGGGATGACGCCATGCCGGTGATGCCGCCGCCGAGCGGTGTCATACGGGAGGAGAGGTACTGCCGCGTCCAGTCCCAGGCGGGCGCGCCCTTCAGCGCGCCCAGCGTCCGTACCGAAGCCGTGACCTCGGACTCCAGTTCATCGGAGCCGAAGCCCTGGATGCTGCACTCCGTGTGCATCGGGTCCACGGTCGCCCGGCGCAGCGGCAGCTCCCGGCTGCGGACATCCGTGTCGTTGAACAGCGCGCCCGCGACCTCGGACGAGAGGGAGCCCCAGCACACGTCCCGCTCCACGAAGGGCAGTTCGTTGGCGCGCCAGGCCATGACGCCGGTACCGAGCAGCGCCCCGACGAGCACGCCGACGACGGCGGTGCCGCCCCGGCCGCGGGCCAAGCGTCGCAGGCGTCCCGGGCGCTTCGGCCCGGCGGCTTCGCCGGTCCCTGTTTTCTCCGGCATGTGGTTCGGCATGTCGTTCATGGCGCTCTTTCCTCTGGGATACTCCCCGGTCATTCGCCCGGCTCGACGCGTACCTCGCCGCAGCCGATGCGCTTGGCCTGGGCCCGTACGTACGAAGGCAATACGGCCGCGACCACGGAGCGTTCGTACAAGCGGTCAAGGTCCCGCACGGTGAAGACGACCTGGCCCGTCTGGCAGCTGAGCCGGTAGACGGCGAGATCACCGACGACGCTGCCCTCGCCGTCTCCCTCGAAACGCGGAGTGCCGGAGTAGGCCAGCGGCGCGACGGCCTGGGCCAGCCGGGGATCCTCGATGGTCGTCAACCGCAGCCCGTCCGTCTCCATGTGCCGGCCCACCTCGCAGGAGTGGACGAAGCCCGCACGGGTCGAGGTGGCGCGCATCCCCCGGGAGCCCTCCTCCGAGGGGCGCGCCCACTCGGGCAGCCGTACGCCCTTGAGACCGCACAGGTCCTCGGCGTACTTCTGCGCCTTGAGCGGCGCCAACGGGGCGAGCTTGTCCGGGTCCGGGTCGGCGTAGCGCCCGGAGCAGCCGTACTCGTCCATGACGCCGTTGGCCAGGTGCACCACGGCACGGGCGAGCGCGGCCCGGTAGGTGCGCGCCTCGCTCTGATCCTGTTCGCGGGTGTCGGACCGGCCGGAGACGAGCGAGACGATCGTGGGCGGATCGTCCTTGCCGCCCCGGCAGGTCGCCGGGAGCGCCACCCAGGCCCGGGACGGGGACACCATGCCGGTGACCTCGCCGTCCGGGCCGTCCAGCGGGACCATGCGGGAGGACAGGAACTCCTCGGGCCACTCGCGGCCGTCCTTGCCCCGGTACTTGTCCAGCTCCTTGACCTCCGCGGTGACCTCCGACTTCAGCTCGTCGTCCTGCCACTGCTGGATACCGCACTGGGTGGCGCCGGCCGGGCCGGTGCCCAGCGCGTGGTCCAGCGGCGTCTCCCGGGCCCGGATATCGCCCTCGTCGGAGAAGAGCCCGTCCAGGTCGTCGGAGGACAGCGCGCCCCAGCACACGTCGTGGGGGACGAGCGGCAGTTCGCCGCTGCGCCAGGCCATGACGCCGGTGCCGAGCAGCGCCCCGACGAGCGCGCCCGCGACGGCGGTGCCGGGCCTGCCCCGCGCCAGGCGGCGCAGCCGCGCCCCGGGGCCGGTCCGGTCCGGTATGCCATCCGGCATGTCTTCCCTCCGCCTGCGCCTGGGCGAGCCGTTCATGAGCGGGGTGCCACCGCCTCGCAGCCGAGGCGTCCGGCCACGGAGTTGGCCGCGCGGGCGAAGATCTCGCGGGTGCCCGGGCGGGCGATGCCGCGTAGTCCGTCGCCCAGGTTCATGTAGAAGACGGTGGGCGCACCGCCGCACTCCGCACGCAGGATCCCCCCGCGTCCGGTGATCTTCCCCTTGCCGCGCCAGCCCTTCCCGGGCGGGCGGTCACCCGCCGAACCGTCACCGGTTGAACCGGTGAGCAACGCGACGAGGCGCGGCTGCCGCGCCATGACGAACTGGCCCGCGAATCCGGGCGCGCTCACGTCGGTCTCGTCATCCACCGAACAGGTCTGGACGCCGTCCTCGACGGCGCCGACGTGCGCCCGGTAGCGGTCGTTCTCGCGCTCGGTGAAGTCGAAGCCGGGTATGCGACAAGTGCTCTTGCCCGCACCGGACAGGTCGTGCGTGTCGGAGTCCGCGACGGGCGCCGTGATGCGCATCGGCCGGCCGCCCGCACAGCCCGCCTTCCCGGCGGCGGTGTTGGCGACGGCCAGCAGGAGCTGTGCCACGTCGGGTTCGCTGCCGACCACGGAGGTCGTGCCCCGCAGTCCGCGTACGGTCACGGCGGTCGGCCGGCCGTTCCGGTCGCACGCCTTCGGCAGGACGAGGGCGCCGCCCCCGCCCCCGGCGAACCCGGGCAGTCCCTCGGGCAGGGGCGCGGCCTTCGCGTCGAAGAAGTCGGCCAGCCAGGAGCGGCGTTCGGCCGCCCCGCGCGGCACGGGGCCGACCTCCGCCGTGATCCGCGAGACCTCGGCGGGCACGGACGAAGTGCCCTGGCCGGTGCTCTCGACGACCCGGACCGAGCACGTCGCCCGCGCGGGCGAGGGAGCGGGCGCGGCCGTTTCCTCACCGACGCGTTCGTACCCGTCACCCATCACCCGGTCGCTCAGCGCGACCGGGCCGCTGTCCTCCCGCCAGGCGCCCCAGCAGTAGCTCTCCTTGTCGAAGGGCCAGGTGCCGGTGGCCCAGGTGCCCAGGCTCGCTGCCCCCAGCACGACGAGGCAGAGCAGCGCCGCGGCCCCCTTACGGCGCCGCGAGAGCCGCGAGAGCCGGGGGAACCGCGAGAGCCGGCCCGGTGCGCCCTCGGCATCCTGCGTGCCCGAGTCGTCCCCGTTCTCCGCCGTTTCGCCCCCGCCCGTCACAGTGCGTTCCCCCTGTCCCCCAAGATCGGCAGTTCGGAGAGGGTACCTGCCCGGGTCCGGCGGCCGGACGGTAAGGCAGCATGGCGGGCGTGGGGACGAGAGGGACGAGACGCCGAAACGAGAGGGGGACCGGATGAGCCAGGCAACGAGCCAGGCCGCCGCCGCCCGGCCCGAACCCCGTACGCTCGCCGCCTTCGAGGCCGCGAAGGGGTTCATGCCGCTGGACGAAGGGCTCGCGCTGTACGCCGCAGCCGCCGAGGCCGCCCGGCTCGGACTGCCCCTGCTGGAGGTGGGCACCTACTGCGGGCGCTCCACTCTCCTGCTGGCCGACGCCGCGCGCGCGGCGGGTGTGCCGGCCCTCACGGTCGATCACCACCGCGGCAGCGAGGAGCAGCAGCCCGGCTGGGAGTACCACGATCCGGAGGTGGTGGATCCGGTGGTGGGCCGGATGGACACGCTGCCGGCGTTCCGCCGCACGCTGCACGGCGCGGGCCTCGAGGAGCATGTGGTGGCCCTGGTGGGGCGCTCCCCGCAGGTCGCGGCGGTATGGGGCAGCCCGCTCGGGCTGGTGTTCATCGACGGCGGGCACACCGAGGAGCACGCGAGGGCGGACTACGAGGGCTGGACGCCGCACCTGGCGCCCGGCGGACTGCTGGCGATCCACGACGTCTTCCCCGATCCGGCGGACGGCGGCCAGGCCCCGCACCACATTCACCAGCGGGCGCTGGCCTCGGGCGCGTACGCCCCCGAGTCGGCCACCGCTTCGCTGCGGGTACTGCGGCGGCTGTGAAAACCGTGACGACCGGGGCAGATGAGACGAATGGGACGGACCAGACGGTCAAGACGGCTGCCACACCTCGCGTTCGGCGTTCGGCGCCGGAGGACCTAGCATCTACGCCCGTGTCGAATCAGCGTTTCGGGAGGCGGCGGCCACGGCCGCCGAAGCGGCGGCCGGCCCTGTCGGCGGCAGCGTTCACATGTCTCGTATGCATGGGCGCGGCCGGGTGTTCGCTCCTCCCCGGCGGCGATGACGGCGGCGACAAGGGCGCACCCTCCCCCTCGGCGGCTTCGGACAAGCATGCCGGGTCCGGCCGGAGCGGCGGAGACGGCAAGAGCGAGGCGGGCAAGGGGGACGGGAACAAGGGCGGCAAGGGGGACGGGGGCGGCGGGAAGTCCGCGAAGCCGGCACTGCGCGGGCGGACCATCATGGTCGACCCCGGCCATAATCCCCACAATCGCGACCAGCCGGGCGAGATTTCCCGCCTCGTGGATATCGGCACCGCGAAGAAGGAATGCGACACCACGGGCACCGCGACCAATTCCGGTTACGCGGAGGCAGACTTCACCCTCGATCTCGCGCGCCGGGTCCGCACGGCGCTCCAAGAGCGCGGCGCGAAGGTCGAGTTCACCCACGACGGTGAGGATCCGTACGGGCCGTGTGTGGATGAACGCGCGAATGCCGGAAACCGCGCACAAGCGGACGCGGCTATTTCGCTCCACGCCGACGGGGCGCCCAGCGGCAGCCGGGGATTCCATGTGATTCTTCCCGCATCCGTACACAAGGGCGAAGCCGACACCCGCCGGATCGCCGGCCCGTCGCGGCGGCTGGGCACGGCGGTACGGGACACGTTCCGCGAGGTCACCGGGGAGCAACCGGCCAACTACCTGGGCGACGGCAACGGTTTGGACACCCGTGGTGATCTGGGCGGTCTCAACCTCAGCAAAGTCCCCAAAGTCTTCCTCGAATGCGGCAACATGCGGGATCCGCACGACGCCGCACTGCTCACCTCGGCGAAGTGGCGCAAAAAGGCCGCGCAGGGGGTCGCCGACGGGATCACTTCTTTCCTCGCCGGGAAGCGAACCCACAAGAGCGGCCAGTAGTGTCATCCGTACGATGGGGTGCTCACCCCCGGCAGACCCAACCATGACGAGACCGATTAAGGACCCCACGTGAACATCCGCTCGCTCACGCGAGGCGACGGCGCGGTGATAGGAGCAGCGGTGCTGCTGTTCATCGCCTCGTTCCTCGAGTACTTCTCCGCCGATTGTGAAGGCTCGTACTGCGACAAGATCGACATGCCGAACGCCTGGGACACGGACAAGCTTCCGCTGATCCTGGCCACGGTGTTCCTCCCCGGCATCCTCGGTGCCGCAGCGCTCGTCGGTGGTCGTTTCCTGCCGGAAAACCGTAAGTTCGGCTCCCTCGACCTGTCGCAGTTCGGCATCAGCCTGACGGTGTTCTCGGTGTGGGGCTGGTTCTGGGTGCTGGGGTCCTCCTCGGACCGGACCAGCGTGGGTGCCGGCGCGATCCTCGCCCTCTTCGGTGTGCTGATCGCCGCCGCCGCGGCCCTCCTCACTCCGATGATCCCCTTCCTGAAGCTGCCGCTGGCGCCCGCCGCCGGCCCGCGTCCTGGCCCGTACGGGCAGCAGCAGCCGGGCGGCTACGGCTACCCGGGCGGCCCGCAGCCGGGCCCCTACGGCGGCCAGCCGGGCCAGCCGTACGGCCAGCAGCCGGGCCAGCCGGGTCCGGGTCAGCCGCAGCCCGGCGGGCCGCAGCCGGGCCAGCCCGGTCCGACCGCCGGCGGCGCTCCCGACCCGAACTTCCAGCCGTTCTGGTTCGCCGTCCCGATGGCCCGCCCGCTCTTCGCCGAGGACGGCTCCCCGCAGCCCATCGCCGAACTGGCGCCGGGCACCTGGTACCTCGCGGTGGAGCAGCGCGGCCAAGCCCTGATCGCGCAGACCCAGGACGGGCGCCGCGGCGTCCTCCAGGACACCTCGAACATCCAGCGCGGCTGAGCCCGGCACCGGCCACCCGCGCAGCACACACGGCCTCTCGCCCTTCCGGGCGGGAGGCCGTTGCCGTACGCTGCGGCGCGACACCCGTCAACTGACGCCCTGTCAATTGACGCCCCGCCAGGGGCCTGCCCCGGGGACGGCAGCCGAACACTGGGAGGAGGCGGGCCGATGCGGCTCGGTCTGGCGCTCGGATACTGGGGCCGGGGCCCCGACCCCCGGCATCTCGAACTCGCCCGTCAGGCCGAGGACTTGGGCTACCACTCGGTGTGGACCGCCGAGTCCTGGGGCTCGGACGCGTTCACCGCCCTCACCTGGATCGCCGCGCACACCACCCGCATCCGCCTGGGCACCGCCGTCGCGCAGATGGCCGCGCGCACGCCCACCGCCACCGCGATGCACGCGCTGACCCTGGACCACCTGTCCGGCGGCCGGATGCTGCTCGGCCTCGGCCTCTCCGGCCCGCAGGTCGTAGAGGGCTGGTACGGACGCCCCTTCCCCTCCTCCCCGCTGACCCTGACCCGCGAGTACGTGGACGTCGTACGCCAAGTCCTGCGCCGCGAGGGGCCGGTGCGGCTGGCGGGGCGCTATCACGCGCACCCGTACACCGGCACGGACGGCATGGGGCTGGGCAAGCCGCTCAAACCGGTCACCCACCCGCTGCGCGGCGACCTGCCGGTGCTGCTCGGCGCCGAGGGCCCCAAGAACGTAGCCCAGACGGCCCGGATCGCGGACGGGTGGCTGCCGCTGTACTGGTCGCCCTCGCGGGTCTCCGCCCACGAGGCCGCGCTCGCCCAGGCCCCGCCCGGCTTCCTCGTCGCGCCGATGGCACAGGCACGGGTGTGCGACGACGTCGCCGAGGGGCTGTTGCCGGTGAAGATGATGCTCGGCTTCTACATCGGCGGCATGGGCGCGGCCCGCCACAACTTCCACGCCGACCTGATGGCCCGCATGGGGTACGCGGAGGAAGCCGCGCGCATCCAGGCGCTGTTCGCCGAGGGGCGCAAGGAGGACGCGGTGCGGGCCGTGCCGGACGCGTTCGCGGACGAGATCTCGCTCGTGGGACCCCGGGAGCGGATCGCGGAACGGCTCGCGCTGTGGCGGGCGGGGCCCGTGACCGATCTGCTGGTGACCGCGCCGGAACCCCGCACGCTGCGCGTGCTGGCAGACCTCAACACTTGAGGGGCCGCCCCTGCCCGTCTGTGCGGGCCCCCGCACAGACGGTGTCGCTTCGCCCGTCCGCGATTGCCGGAAGCGGGACGAACCCGCAACGGACACGGGATGCCCCCCGGCTGGATGTCCCCCAGCTAGATGACCCCCGGCTCACAGCAGTCCGGGTCCAGCCCAAGGGGCAGCTCTTCCCCCTGGAAGACCTGGGCCGTCGCGTCGTCGCCGCCCAGCGCGGCGACCGCCAGCAGCAGCGAGCCGGCCGTCCAGGCGGTCCGCTCGCGCGGCCAGATCGCGTCGTCCTCGAAGACGTAGCCGGTCCAGTACATGCCGTCCTCGGCGCGCAGGTGCTGGATCCATTTGAGGATGTCCAGCGCGCGGTCCGACTCCCCCATCGCCCACAGGGCGAGAGCGAGTTCGGCGCTCTCGCCGCCGGTGACCCACGGGTTGGGCACCACGCAGCGCACGCCCAGGCCGGGCACCACGAACCGGTCCCAGCCGGCCTCGATGCGCTCCTTGGCGGCGGCGCCCCGCAGCGCGCCGCCGAGCACCGGGTAGTACCAGTCCATGGAATAGCGGCTCTTGTCGAGGAACCGTTCGGGGTGGCGGCGCAGGGCGTGGCCGAGCCAGCCGACGGCCAGCTCCCAGTCGGGCTGCGGCTCCTCCCGGTGCTCGGCCATCGCCAGCGCGCAGCGCAGCGCCTGGTAGACGGAGGAGGAGCCGGTCAGCAGCGCGTCGGTGACCGGGGTGCCGTCGGGCTCCTGCTTCCAGCCGACCTGCCCGCCGGGCTGCTGGAGGCGCAGCACGAACTCGACGGCGGCCACCACCACCGGCCACATGCGGTCGAGGAACGCGTCGTCGCCCGTGGACAGGTAGTGGTGCCACACCCCGACGGCCACATACGCGCAGAAGTTGGTCTCGCGCGCCCGGTCGGTGGGGGCGGCGGCGTCCCCGTCGGCGTAGGCCGCGTACCAGGAGCCGTCCGGCAGTTGATGGCGGGCCAGCCAGCGGTAGGCGGCCCCGGCGCGGTCGTGCTCGCCGGCCGCGTCCAGCGCCATGGCGGCCTCGACGTGGTCCCAGGGGTCGAGATGGTGGCCGCGGAACCACGGTATGGCCCCGTCGCCGCGTTGGACGGCGGCGATCCCGGCCACCGTCAGCTCGGCCTGCCCGGCGGTCAGCACGCCGGGCAGTACCAGCCGCTCCGTCCGCTCCGGGCTGGTCACTTGACGGCCGGGGTGGCGGTGGCGGCTGCGGAGGCGGTGGGGGCTGTGGTGCCCGCGGCGGCTGCGGCGGGCAGGTGCGGCTTGGTCGCGTAGGCCACGAAGCTCTTGCCGATCACCGGGTCGAGCGCGCGCTCGGCGAGGCGGGTGGCCAGCGGGCGCTTCATGATGTCCCACACCAGCAGCTTGTGGTAGGCGCGCACCGGCAGCGGGGCCTGATCACCGTCGCGGTCCACGCCGAACGCGCATTTGAGCCACCAGTAGGGCGAGTGCAGCCCGTGCGCGTGGTGGGAGCCGTAGGGGCGCAGCCCGGCCTCGCGCATTCTGGCGAGGAGTTCGGTGGCGCGGTAGATGCGGATGTGGCCGCCCTCGACCTCGTGGTAGGCGTCGCTGAGTGCCCAGCAGACCTTCTCGGGGCCGTAGCGCGGGACGGTCACGGCGATACGGCCGCCGGGTTTGAGGACGCGGACCATCTCGGCGAGCACACCCTTGTCGTCGGGGATGTGCTCCATGACCTCGGAGATGATGACGACATCGAAGCTCTCGTCGGGGAACGGGAGGGCGAGCGCGTCACCCTCCATGGCGGTCGCCGTCGCTCCCGCCGGCGCCTCCCCCTCCTCCGCCATGGCGGCGAACCAGGTGGCGACCTCGCGGATCTCCTCGGCGTTCCGGTCCAGTGCGACCACGCGCGCTCCGCGCCGGTAACACTCGAAAGCGTGACGTCCCGCCCCGCATCCCAGGTCGAGCACGCGATCGCCTGGGGCCAGCGGGAAACGGGAGAAGTCCACGGTCAGCACTGAAGGTCAGCCTTCCACATTCTTGTTCTGAGGGCGGGGGGCGGGGGAGGCGGGCGGCTGGGTCACCGGCGCTCGGCAGCGGCGGGCGCCGGGGCCGCGGCGGGGGGCGCCGCGGCGGGTGGTCCCAGCACCGAGTGAGGCAGCCCCTCAAGGGCGGGGACGGCATCACGCACCGCGCCCATCGCGGAGCGGTACCGCTCGACCGTGCCGAGCGCCGCCCGCTCCCAGGTGAACCGGGAGAGCACCCGCTCGCGCCCCGCAGCCCCCAGCCGGGCCCGCAACGGCTCGTCGCCCAGCAGCCGCAGCAGCCCGGCGGCCAGCGCCCCCGCGTCGCCCGGCGGCACCGCGAGGCAGGTCTCCCCGTCGCGCCCGGCGACCTCGGGGATGGCGCCGCCGGTCGTGGCCAGCAGCGGGGTGCCGGTGGCCATGGCCTCGGCGGCGGGCAGCGAGAAGCCCTCGTACAGGGACGGCACACAGGCGATCTGCGCCCCGCGCACCAGAGCGGCCAGCTCGGCGTCGCTTATGCCCTTGACGAACTCGACGGCGCCGCCCAGCCCGTGGCTGTCGATCGCGGCGGCCACCGGGCCCTCCTCGGGGCGCTTGCCGACGACGACGAGGTGTGCTCCGGGCTGCTCGGTGCGGACCTTCGCCAGCGCCTCGACCAGGTACACCAGGCCCTTGAGGGGCACATCGGCGCTGGAGGTCGTCACGATGCGGCCCGGCACCTCGGGCACCGCGGGGTCGGGTGAGAAGAGCCGGGTGTCCGCGCCGATGGGCACCACGTGGATGCGGTCCTCGCGCACGCCCAGGTCCTCGGCGATCTCCTGCCGCGAGGAGCCGGAGACGGTCAGCACGGAGGGCAGCCTGCGGGCGACGCGGCGCTGCATGCGCGTGAACCCGTACCAGCGGCGCACCGAGAGGCGCCGCCGCCGGCTGTCGGCCGCCGCCAACTCCAGGCGCCGGTCCACGGTGATGGGGTGGTGGATGGTCGTCACCAGCGGCGCCCCCAGTGCCCGGGGGCCGCCCAGGAGGCCGTAGCCGAGGGTCTGGTTGTCGTGGATGACGTCGAACTCGCCGCGCCGGGCGGCCAGATGGCGGCGGGCCCGCAGGGAGAAGGTCAGCGGTTCGGGGAAGCCCCCGGTCCACATCGTGCCGACCTCCAGCGCGTCCACCCAGTCGCGGTACTCGCCGCGCGCGGGGGTGCGGAAGGGGTCGGGCTGCCGGTACAGGTCGAGGCTGGGCAGCTCGGTGAGGGTGAGCCGGCCTGGTGCGCCGGGGGCGACCGGTGCTTCTGCGGGGCCGGCGCCGAGGGGGCCGGTGTCGGTGCCTGGGGTGTCGAGCACCGGGTAGGGCTGGGCGCCGATGACCTCGACGGTGTGGCCCAGGCGGGCCAGTTCGCGGGAGAGGTGGCGTACGTAGACGCCCTGACCGCCGCAGTAGGGGTTGCCCTTGTAGGTCAGCAGCGCGATGCGCAGCGGGCGGTCGGTTACGGCCTCTGCGGTCACTCGCGGCCCCCTTCGTCACTGCGTCCCGCCGGAGCGTAGCCGCTCGCGCTAACCTAGAACAAGTTTCAGGATTGTCCGGGACGAGGCGGCCCCAGGCGCATCTCGTCCCGCGGACTCAGAATTTACCGGCCGGTCACTTCGACGGAGGCGCCGACGCAGGTGATTCGCACCACCCCTGCGGGCCCTGCGAGAATGCACGGCTCTTCCGCAGGGCTCGCACCGCCAGGGCTCGCACCATCGCCAGCACCACCAGGGCTCGCACCATCAGGGCTCGCACCATCAGGAACGGGGATCGATCACACCTATGACGCCTACGCCGAAGCCACCACAGCCCCCCGAGCGGTCCCGCGCATCCGCCGCGCCCTCCGGCCCCTCCGCCCCCGCTGCCCCGGGCCCCACCACCGCCCCGTCCGGCCCGGCGGATTCCGCTTCGGCGGGGCCGCCGTTGACCGAGCGCCAGGAGGCGCGGCGGCGGCGGATCCTGCATGCCAGCGCCCAACTGGCCCGGCGCGGCGGCTTCGACGCGGTGCAGATGCGGGAGGTCGCCGAGATCTCCCAGGTGGCGCTCGGCACGCTCTACCGCTACTTCCCGTCCAAGATCCATCTGCTGGTCGCCACCATGCAGGACCAGTTGCGGCACATGCACGAGACCCTGCACAAGCGCCCGCCCCAGAAAGAGGACGCCGCGGCGCGCGTCGCCGAGACCCTGATGCGGGCGTTCCGCGCCATGCAGCGCGAGCCTCATCTGGCCGACGCGATGGTGCGCGCGCTGACGTTCGCCGATCGATCTGTCAGCCCCGATGTCGATACGGTCTCCCGGCTGACCACCGCGATCATCCTCGACGCGATGGGCCTGGAGTCGCCCCCCACGCCCGAACAGCTCTCCGCCGTCCGCGTCATCGAGCACACCTGGCACTCGGCGCTGATCACCTGGCTCTCCGGCCGCGCCTCGATCGCCCAGGTGAAGATCGACATCGAGACGGTGTGCCAGCTGATCGACGTCACCGCTCCGCCCGGCGGTCGGCGCGGGCGGGGGTGAAGCGGACCGGAGTGCCCGGCGGCGCCTGCGCCGCGGCGCTCAGCGCCGGAGCCGGGACGACGCCGATGACGGGGTAGCCGCCGGTCGTCGGATGGTCGGCGAGGAAGACGACGGGGCGCCCTTCGGGCGGCACCTGCACGGCTCCCAACGGCATCCCCTCACTGGCCAGTTCCCCCTCGCGGGCCCGCGTCAGCGCCGGGCCCTCCAAGCGCAGGCCGATCCGGTTGCTGGCGGCGGACACCCGGTAGGCCCCGGTCACGAGCGTGCGCAGCGCCTCTCCGGTGAACCAGTCGTCCCGCGGTCCGACGACGACAGGCAGCACCAACTCGCGCGGCGGCGCCTCCCAGTGCGCCACGTCGGAGCAGCGCCCCGCGGCAGGAAGGGCGCGTACCGCCGGGTCCGCGCCGAGGGCCAGGCGGTCGCCTTCGCGCAGCGGCGCGGGGCCCAGCCCGGACAGCAGGTCGGTCGCCCGGCTGCCCAGCTCGGGTTCGGCGGCCACTCCCCCGGCGAAGCCGACGTACGAGCGGACGCCGTGCGCGGCGGGGCCCACCTCCAGCACCGCGCCGGCGGGTACCGGCACCGGCTGCCCCCACGCGGCGGGACGGCCGTCCACGGTGACCGGGCAGGGCGCCCCCGTCACCACGGCCGTCGCCGCGCGCCCCAGCACGCGCACCGCGCACCCGGTGAGGGTCGTCTCCAACGTGGCGGCGCTCTCCTCGTTTCCCAGCAGGCGGTTGGCGAGGCGGTGCGCGGCCAGGTCCAGCGCTCCGGAACGGGGCACGCCCAGGTGCGCGTAACCGGCGCGGCCCAGGTCCTGGACCGTCGTGAGCGCTCCGGCCCGTTCGGTCTCGAATCCGTCGGCGCTCACGGACTCGTCGGTCACGAACTCCTCGGCGGTCACGAATCCGGTGGCGTTCACGAATCCGGTGGCGTTCACGAAGGTGCCCCTTCGGGGTCGGGCGGGCTCATCGGGACGAAGCGAACGCGGGTGCCGGGTGCCAGGAGCGCGGCGGGCGTGCGCGAGGTGTCCCACAGCACGGTCTCGGGGGCCGTCCCGATGAGCTGCCAGCCGCCGGGCGAGGAGCGCGGGTAGACCCCGGTGTACGCGCCCGCGAGCCCTACCGCCCCCGCGGGCACCTTGGTACGCGGGTCGGACCTGCGTGGTACGTGGCGGTGTTCGCCCAGCCCTGTCAGGTAGCCGAAGCCTGGTGCGAACCCGCAGAAGGCGACGCGGAATTCGGTGGCCGCGTGAATCCCGGCGACCTCGTCCTCCGCGACCCCCCACAGCGCCGCGACATCGGGGATGTCGGGCCCGTCGTAGCGGACCGGGATCTCCAGCACGGAGCCGTCTCCCGAGGCGAGCGGCGGGATCCGCCAGCCGGGCAGTTCGGCCGCCAGCCGCCGGGCCGCCCCGGGTGTGGCGAACCCGTCGAGCAGCACGGTGGCCGCACCCGGCACGATCTCCGTCACGCCCGGCAGCTCCCCCGCTGCCCTGCGCCGCAGCAGTTCGGCGTGGAACGCCTCGGTGGCCTCGGCGGAAGCCAGCTCCACCAGCAGCCCCCGCCGCCCCACGGGACGCACCTGAAGCCGTCCGCGCTCCGGCCCCTGTCGTGCGGGGACGGCGGCGGAGCGAGGGGCGGGTACGGGGCGGGGGGCGGGGACGGGCCGGGAAGGGCGCGGGCTTCCGTCCGGAGCTGCGGCTTCGGCTTCGGCTTCGGCTTCGGGTTCCGCGCCCGTGGCGGTCTCGTTCACGGCACCGGTCACGCGAAGGCCCGGATCCTGACGCCGGCGGAGGTCAGTTCCTCGCGTACGCGGCGGGCAAGGCGGGCGGCGTCGGGGGTGTCGCCGTGCACGCACAACGAACGGGCCCGCATGGTGAGGGCCCTGCCGTCGGTGGCGACGACCTCGCCGTCCCTGGCGAGCCGCACCGAGCGCTTGATCACCTGCTCGGGATCGGTCACCACAGCACCCGCTTCGGAGCGCGGTACCAAAGTCCCGTCGGGGCGGTACGCGCGGTCGGCGAACGCCTCCTCGACGGTGGGCAGCCCGGCCTCGGCGGCGGCGGCCAGCAGCCGGGAGCCCGGCAGCCCGAGCACCGGCAGCGGCCCCTTTGACCCGGACCCGGGCGCGGACCCGGCCCCCACGCCGGAACCGGCGAGGCGTACGCCCTCCACGACGGCGGCGGCCTGCTCCTCGTCACGCACGGTGCGGTTGTAGAGCGCACCGTGCGGCTTGACGTAGGCGACGGCGGAACCCGCCGCGCGGGCGAAGATCTCCAGCGCACCGATCTGGTAGGCCACTTCGGCGGCCAGTTCGGCGGCGGGCACGTCCATGGACCGGCGGCCGAAGCCCGCCAGATCACGGTAGGAGACCTGCGCGCCGATGCGTACGCCGCGCTCGGCGGCCAGCGCGCACACCCGGCGCATGGTGGCCGGGTCTCCCGCGTGGAAACCGCAGGCGATGTTGGCGCTGCTGACGGAGGCGAGCAGCGCCTCGTCGTCGGTGAGCTGCCAGCGGCCGAAGCCTTCACCGAGGTCGGCGTTGAGGTCGATCATCTGGTCCATCGCCAGCAACGTACGGGATTGTTCAACAATCCGGCAAGAGGGCCTGGTACGCGATTTCCTTTCACCGGATTCTCGGCTTGACTGGGCCGCACGCATCCGGAGGGAGATCACCGATGACCGCCGACACATCCCTCGTGCTGTCCGAACTGGCCGCCGACCGCGCCCTCCTCGGACGCACGAGCACGGCCGAGCGCGTGGCGGCCATCTTGCGCGAGCGCATCGCGCAGGGCTCCTTCCCGCCCGGCACCCGACTGTCGGAAGAGCGGATCCGCGGGGCACTGGGAGTCTCCCGCAACACCCTGCGGGAGGCGTTCCGGCTGCTCACCCACGAGCGCCTGCTCGTGCACCGGCTGAATCGCGGGACGTTCGTCCGGGTGCTCACCTCTGCGGACATCGCGGACATCTACCGCGTAAGGCGGCTGGTGGAGTGCGCCGCACTACGCGGCCTGGGGGCCCCGCCCTACCGCGTGGAGGAGGTGCGTGCGGCCGTCACCGCCGGGGAGAAGGCGGCTGCCGACGGCCGGTGGCAGGACTGCTCCACCGCGAACATCCACTTCCACCAGGCCCTGGCCGGGCTGGCCGGCAGCGCCCGCACCGACGACCTGATGCGCGGCGTGCTCGCCGAGCTGCGGCTGGCCTTCCACATCATGGACGACCCCCGCCGCTTCCACGAGCCCTACCTCGCACGCAACCAGCAGATCGTCCACACCCTGGAGCGGGGCGACGCGCACGAGGCCGAGCGGCTGCTGGACTTCTACCTGGAGGACTCCCGCCGCCAGCTGATCGAGGCGTACCCGGAGCGGGCGGCCGACTGAGCGGGACCGGCGCCGGGAGGATCGGGGCCCGCGCAGGAGACCGGGCCGGGAACGGCCGGGGCAGGATGCGCCACGGACCGGGCCAGGGACCGTGGGACGCGGGGGATGTGAGAGCTGCGGGGGCCGCGGGAGCACGGATGACAGCGGGGCCGTGACGTGTTTCAGTGGAAATGTGAGGCCCGCGAGTGCCGTCGGAGACTCGGCGCCTCCCAGCTCGTGAACAGTACGAACGGGCCCCGGGTCGGGCCCCGCGGGCGCCTCCGGTTGGAGGGAGCCGTATGACCGCCACCGTGAACCGCGAAGCCACCACTGTGAGTCGCGAGGAGATCGAGGCCGACATCAGGCAGACCCTGGGCCTCGTACCGCACTTCTTCCAGCAGATTCCGACCGAGCTGCTCGCACCTGAGTGGGAGATCTTCAAGAGGATCGAACTCGGCGAAACGCTGATCCCCAACATGTACAAGGAACTCATCGGCGTCGGCCTGCACGCCGAGACGAAGTGCCACTATTGCAGCCTCTTCCACACCGAGGCGGCAAAGTTGTTCGGCGCGACGGACGACGAAGTCCAGGAAGCCGTTCACTACGCAAAGGCAAGCTTGGGGTGGAGTGCCTACCTCAACGGAATGCAGGAGGATTACGGCCAGTTCGCCGCCGAACTGGAGCAGATCGTCGACCACGTACGGTCGCAGGTCTGACATGGAACTGGAACGCGTGCGTGCGACGGTACTCCGGGGGACGTTCCAGGTGTACGAACTGGCGGCTCTGATGGCGGCAGTACGCTATGTCACCAAGTCCGCGCCGCCGGAAATACCCCCTGAATCGCTCCAGCAGCTGAGCGACCTGCTGGACGACTACGACCGGCAGGTCCGCGCCCTCCCGGCGACACACGCCGCGTCCGCGCCCCGGGACGGGCGCCAGGACCCGAGCACCCAGCACACCCCGGACAGTCCGAGCACCCACGGCTGAACGCACCGATTTCCGCTCTTTACACCCGGTACCGCTCCGCAATTCCGGATCCGATTCTCGGCCCGCGAATTCTCCGAGCAGCTCCTCGGCGCGGATTTCCGGCACGGGTTGCGGAGAGGGAGGCATCGTGACATTCATACAGGTCATCGAGTGCAGAACAAGAAGAATGGATGAGCTGAATAGGCTGATGGACGCCTGGGTCGAAGCGACGCAGGGCAAGCGGACAGCCACTCATTCAGTTGTGGGGCGGGACCGCGCCGACTCCACACACGTGGTGGAGATCGTGGAATTCCCCTCACACGAGGAGGCAATGCAGAATTCACACCTTCCGGAGACCGAAGGGATCTTCCGCGAGATGCTGGACCTCTGCGAAGGGGAACCCTCGTTCACGGACCTCGACGTCATGCGGGACGAGCAGCTCAACAAGATCGTGGTTCGCAGCTACTTCGAGGACGTCATCAATCCGCGGAACATCGACGGAATGGACGGCATGTGCACGTGCGACTACCGGGAGCACAGCCCGGCCATGTCGTCCTACGATCTCGGACTGGCACAGGCCAAGGCCGAGACCAAGGAGATCACGGCGGCGCTCCGGCCCGAACTCACCGTCGAGAGCATGGTGGCCGAGGGCGAGATGGTGTGCGTACGGCTGTCCGTCAAGGGCCGGCACGTCGGCACGTTCGCGGGAGTGGAGGCCACCGGCAAGGAGATTTCCGGGACGGGCCAGATCACCTTCCGCTGCGAAGGCGGGCGGCTCGCGGAGAGCTGGTGGAACATGGACGAGCGCGGAGTGCTGGAGCAAGTCGGCGCACTCAAGGGCTGACCGTCCGGCCACAGTGATCCTCTGACTGCGGCCAGGAACCGGGCGGGAGCCCGGATCCTGCCGCCCCCTCGACCGGGGTTCCCCGGCCGGGGGTTTTTCCTGCCCTGATCCAGGGCGTTGGGACGGCCGGCGGACCGGGAGCCGTGGACGGGCCGCGTCCGGTCGCCGGAAAAGGTGGGCCCACGCCCTTGTCGTATCGTTGAACGATCCTCTAATCTCCGGTGGAATTCGCTTCACGGGAGCCGAGTCACTCACCGGGGCCGGTGAGACCGCAGCGGAACCGCGGCGGGACCACCCGAAGCCCCGGGTTTCCCAGGTTCAGGACCCGCCTCGGGCCTGGGCCGACCGGACATCCCTGACGCTCCCCTTTCCCAGGCACAGAAGGCGGAGACGACATGATCGTTCTGCTCGGCGTCCTCGTGGTGATCCTCGGATTCGCGACGCGCCGCAATCCCCTGCTCGTGGTCGGGGTGGCGGGGATCGTCACCGGACTGCTGGGCAAGCTCTCCCCCGTCGAGATCCTGCGGACCTTCGGGGAGAGCTTCGCCACCAGCCGTTCGGTGACGATCTTCGCCATCACCCTTCCGGTCATCGGGCTCCTGGAACGCAACGGACTCCAGCAGCAGGCCCGCACCCTCATCGGGAAGCTCGGCACCAAGCTGACCACCGGCCGCTTCCTCACCCTCTACCTGCTGCTGCGGCAGCTGACGGCGGCCGTCGGCCTCCAGACCATCGGCGGCCCGGCGCAGAGCGTCCGCCCGATGATCGCGCCGATGGCGGAGGCCGCCGCCGAGCGGTCCAACGGCGGGCGCCCGCTGCCGGACAAGGTCCGCGAGAAGGTGCGTTCGCACGCGGCGGGCACCGACACCGTCGGGCTGTTCTTCGGCGAGGACTGCTTCCTCGCGATCGGCTCCATCCTGCTGATCACCGGCCTGGTCAACAGCACCTACGACACCCACCTGGAGCCGCTGCACCTGGCGCTGTGGGCGATACCCAGCGCCGTGTGCGCCTTCTTCATCCACGGCGGGCGGCTGCTGCGGCTCGACCGGAAGCTGGAGCGGGAACTGGTGACGGCGAACGCGGAGATGACCGTCGCGCGCGAGGACGCGCGGGGCGGGGCCGGTACGGAAGGCGGGGCGGCGAAGTGATCAAGTCCGAGTGGTTCTTCTGGCTCGTCGGCGCCGTCTTCCTCATCATGGCGGCGCAGATGTTCACCGACCGCACCAACCCCAAACGGCACGGCACCGCCGTCTTCTGGGGGCTGCTGGGCGCCTGCTTCTTCTACAGCACCTGGGTCAATGAGAAGGCCGCGCCGGCCGAGCCGCTGGGCGTGGCCGTCCTCGTTCTCATCTGCGTCGGCGGCTTCAACCTCACCGGAAAGGGCAAGCCGGAGACCACCACCGAGAAGCAGCGCGTGCAGTTGGCCGCGCGCTTCGGCGGCAAGCTGTTCATCCCGGCGCTGACCATTCCGCTGGTGGCGATGGTGTGCGCCGTGCTCGTCGCCAAGTGGAAGATCGGCGGCACCCCGGTGCTGGAGGAGGGCAGCGAGACCATCCTCGGGCTCGGCCTCGGCGCGGTGGTCGCGCTGGGCGTGGGCATGTGGGTGCTGCGCGAACGGCGGGTCAGCGTGCCGCTGCACGCGGGGCGCGGCCTGCTGGAGTCCATGGGCTGGGCCCTGCTGCTGCCGCAGCTGCTGGCCGTACTCGGCGCCATATTCCAGGCCGCCGGCGTCGGTACCCAGGTACGCAAGATCACCGAATCGATCCTGCCCGACGGCCAACTGCTGGCCGCCGTGGCGCTGTACTGCGCGGGCATGTTCGTCTTCACCGTGATCATGGGCAACGCCTTCGCGGCGTTCCCCGTCATGACCGCCGCCGTCGGCTGGCCCGTCCTCGTGGAACAGATGAACGGCAACGCGGCGTGCGTCCTGGCCGTCGGCATGCTCGCCGGCTTCTGCGGCACGCTCTGCACACCGATGGCCGCGAACTTCAACCTCGTACCGGCAGCGCTGCTCGAACTCAAGGACCAGTACGGGCCGATCAAGGCGCAGGCCCCCTCAGCCGTGGCCCTGCTCGGCTGCAACATCGCCATCATCTACTTCTTCGCTTTCTAGCTCTCTCGACGGGCACGCGAAAGCGGACGCGGGAACGGGACGCGAAGAGGTGGGCCGCGGGGTGGGACGGGATGGCGCGGCGCCGGACGGCGGAGTAAGGGAAGGGAAGAACGCAACATGTCCTCAACAACCGGCACAACCCCCTCGGGGCCGCTGAAGGTACTGGTCACCGGCTTCGAACCGTTCGAGGACCAGTCGTCCAACCCGTCCTGGGAGGTCGCCGCCCTGCTGGCGGCCGAACCACCGGCCGGGCTCGACATCACCGCCGTCGAGCTGAGCTGTGTCTTCGGCACGGCGCTCACGGAGTTGCGCGACGCACTCGCCTCGAACGCTCCTGACCTGGTCCTCTGCCTCGGCCAGGCGGGCGGACGCCCGGACCTCACCGTCGAGCGCGTCGCGATCAACGTGGACGACGCCCGCATCCCGGACAACGCCGGGGCGCAGCCCGTGGACGAGCCCGTCATCGCCGACGGCCCGGCCGCCTATTTCTCCTCGCTCCCGATCAAGGCGTGCGTGGCGGCGGCGCGCGGGGCCGGGGTACCGGCGTCGGTCTCCCAGACGGCGGGCACCTTCGTGTGCAACCACGTCTTCTACGGCCTCGCCCACCTGCTGGCCACCGAACACCCGGGCGTACGGGGCGGCTTCGTCCATGTGCCGTACACCCCGCGGCAGGTCGCGGCCCTGCGCACCGCCCAGCCCTCGCTCTCCTCGCGCGACGCCGCCACCGGCATCGCCGCGCTGCTCACCGCTGCGGCCCGCACGGATGAGGACATCCACGAAACGGGAGGGGCGACGCATTGAGCGCCACGTCATCGCCGGGAGAGAACGACCACGGGGCGGGCGGCGCCGCCGCTGAACGCGCGGGCACGGGTGCGTCCCGTACCGGGCGCGAGGTGCCGGGGGCGTCGGGAGCGCGAAGGGTGTCAGGAGTGCCGGGAGTGCCGGGGACGCCGGGGGTCTCGCGTGGAAACGGCGTGCGCGATGATGCGAGCGCCGCTGCCCTCGCGGCGCGCGCTCCCCTCTTCGCGGAACTCGCCCTCACCAACGTCACCCGCGAGTACCCCAACGCGCCCGCTCACCTCATCGCCGACCCCACCGAGTTGGTGCCGCCCCGCACCTACCACCCCGCGTTCTACGGCGCCTACGACTGGCACTCCTCCGTGCACATGCACTGGCTCCTGATCCGGCTGCTGCGCTTGCCGCACCCGCCGCCGGGCCCTGGAGCGGACGCCGCGCAGTCGGCTTCGGCTTCGTCCCCTGCCCAGGCTCCGGGGTGGCGGGAGACCGCCATCCGCACCCTGGAGGCCCACCTGACCGCCGGGGCTCTGGCACAAGAGGCCGCCTACCTCCGCGACCGCCCCTCCTTCGAACGGCCCTACGGCTGGGCCTGGCTCCTGGCGCTCACAAGCGAGAGCACTGCTCTGAGCAGTGAGAGCACCGCTCCGAACGGCGAGAGCAGTGCTCCGGGTTCGGAGCACCCCCCCAAGGCCCGGTACCCGCTCCAGGACGAGAGCACTGCTCTCCCCGCAGTGGCGCGGCGTTGGCGCGAAGCGCTCGCCCCCGCGGCGGCGACGGTCGCGGATCTCGTGCTCGGCTGGCTGCCGAAGGCGACCTATCCCGTACGGCACGGCACACACGCCAACAGCGCGTTCTCGCTGGGGCTCATCCTCGACAGCGCCGAACGTGCGGGGCAGGAGCGGCTGTTGGAGCCTGTGCGGGCGAAGGTCCGGGAGTGGTACGTGCCGGATCATGGTGCCGCCGTGCGCTGGGAGCCCTCGGGGCAGGACTTCTTGTCTCCTGTGCTGTGCGAGGCGGATGTGGTGCGACGGGTGCTCTCGGAGCCGGAGTTCGCGGAGTGGCTGACCCGGTTCCTGCCCGAACTGGACAAGGCCACCGGCGCACACCACGCTGAGGGCGGCCCCGGGAGCGGGAGCAGGAACGGGAACGGGGGCAGGACGGAGCCCGGAACCGAGTGCGACGGGTTCATGCCGCCGCCCCGCATCTCGGACCCGGCGGACCCGCAGATCGGGCACCTCTTCGGGCTCTGCCTCAGCCGGGCCGCCGCGCTGCGCGACCTGGCGGGCGCCCTACCGCCGGACGACCCGCGCATCCCGGTCCTCACCGCATCGGCCGAGGCGAACCTCGATGCGGCGCTGCCGGTGACCGCCTCGGGCGACTTCACCACCGATCACTGGCTGGCGACGTTCGCCACGCTCGCGCTCGACGGCGGAGTCGCCGCCCGCTAGGGCCCGGCCCGGCTTCCGTGTACCGCGCCCGGCGCCCCCGCACACCCGCACGCCCCCACCCCCACAAAGCCCTCGTCAGGGCACCAGCGGGCGGACCTGGTCGGCTGCGAAGCGTACGAAGTTCTCCGGGTCGGGCTCGTCCGCCGTCGGCTGGAGAACGACCGTGTCCGCGCCCGCTTCGGCCACCCGCTGGACGGCCTTGGCGACGGTGGCGGCGTCTCCGGCGACGCCGAGTCCGAGGTCGGGCCGGTGGGCGTGCGCGGTGGCGAGGCCCTCGCGTTCGAGTTCGGCGCGCAGCCGGTGACCGGCATCCGCGCCGGTGGCGGCGTGGAGATAGACCACGACGGTGTGGTGTCCGGTACGTCCGGCCGCCGCGCGCCCCTCGTCGATGAGCCGCCGCGCGGCGCGTACGTCTTCGAGAGTGCTGCTCGCGTCCAGCACGGTGCCGTCGGCGGCCTCGCCGCTCAGCCGCAGTGAGCGCGGTCCACGCGCACCGGCCAGCACCGCGGCGCCCGCGCAGGCGCCCTCGGCCTCGGACCCGCCGGCCTCGGGCGGCCAGTCCAGGGCGACGGCGTCGAGTTTCACGTACCGCCCGTCCACGGACACGCGTTCGCCGCGCAGCAGCGCCCGCATCGCGTTCAGGTGTTCGCGCAGCAGCGTCACGGGGGACTCCGCGCGGGCGCCGGCCTGTCCCATCCAGTCCTGGATCCCGTGGCCGAGGCCCACGGCGAAGCGGCCGGGAAAGAGGCGGCGGAGGGTGGCGGTCTCCATCGCCGTCAGCGCGACGTTGCGCAGCGGGACGGGCAGCAGGCCGATGCCGACCCGCAGCCGTTCGGTCCATGCGAGGGCGGCCGAGGCGGTGGCGATGCCGCTCTCCAGGAAGCAGTCCTCCCACAGCCACAGTTCGTCCAGGCCGGACCGGTCGGCGGCGCGGGCGAAGCCCCGCAGCCGTTCGGGCGCCAACTGGGGTCGGAACACAGCACCAAGGGCAGTCATACACCCGTTCCTACCCGCCTCCTTCCGCGCGGGCAATCACATTCCGGGCCGCTGCCCGCCCAAACGTCCTCCGGAGCCCCCTTTTCCGGGCCGGGCCCTCGGGCCTCAGTCCTCGGACTCAGCCCCCGGACTCAGTCCTCGGGCGGGAAGACCTGCTCGCCCGTCTCCGCGAGGGCGATCGCGATGGCTTCGACGGGGCACCCCTCGGCGGCGGCGAGCACCCCCTCGGAGGGGGCACGGTCAGGGTTCACGGGGCGGGACTGGCGGGCACCGTCCAGGCGGAAGTCGTCCGGCGCCGCCGCCGCACACAGGCCCGACCCGATGCAGACGTCACGGTCCACCTCGACGTGCCAGCGGTCCGGGTCAGGTTGCCGGCCCCGGCCAGGGTCGTGTTCGTGTTCGCCCTCGCTTTCACGTCCACGTCCACGTCCACGTTCACGTCCACGTTCGCGTTCGCGTTCGCGTTCGCGTTCGCGTTCGCGTTCGCGTTCGCGTTCGCGTTCGCGTTCGCGTTCGCGTTCGCGTTCGCGTTCGCGTTCGCGTTCGCGTTCTGATGCTCGTTCGCGGTCACGCTCGCCCATGGCGGCCTTCACGCGTCGGCCGGGAGGTGGATCATCTTGTGCTCCAGATACTCGCCGTAGCCCTCGGGCCCGAACTCCCTGCCGATTCCTGAATTCTTGTAGCCTCCGAAGGGGCCGAGCATGTCGAGGCTGAAAGTGTTGACGGAGTAGGTGCCGGTGCGCACCCGGCGGGCGATGTCTATACCGCGTTCGGTGTCCGCCGTCCACACGCTGCCGGAGAGGCCGTAGTCGGAGTCGTTGGCGATCCGCACGGCCTCCGCCTCGTCCTCGTAGGGCAGGAGGCAGATGACGGGGCCGAAGATCTCTTCGCGGGCCACGCGCATGGAGTTGTCGACATCACCGAAAAGGGTGGGTTCCACATACCATCCGGTGGGCATCGAGTCCGGTTTGCCGCCGCCCGCAAGGATCTTGGCACCTTCCTCCTGGCCGAGCGCGATGTAGTCGAGGGAGCGGCGGCGCTGCCGGTCGGCGACGAGGGGGCCGATCTTGGTTGCCGGGTCGAGCGGGTCGCCGACGGTGAGCGCGTCGGCGGCGGCCTTGAAGCGCTCGGCGATCTCGTCGTAGCGCGAGCGCGGGGCGAGGATGCGGGTCTGTGCCACGCACGCCTGTCCGTTGATCATCCACGCGAACGGGGTGATGCCCGCGACAGCCGCGTCCAGGTCGGCGTCCGGCAGGATGACGGCGGCCGACTTGCCGCCCAGCTCCAGCGTCACACGCGTCAACTGCCGTGCTGCGACCTCCATCACACGCTTGCCCGCCGCCACGGAGCCGGTGAAGGAAACCTTGTCGATGCCCGGATGCCCGACGAGGTACTCGCTCACTTCGCGGTCGGCGGGCAGGATCGAGAGCACTCCCTCCGGCAGTCCGGCCTCGGTGGCGATCTCGGCCAGGAGGTAGGCGTCCAGCGGGGTTTCGGGCGACACCTTCAAAATGGCCGAGCATCCGGTCAGCAGCGCGGGCGCGAGCTTCGCCGCCGCTGTGAACTGCGGGACGTTCCACGGCACCACGCCCGCCACCACCCCCACCGGCTCCCGCCGCACCAGCAGCGGGCCGAGAGCGCCGGCCCTGCGCTCCTCGTAGGGGAAGTCGGCGGCGACCTTCAGCGCCGAGTCCCACACCATCATCGCCGCCAGGGACTGGACCATGACGCCGGAGGTGCAGGGCGTGCCGTTCTGCGCACTGATGAGCCGGGCGAACTCCTCACTGCGCACCGCGAACGCGTCCTTGATACGGGTGACGACCTCGATCCGCTCCTGGAGGCCGCACCCGGACCACACCCCGGAGTCGAAGGCGTCGCGCGCGGCGCGCACAGCGCGGTCCACATCCTCGCGGGAGGCGTGCGGAACGCGCCCGATGGGTTGTTCGCTGTGCGGCGAGACCACCTCGATGGTGTCCTCGCCCGCGGGGTCGCGCAGCGTGCCGCCGATGTAGAGCTGGTGGTGTTCGGTAAACGCAGGGGAGGAGTCGGGGTGAGCGGGGGAGGAGTCGGGGTGAGCGGGGGAGGAGTCGGGGTGAGCGGAAGGGGCGGGTCCGGCGGGGTCGTCCCTGGAGCTCGTGGCGCCCGGGGTGTCGGGGGCCTTCGGGGCCGCCGGGGGGCCGGCGCCGGGGGTGCGGTCCGCGTCAGCTGTGCGGCCGGTGTCGGTGGCTGTGCGGTCTGCGCGGGCTGTGGGGGCCGCGTTGGCTGTGGGGTCTGTGCTGCCCGTGCGGCTTGCGTTGTCTGTGGTGCTGGTGCTGTCTGTGCGGCCCGTGTCATCCATGCGACCTGTGTTGTCCATGCGCTCCGCGTGGTCCGTCATGACCCTGCCTACCTCTCCCGCTCCCGCTGCGCGGGGCTCTCCGGAGTCGGGCAACGTCGCGGTTCTGTGACGCCCGACACTTTCCTGACAGTGCATCAGAACTAGTACCAGTTCTAGTTCTAGGGAACAATGCCTCTGCCGACGCCGCCGTCGGCAGGCCACGCGCACCAACCGGGGGAGCCTCCACAGATGACGAACGCACCGCAGGTCACCGACCACGGCGGCGGGATCTGGAGCATCCCCGTCCCCATACCGGACAACCCACTGGGCCACACCCTCGTCCACGTCGCCGAGACCGACGCGGGCCCCGTCCTGATCGACACCGGCTGGGACGACCCCGACTCCTGGGACACACTCGCCGCCGGCCTCGCCGCGTGCGGCACCTCCGTCACGGAACTGCACGGCGTACTCATCACCCACCACCACCCCGACCACCACGGCCTCTCGGCGCGCGTACGCGAGGAGTCGGGGGCGTGGATCGCCATGCACGCCGCCGACGCCGCGATCGTGCGCCGCACCCGCGACTCGGACCCCGGCCGGTGGCTGAGCTACCTCGCCGGGAAACTGGCCGCCGCCGGGGCACCCGATACCCATACGGCGCCGCTGCGCACCGCACTGGCGGAGGGGCGCACCCGCTCACTCCCCGGCGCGCGCGCCGCGCTGCCGGACCGCGACATCGAGCCCAACGCACTGCTGCCCCTGCCCGGACGGCGACTGCGCGCGATCTGGACACCGGGCCACACGCCGGGCCACGTGTGCCTGCACCTGGAGGAGCGGCACCCGGGGCGGGGCGGCCGGAACCGGGCCCGGGCACAGACGGAAGCCGGGGCGCAGGGAACGGCCGAAGCCCAAGCCGGGGTCAGAGCCGAGGCCGGGGGCTGGAGCGAGGCCGGGGGCAGGAGCGAGGCCGGGAGCGAACTGGCCGGGAGCGGGCGCGAGGCCGGAAGCGGAAGCGAACTGGCCGGAAGCGGGCGGCTGTTCTCCGGCGACCACCTGTTGCCGACGATCACCCCGCACATCGGCCTGTACGAGGACCCCGACAGCGACCAGATCACCGATCCGCTCGGCGACTACCTCGACTCCCTCGAACGGGTCGCCCGGCTGCGGCCCGCCGAGGTGCTGCCCGCGCATCAGTACCCGTTCACCGACGCGGCGGGGCGGGTGGAACAGCTGATCGCTCACCACGCAGAGCGCCTCTCCGACCTGAGAGCACTGCTCTCACAACGCCCGCTCACCCCCTGGCAGCTGGCCGAGACGATGCAGTGGAACCGCCCCTGGGAACAGATCCCCTACGGGTCGCGCAACATCGCCGTCTCCGAAGCAGAGGCGCACCTGCGCCGCCTGGTCAAGCTCGGCCACGCCGAACCCGTCCCCGGCACCGAACCCCTCACCTACCGCGCGACGGGCTGAGGACGCGGAACGGGAGGGAGGCGGGAGAACGGGAGGGAGACGGGGAACGGGAGAGAAGCGGGGAACACAGGTGAGCCGGAGGCGGGCGGGAGGGAGAGGCCGCCGCCGGGCCCGTCCGCACGTTCGGGCTACAGTGGCGGACAGACAAACAACGCCTCCAACCGGGGGAAGCCGGTGCGAATCCGGCGCTGACCCGCAACCGTGAGCGGACCGCCGACCACCGCCGACCGCCCGTACCCGTCGTACGGACAGCGGCGCGGCATCCGCGAGCCGGAGCACCCGGACCGAGGCGGGCTCCTGTGGCCGTCCCGCCGCATCGCCGCCGTACAGCCGCACCGCGTACGCGACCCACACGCCGCGTACACAGTGCGTCACGTACACAGTGCGTCACGTATGCGTGCGTCACGTATGCGTGCGTCACGTATGCGTGCGTCACGTATGCGTGCGCCCGCACACATACGCACGTACGGCGACAGCGCGGCGGGCCGGATCACCGGCACCGTCGAGGTCTACGGAGCCGAGCCCGGTGCGCCGTAGCGTGGAATTCCGGAGTTCCGGAAGCCCGCGCGACGGGGTGGCCGTGCACGGCTGCGGCCCGCTCACGTCACCGAAAGGCACCCGCATGTCACCGCGCCGCCGCCACTGCGCCACGGCCCTTGCCGCCGCCACCGTGCTCTGTGCGACAGCCGCACCCGTGGCATCCGCACAGCCGTCCACAGCCACCGCCTCCGCTGCGACTTCCGCAACCTCCGTCACCTCCACCAAGGCGGACAAGGCAGGCAAAGCAGGCAAATTGCCGAACGGGCTCTACGGCGAGGCGGATCCGAAGTACGACGGCGTGTGGCGGCAGTCGATGGCGCTGCTGGCACTGGATGGCGCCGGGGCCGTTCCGGCGAAGAAGGCGGTGGACTGGCTGACCGGTCAGCAGTGCGAGGACGGCTCCTTCACCGCCTACCGTCCCGATGCCGGGGACCCGTGCGACGCGAAGAAGACGCCCTCGGACATCAACGCCACCACGCTCGCCGTACAGGCGCTGGCCGCGGTGGGCGGGCGCGGCGCGGAGGTCGGCAAGGCCGTGGACTGGCTGAAGTCGGCCCAGGGCAAGGACGGCGGATGGGGCTACGCGCCCGGCAGCCCCTCGGACGCCAACTCCACCTCCCTCGCCATCGGAGCGCTGCACGCGGCCGGCGAGAACCCGAAGCGGGTCACCACCGGCGGCGGAACCCCGTTCGACGCGCTGCTGTCCTTCCAGCTCACCTGCGGGACGAAGGGGATCGAGGACGCGCCGGGCGCACAGGGCGCCTTCGCCTACCAGCCGGACAAAAAGGACCGGCTCGCCCCCAACGACGACGCCACCGCCGCCGCCTCGCTCGCCGGCCTGGGCGAAGGCATCCTGGTCGAGCCGCTGGACAAGAACCACAAGAGCGCACCCGTAACTCCCCTGAAGTGCGCGACGGCCGACGAGGACTCCGACGAGAAGGGGACCGCCAAGGGAGCCGACAGCAAGACGGACACCAAGGGCGACGACAGCGAGAAAGGCGACGGCAAGGGGAGCGCGACGGGCGACCCCGGGCAGGCGGCGGGCGCCGGGGCCGCGTACCTGGCCTCCACGCTCAAGAAGAACGGCGGCCACCTCACCGCCCCGCTCCCGGGCTCCAAGAAGCAGCAGCCCGACTACGCGAACACCGCAGACGCCGTCATCGCACTGGCCGCCGGAGGCCACCGCACCGAGGCCGGCGCCTCGTTGAAGTGGCTCTCGGAGAACCTCGGCAAATGGGACAAGGCCGAGAACGACCCCGCCGCCATCAGCTCCCTCATGCTGGCCTCGCGTGCTACCGGCGGCGACCCCACCAAGCTCGGCAGCACCAACCTCCTCACCCGTCTCAACAAGACGGGCCCGGCGCCCGCCCAGATGCCCGCCTCCCACCAGTCCGACAGCTCTGACGACGCGAGCAAGGACGACGGGACCACCATCCCCGTCTGGGCGTTCATCATCGTCGGCCTCGCCGTCGGCGCGGGCTTCGGCATCCTGCTGAGCGGTCGCCGCAAGAGGCAGCAGCTGTGAGAACAACCCGCCGCGCGACGACGCTGTCCCTCGCCGCCCTCGCCCTCACCCTGTTCCTGCCCCTCTCCCCCGCCCTGGCGCAACCGACCGCCCTGGCGCAATCGACCGCCCCGGCGCAATCGACCCCCCTCGCGCCATCGGCCGCGGCACAGTCGGCCACCGCGTCGTCGGCCACCGCCCGATCGAGCACTGCGCGGACGATGGCCGCCCGATCGGTCAAGGCACGACCAGTGGCCGCCCGACCGGTTACCGCGCGGACGGTCGCCACGCGGACGGCGGTGGCACGGAGCGGCTACCGCTACTGGTCCTTCTGGCAGCGGACAGAGCGCGGCTCCTGGGCGTACGCGACCCAGGGCCCGGCCGTTCTGCGTCCCGACGACGGTGAAACCCTCGGCTTCCGCTTCGCCCTGAGCGGCGACTCGCGGGACGCCGAACAACCGCGCGGCACCACGGACTTCGCCGCCGCCTGCGCCCACACCCCCGAGAAGTCCGGCAGCAAACGCGTCGCCATCCGTATCGACTTCGGTACCCGCGCCGACGCCCCCGAAGGCGAGCCGAAGCCTCCGCCCGGGCCCCGCACCGAGTGCGCCCGCGTAGACGACTCCGCGTCCGCCGCCGACGCCCTCGCCGCCGTAGCGGCCCCGCTCCGGTACAACTCCGGCTCTTTCCTCTGCGCCATCACCCGCTACCCCACCCAGGGCTGCGGCGAGCAGGCCAGGAGCGGGGAGTCCGGGGGGAAGCGGAACGGCGCGGGGAACACGACCGGCGGCGGCAAGGGGGGCGACGGCGACCAGGGACAAGACGGGGGTACCAGTGGAAAGGGAGACGCGGGTGACAAGAGTGACGGCGACCCGCTGTCCACCGGCCTCGGCGTGACCGGCGGCATCGCCGCCGTGGCCGTACTCGGCGCCGCAGCCCTCTGGCAGGCCCGCCGCCGAAGGCGCTGACATGCGCGCCCGCTCCAAAACGAGAGCCCCGCTCACAGTCGTGCGAGCGGGCCGGCCGGCGCGTTCCACAACGAGAGCACCGCTCACAGAAAGAACACTGCTCTCGGCGACAGAAGGAGCACCGCTCTCGGAAAGAGCACCGCTCACAGAAAGAACGCTGCTCTCGATAAGAGCACTGCTCTCGAAAAGGGCACCACTCTCGACGCGGAGCACCGCTCTCCATTCGGGCGCGTGGTGGCTCTGGGCACTCGGGCTGGCCACCGCCGCATCCCGCACCACCAACCCCCTCCTCCTCGCCCTGCTGATCGTGGTGGCGGGCTATGTCGTCGCAGTCCGGCGTACCGACGCCCCCTGGGGACGCTCCTACACGGCGTTCCTGAAGCTGGGCGTTCTCGTCCTGGTCATCCGCCTCGTCTTCGCCTTCTTCCTCGGCTCCCCCATCCCCGGCAGCCATGTGATCGCCGACCTGCCCGAGGTACCGCTGCCCCGGTGGGCACAGGGTGTACGGATCGGGGGACGGGTCACGGTCGAGGGCATGGTCTTCGCCCTGTACGACGGACTCAAGCTGGCCACGCTCCTCATCTGTGTCGGCGCGGCCAACGCACTGGCCAATCCGGCGCGCCTGCTCAAGTCCCTCCCCGGCGCGCTCTACGAGGCGGGAGTGGCAGTGGTGGTGGCCATGACGTTCGCGCCGAACCTGGTCGCGGATGTCCGCCGGCTGCGCGCCGCACGGCGGCTCCGGGGGCGCGGGGATCGCGGTCTGCGCGGGGTACTGCAAGTCGGACTCCCCGTACTTGAGGGCGCGTTGGAGCGTTCGGTCGCGCTCGCGGCGGCCATGGACGCCCGCGGTTACGGGCGCACAGCACACGTGCCGCCCGCCATCCGGCATACGACCACCGCCTTGACCCTCGGCGGACTACTGGGCGTATGCGCGGGAACCTACGGGCTGCTGGCCGCCGAAGGTGCCGGCTTCGGACTGCCCGTTCTGTCCACAGGGCTCGCACTGGCCCTCGCCGGACTGTGGCTCGGCGGCAGAAGGGCGACCCGTACGCGATACCGCCCCGACCGCTGGGGCGTGCGCGCCTGGCTCGTCTCGGCCTCGGGCGCCGCCGTCGCCATACTCATGATCACGGCGGCCGGCGCCTACCCGGACGCCCTCCACCCCCCGGCGGTACCGCTCAGCGCCCCGGCCTTCCCCCTGTGGCCGGCGGCGGCCCTGCTCCTCGGCCTCATCCCCGCCCTGGCAGCCCCCGCTCCCCCGCCTCCGGGCGCCGGTACACCCGCACCCACACCAGGCCCGTCATCCCGGCCCCGGGGCGAACTGGCCGGCCAACCCCCACAGTCCGCCCCCTCCGCACAGCCGGGACCCGGCCGAACGGAGCACCACACGGACACCCCGGCACGGAGATCCGCTCCCCGCGGCCGGGTATCCGCCCCTCACCGGGGGCCGGAAGCACTCCGAGGCCGACAGCACGACGAGGAGCCCTCACAGTGATCACCTTCGACCACGTCACGGTCACCTACGAGGACACCACCCCCGGCCCCCGCACCACCCCACGCACCCCGGCCGGGCAGCCGAACCCGGCAGCAGCCCCGCCTCCCCCGGCGGGCCCCACGAACCCGGCGGCCCCGCCGCCTCTCGCTCCTGCCCTCCCACTCGTCGACGCGCACATCCCCGAAGGGGAACTGTGCCTGCTGATCGGCCCCAGCGGAGCCGGGAAATCCACATTGCTGGGGACCGTTTCAGGGCTCGTCCCCCACTTCACAGGCGGCACCCTGCACGGCAGGGTGACCGTCGCCGGACGTGACACCCGCACCCACAAACCCCGCGAACTCGCCGACCTCGTCGGCACCGTGGGCCAAGACCCCCTCGCCCACTTCGTCACCGACACCGTCGAGGACGAACTGGCCTACGGCATGGAATCACTGGGCCTCCCACCCGCGACAATGCGCCGCCGCGTCGAGGAAACCCTCGACCTCCTCGGCCTCAACGAACTGCGCGACCGGCCCATCGCCACCCTCTCCGGCGGCCAGCAACAGCGCGTCGCCATCGGCTCCGTACTCACCCCGCACCCCAAGGTCCTCGTCCTGGACGAGCCGACCTCGGCACTGGACCCACCCGCCGCCGAAGAGGTACTGGCCGTCCTGCAACGGCTCGTCCACGACCTGGGCACCACCGTTCTGATGGCCGAACACCGGCTGGAGCGCGTGGTGCAGTACGCGGACCAGGTCCTTCTGCTGCCTTCCCCGGGGGGCTCCCCCTCCCCCTCCCCGACCCCGCCCCCCTCCGCCCGGCTCGGTGAACCCGCGGCGCTGCTGGCCGTCTCACCTGTGCGGCCACCCGTGGTCGAGCTGGGGCAACTCGCCGGCTGGGACCCGCTGCCGCTGTCCGTACGGGATGCCCGGCGACGAGCTGCCACTCTCAGGGAACACCTGGCAACCCGTACGCCCAAGCCCCCCAGCAAGCCCAGCGCACACCCCGGCGCGACCCTCCCCGCCCCCGGACCTGTCCCTGCCTCCGCCTCTGTCCCTGAGACCACTCACCGGACCTCCACACCGGGTGGCCCAAAGGGTGCGGTGCTCGCCGAGGTGTCACGGCTCACTCTGGTACGCGACCGCATCACCGCCCTCCGCGAGGTGACGCTCACGCTCAGCGCCGGCGAGACAGTTGCACTCATGGGCCGCAATGGAGCGGGCAAATCCACCCTGCTGAACACCCTGGTAGGGATGCACCGGCCCACCTCCGGCCACGTCACCGTCGGCGGAAACGCTCCCCACCGCACCCGGCCCGCCGAACTTCTGCGGTACGCCGGTCTCGTGCCGCAAGAGCCGCGCGACCTGCTCTACGCCGACACAGTGGCCCGCGAGTGCCAGTCCGCCGACGCGGACGCGGGCGCCGCTCCGGGGACTTGCCGCGCGCTGGTCTCACGTCTGCTTCCGGATATCCCCGACACCACTCACCCCCGTGATCTGTCCGAGGGCCAACGTCTGACCCTCGCGCTGTCGATCATCCTTACCGCCCGGCCACCGCTCCTGCTTCTGGACGAGCCCACCCGAGGACTGGACTATGGGGCCAAAGCACGGCTGATCGCGCTGCTCCGCGAACTCGCTGCCGAAGGCCATGCCGTCGTCCTGGCCACCCACGACGTCGAACTCGTCGCGGAGATCGCACACCGCGTGGTGATCCTCGCCCAGGGCGAGCCCGTTGCGGACGGCCCCACCGAAGAGGTCATCACCTCCTCCCCTGCCTACTCCCCACAGGTCTCCAAGATTCTCGCCCCGCAGCCCTGGCTGACCGTCAGCCAGGTGAGGGAGGCACTATGACCTCCTCCAGCTCCGCTTCATCCCCTTCCTCTGCTGTCAGGGCCGTCCGTCTGGGGCCCCGGTCCATCACTGCGCTGGCACTCACCAGCGCGGCGGGAATCGTCGCGTTCGCCTGGCCGCTGCTGGCCGACGAGACCTCTGGCTTGGCCCATTCCCAGGACGCCCCCTGGCTCTTCGCCGCACTTCTCCCCCTTCTGCTGGCAGTCGCCGTGGCGACCGTTTCGGACACCGGACTGGATGCCAAAGCCGTCGCGACGCTGGGCGTCCTGGCCGCGGCCGGCGCCGCCCTGCGCCCCCTGGGGGCGGGTACCGCCGGGCTGGAGCCGATGTTCTTTCTGATGGTGCTGTCAGGCCGGGTGCTGGGGCCCGGCTTCGGGTTCGTGCTCGGCGCGCTGTCGATGTTCGCCGGGGCCCTTCTCACTGGTGGGGTCGGCCCCTGGATGCCGTTCCAGATGCTGACCATGGGCTGGGTGTCCATGGGGGCCGGCCTGCTGCCCGCGCCCGCAACCTTGCGCGGGCGTCGCGAACTCCTTCTGCTGGCCGCCTACGGCGCTGTCTCCTCCCTGCTCTACGGGGCGATCATGAACCTTCAAGGGTGGCCGTACATAGGGGGTTTGGGGTCTGGTATCTCGTTTGTGCCGGGTGACTCGCTGCGCGAGAACCTTCCCCGCTTTGCCGCCTACGTCCTTGCCACCTCGCTCGGGTGGGATGTCCCCCGCGCGCTGCTCACCATCGTTCTCACGGTTTCGCTGGGGGGCACCGTCCTGCGAGCACTGCGCCGGGCTACCCGCCGCACTGCCTTCGACGCCGAGCCAGTTTTCGATCCGGGACCGGCCGTTGTTGTCTCGCCGGCCTTCGATGACTCTCCCGCTGTGGACGCCATATCCGCCTCCGAGCCCGTGATGGGCGGGCCCGTCGATCGGGGCGGAGCCGCTGCCGGACGGCAGGAGCCCGGGAGCGGCAGCGTGTGAGAGGGAGGCGGCATCTAGGAAGCGGCCCCCCACTTGGAGGGGGATGAGTCTCGAGGCGAGGCGGCAGTCGACGGTGAGCGACGCTGATGACAGGGCGCTGATTCAGCGGTCAGCTGTGGACAGGCCCCGCGAACGGCTCACTCGGCCGGTGTCGATCTCAGGCGGCTGCGGATATCCACCGACGCCCGGACAGGCGTCGAACCGGCAGTGTGGGCGGCCCGGTCCGGTGCGATGCGCCGACGAAGACCGGGGCCGCAAGCGGCCCGGTCTTCGTCGGTTCGCCCGAGCGTGTCCAGCGCGATGCTCCGTGCTTGGCCATGCTCAGTCCCCCGTTCGATCCCCGTTGTGGCCACAGAGAACGAGCGTTCTCTCGACCAGGTCGAGCGTATCGTAGAGAACGTTGGTTCTCAAGGGTTGGGGAGATCGGGGAACGATGGACGCCGAAATGACGGTCGAGACAAAGGTGTTGAGCGCCGCCGACGCGCTCTTCTACCAACATGGTGTGCAGGCCGTGGGGATGGACCGCATCCGAGATGCCTCCGGTGTCCCGCTCAAGCGGATCTACCAGTGCTTTCCGTCCAAAGGGGCGCTGGTCGAGGCGTATTTGAGGCGACGTGACCGCTGGGCGCGCACCGCGCTGGAGGAGCATGTGGCGCGCCATACGGGCTCCGAGGAGCGGCTGCTGGCGGTCTTCGACTGGCTCTACGACTGGTTCGACGGGCCGAACTTCCACGGCTGCGCGTTCATAAACGCTTTCGGCGAGCTGGGCTCCGGGTCGCAAGGAGTGGCCGATGCTGTACGCGACCACAAAGCGGCCGTGCACCAGTATTTGCGCACCCTCACGCATGAGACCGGGGCCGCCGAACCGGAGGGCCTGGCCGCACAGTTGGTCCTTCTGCTCGACGGCGCCATGAGCACCGCCTCGATCACCGCCTCCCCCGCCCCCGCCCGTCAGGCACGCGCCGCCGCCCGGACCCTGTTGAACGGAGCGAGCGCTGCGACAGCCGTCACAGATGACAGCTCGCCCCAGATCGCAGATGCCCAACAGGTATGAGCCAACTCGGCCCGGTCGCCGTAGCGGGCCCGCTCTCCGGCAGCTGCCCCTTCGCTACCTTCTCGGCTTCCCCGACCTGCGGGCGCCGGTGCCGCGGGTGAGGCGGTAGGCGAGGAAGAGCACAAGCGCGAGCGCCACGAAGGCAAGAACCCCCTTGGAGTAGAGGGACACAAGGTCTGTGACCTCTTGCCAGCGCTCGCCCAGCGCGTATCCGGCGAGAACGAACAGGGAGTTCCATATCAGGCTGCCGAGGGTCGTCAGGCCGACGAAGGCGGGAAGCGGCATGCGTTCGCCGCCGGCGGGGACGGAGATCATGCTGCGGAAGATGGGGATCATCCGGCCGAAGAAGACGGCCTTGGTGCCGTGCTTGGCAAACCACCGCTCCGTCTTCTCGATGTCGGAAGCCTTCACCAGCGGTATGCGGTTGGCGAGCGCGACGGTGCGGTCACGGCCGAGGAGCCCGCCGACGGCATAGAGGGCGAGCGCGCCGACGAGGGAACCTGTGGTGGTCCAGATGAGGACGGCGACGAGGCTGAGACTGCCCTTGCTGGCGGTGAACCCGGCCAACGGCAGGATGACTTCGCTGGGCAGCGGCGGAAAGAGGTTTTCCAGGGCTATGGCGAGACCGGCGCCGAGGGCGCCGAGCGATTCCATGAGCCCGGCGGCCCAGCCGGCGACGCCGCTGAGGCGGGGCTCGCCGGAGGACAACGCGGTGGAGGACGCGGATGCGAGAGCGATCATGCCTAAAAGGTACGAGCGCTCGCGCCGCCCAGGTAATCCAGGCAGCCCCCGTAAACCATGCGGTTTTCCGCAGTACGCCTCGGCACGGGCGGCGGCTAACGTTCTCGTTCATGCATATGTCTCAGCGACTGTGGTCGCGGTTCGGCCTGCCGGGAGGTGGTCGGCCGTCTAGCGGCTGGTCACCGGCCCGTCGGCTATTGGCCTGCCCGCGGCGCGTCCGCTGGTCGTATGCCCGCTGTTCGCCAGGTCGCCGGCGGCGTGCCTGCCGGCCGCCGGGGCAGTGGCGGAGTGCGCGCTGGCCGCGCACCTCCCTCGGCCTGCTCCTGGGTTTCGTGACCGCGCTGGGAGCGTGCGGATACCTTCTCCTGGCCGCCGCGTGGCCGCGCGCACGAGCGTCCGCGCCCCGGCTGGCGGAGATGGAACGGCGCCGTATCGCGCGTTGCTACGACGTCGAGCTTGGCTCGGTACCAAGGCGTACAAGCCGTGTGATGGTGTACCTGGCGCTGCGCACCGGGCCGGGTCTGCTGGGTGCCGCTGTGCTGGTGGTGGTCGCGCTGGGCATGGTGTCCGGGACGTTTTTTGTGTGGGGCTGGTTCGTACTGGCGCGGCTGGAGAATCCCGGCGATGTGCTGCTGTCCGCCTGCGGCGGGGTGTTCCTGCTGTTTCTCGCGGTGCAGGGCGTGTACGGGGTGGCTGTGTGGGAGACGGCGCTGGCGCGGCGGTTTCTGGGGCCGGACGGGCGGGAGGCGCTGGAGCGGCGGATCGGGGAGCTGGCCGCGACCCGGGCGGGGGTGGTGGAGGCGGTGCACGTGGAACGACGCCGCATAGAACGGGATTTGCACGACGGGGTACAGCAGCGGCTGGTGGCGCTCGCACTGATATTGGGCCGCGCTCGGCGCGCGGCGGCGCAGTCGGAGAAGTCAGAGACGCTGCTTCGGCAAGCTCACGAGGAGTCTCAACTGGTGCTGGAGGAACTGCGAGAGGTGGCGTGGCGGGTGTATCCGGCGATGCTGGACGAGGGAGGGCTGCGGGCCGCGCTGGAGACGGTGGCGGAACGCGCAGAGGCAGGAGGAGGTGTGCTGGTCGTGCCGATCGTGGAGTTGTGGGAGGAGCCGCCGCCGACGGTGCGCGCGGTGGCGTATTTCGTGGCGGCGGAGGCGGTGACCAACGCGGTCAAGCACGCGGGGGCGACCCGCGTCGAGGTGGAGGTGACCGCGTACGGAGTTGCCGACGCCCTCCAGGAAGGAAGTAGCTCAGCTCTGCACGCGGAGGCTCCGTTGGGGTCCGGGGTCCATGCCGCAGCCAGGGCCCGGGCCGGAGCCAACGCCTGTGCTGGGGCCGGAATGTGTGCCGCGGCGGGGGTTCGCAGTGGGGCCGGCGCCGTTCCCGTTGCCGGGTTCGCCGCGCCCGGTCCCGGGAGTCTGAGGGTGGTGGTCAGGGACGACGGGTGCGGAGGTGCTGACGCGGCGGGCAGTGGGCTGTTGGGGCTGGCGCAGCGGGTGGCGGCGCTGGATGGCCGGTTCACAGTTGTCTCTCCGCGGGGCGGGCCCACGGTGATCACCGCGGAGCTGCCGTGCGCGTGATGGTGGCCGACGATTCGACGCTGCTGCGGGAGGGGCTCGCGATGCTCTTGGCAGACGAGGGACACGAAGTGACGGCGTCGGTGGGGGACGCGGAAGCGCTTCTCACGGCCATGGAGCAGGATCCGCCGCAAGTGGCGGTGGTTGATGTGCGGATGCCGCCGACCCATACGGACGAGGGGGTGCGGGCCGCGTTGAAGATCCGGGCGCGCTGGCCGCATACGGGCGTTCTCGTGCTGTCGCAGTACGTGGAGCGCCGTTACGCAGCCGAGTTGCTCTCCTCGCCCGAAGGTGGCGTGGGCTATCTGCTGAAGGACCGGGTCGCGCAGGTCGAGGAGTTCCTCGATGCTCTGGAGCGCGTGGGGTCGGGTCGTACCGCGTTGGATCCGGAGGTGGTGCGGCGCCTGTTGTCGGAGCGGCTGTCGCCGCGCGAGCACGAGGTGGTGGCTGCCATGGCCGAGGGCCACACCAATGCGGCCATCGCCGGAAAGCTGCATCTGTCGCTCAGCACAGTCGAGAAGTATGTGAATGCCGTCTTCACGAAGCTGGGCGTGTCCGCCTCGGCCGGGTACAGCCGTCGGGTGCTGGCGGTACTGCGGTATCTGGACCTCCGTCCATGACCGGCCCACCGTCGGAACGCCCGCCCGGGTTGGCTGTGTTGGCAAACCTGGTTGTGTCGGCGGCGTCGGCCGGGTCGTCCGAGCCGGCTGTGTCGGCGGCTGTATTACGGGGTCGGCGAACGGCGCTTCAGGGCCCCGCAGAGGGTCCAAGGCTCGACCGTTCGTCGGCTGTTCGCCCCCGTTCGTGGGCGACAATCAATCGGCCCGCTGGCTGGTCGGACGGTCACCACCCATTGGCACGCCGGTTGCGTGGCGCCGCCCCCTCCCCCCCCCAGGTGGCATTCCGCGTCCGGCTTCCATTGGGCATGGCCGAAACGGGGTGGGGGCAGGCCCCGTTGCAGGCTCGCACCCAACCCAACTAATGGTCTGTACCAATACCCTCCCGGGGTCGTATCCTCTCCGCGCCGGGTGTCGGTCGTGTCGGTCGACGCGTTCTGGAGGATGCACATGCGCAGAAGACGTATGCCGGGGCTGATTCTGGTCGTGCTGGCCACGCTGACCGGACTGCTGGTCGGCGCCGGGAGTGCCACCGCCGAGCAAGGACGCGGCGAGGGCGAGCGGTTCGTGGTGAGTGAGCGGCAGTTCGAGCGGATGTTCCCCGACCGGGACCCGTTCTTCACCTACGAAGGGCTCGTCGAGGCGACAAAGGAATACCCCCGGTTCGCCCACACCGGGCCGCGTGCGATGCGGGCACGGGAAGCCGCCGCGTTTCTCGCGAACGTCAGCCACGAAACGGGCGCACTGCGCTACGTCACCACCCAGGTGCCCCCGGCCGACACCTGTGACGAGACCAAGCCGTACGGCTGCCCGGCCGGGGAGGGCGCCTACTACGGGCGTGGCGCGATCATGCTGAGCTGGAACTTCAACTACAAAGCGGCAGGCGATGCCCTCGACCTGGACCTGCTGGGCAACCCCTCGCTCGTCGAAGAGGACCCGAAGGTCGCCTGGGCCACCGCGCTGTGGTACTGGAACACGCAAAAAGGCCCCGGCAGGATGACCGGCCACCGGGCGATGGTGCGCGGCTACGGCTTCGGGGAGACGATCCGGTCGCTGAACGGGCCCAACGAGTGCGGTGGCGCCAACCCGGACCAGATGCGGCACCGTGTGACGCTGTACGTCGGTTTCGCCCGCGAACTCCACACCCGGCCCGGCCACGGACTCACCTGTTAGAGGCACGCCCCGGCCGGGCTCACAACCGCTGCATGATCGTGGCCGTGGACAGTGCACCGCCCGCGCACATCGTGACGAGGGCGAACTCCTTGTCGCGCCGCTCCAGTTCGTGCAGTGCCGTGGTGATCAGGCGGGCGCCGGTGGCGCCGACGGGGTGGCCGAGGGCGATGGCCCCGCCGTTCACGTTCACCTTCGCCAGGTCCTGCTCGAAGACCTGCGCCCAGGAGAGCACGACGGAGGCGAACGCCTCGTTGACCTCCACAAGGTCGATGTCCTTGAGCGACATCCCGGCCTTGCCGAGCACCGCGCGGGTGGCGTCGATCGGCCCGTCCAGGTGGAAGTGCGGGTCGGCGCCGACCAGTGCCTGCGCGACGATCCTGGCGCGGGGCCGCAGCTTGAGCGCCCTGGCCATGCGCTTGGAAGCCCACATGACGGCGGCGGCGCCGTCGGAGATCTGTGAGGAGTTGCCCGCGGTGTGCACGGCCGCCGGCATGACGGGTTTGAGCCCGGCCAGCCCCTCCATGGTCGTATCGCGCAGCCCCTCGTCGCGGTCCACATAGCGCCACATGCCCTGGCCCGCGGCCTGCTCCTCCTCCGTGGTGGGGACCTGCACGGCGAACGTCTCGCGTTTGTAGCGCTCTTCGGCCCAGGCGGTGGCGGCCCGCTCCTGGGACAGGAGGCCGAGGGAGTCGACGCGCTCACGGGTGAGTCCGCGAGCGCGCGCGATGCGCTCGGCGGCCTCGAACTGGTTGGGCAGATCGACGTTCCACTCATCGGGCCAGGGCTTGCCGGGGCCGTGCTTGGAGCCGCTGCCCAGCGGCACGCGTGACATGGCCTCGACTCCGCAGCCGATGCCGATGTCGATGACCCCGGCGGCGACCATGTTGGCGACCATGTGGTTGGCCTGCTGGGAGGAGCCGCACTGGCAGTCGACGGTGGTCGCGGCCGTCTCGTAGGGGAGCCCGACGGCAAGCCAGGCGTTGCGGGCGGGGTTCATGGACTGTTCACCCGCGTGGGTGACGGTGCCGCCGACGATCTGCTCGACGCAGTCGGCGTGGATGCCGGTGCGGCCGAGGAGTTCGCGGTAGGTCTCCCCCAGCAGGTAGGCGGGGTGCAGATTCGCGAGCGCGCCTGCGCGCTTGCCGATGGGGGTGCGTACCGCTTCGACGATGACGGGTTCGGCGGCCATGAGTCGTCCTCTCCAGCCCAACTAGTACGCGTTCTAGTTCTTGAAACAGTCTTATGAGCCCCGCGCCCGCCGCGCAAGGGGGCGTGCACGAGTCCGACGCGTCTTCCGCGCACAAGAACCGCCTACGTGACCCTTGCCACTTGTAGAACCCGTTACTACCTTCAGGGCAATTCTGATGGGCCGTCAGACCTGGAGTGGAGCTGCCGATGTCCTCCTGCCCCGCGCTGCCCGAAGGGTTCGACTTCACCGACCCGGATGTCTACGAACAGCGCGTACCCGTACCGGAGTTCGCCCTCATGCGGGAGACGGCCCCGGTGTGGTGGAACAGGCAGCCGCGCGGCCTGGCCGGTTTCGCGGACGACGGCTACTGGGTGGTCACACGGCACGCCGACGTGAGGGAGGTCTCCATCCACCCGGAGATCTACTCCTCCAACGTGAACACCGCCATCATCCGCTTCAACGAGCACATGAGCCGCGACCAGATAGACGTGCAGAAGCTGATCATGCTGAACATGGATCCGCCGGAACACACCCGGGTCCGCCAGATCGTGCAGCGCGGCTTCACTCCACGGGCCATCCGCGCCCTGGAGGAGACGCTGCGCCGGCGTGCGGCGAGGATCGTCGAGGGCGCGAAGGAGCGGGGCAGCGGGGACTTCGTCACCGACATCGCCGTCGAACTCCCCCTCCAGGCCATCGCCGAACTGATCGGCGTCCCCCAGGAGGACCGCTCCCGCATCTTCGACTGGTCGAACAAGATGGTCGCCTACGACGACCCCGAGTACGCGATCACCGAGGAGGTCGGCGTCCAGTCGGCCGCCGAACTGATCTCCTACGCGATGACCATGGCCGAAACCCGCAAGGAATGCCCCGCCAAGGACATCGTCAGCCAGCTCGTCGCGGCCGAGGGCGAAGGAAACCTCAACTCCGACGAGTTCGGCTTCTTCGTGATCCTCATGGCCGTCGCGGGCAACGAGACCACCCGCAACGCCATCAGCCACGGCATGCACGCCTTCCTCACACACCCCGACCAGTGGGAACTCTTCCGGCGCGAGCGGCCCGGCACCGCGGCAGAGGAAATCGTACGGTGGGCCACCCCCGTCGTCTCCTTCCAGCGCACCGCCACCCAGGACACCGAACTGGGCGGACAGAAGATCTCCGCCGGAGAGCGCGTCGGGATCTTCTACTCCTCCGCCAACAACGACCCCGAGGTCTTCGAGGAGCCGGACTCCTTCGACATCACCCGCGACCCCAACCCCCACCTGGGCTTCGGCGGCGGCGGACCCCACTTCTGCCTCGGCAAGAACCTCGCCGTCCTGGAGATCAACCTCATCTTCAACGCCATAGCCGACCTCGTGCCGGGCATCGCGCTCGCAGGCCCGCCCCCGCGCAGACTCCGCTCCGCCTGGATCAACGGCATCAAGGAACTGCGCGTCAGCTACGCCTGACGCCGGAGCTGCGAGTACGTCAAGGCAGCGACAGCAGGAGGTCAGGCACGCGCGTAGGCGCCCGGAGTGATGCCGTAGGAACGCACGAACCACCGGTGCATGTGGCTCTGGTCGGCGAACCCGCACACCGCCGCGGCCTCCGCTGGTGTACCGCCCGCCGCGATCATCCGCCGGGCGGCGCGCAGCCGCAGCTGACGCTGGAAATCGCTGGGCGGCATGCCCACCTCGGCGCGGAAGGCACGGTAGAGGGCGAAGCGGCTGCATCCGGCGGCCTCGGCGAGCCGGTCGGCCGGAATCTCCACCGCCCAGTCGGCCTCCAGCAGTTCACGGGCCCGGCGCACCGAAGCGGACCCCGCGCGCGCCGCGGCGGGGCGCACCGGAGTGCGGGCCCCGCGCCGCACCATGGCCAAAACCGTTTCCGTCAGCCACTCATCACGCGCCAGTGCCCCCGCCGCCGCACCCCCCACAAGCGCCGCGTGGAGCCGCAGCAGCGCGTTCCGCAGCACCGGGTCCACCCGCACCGGGTGCGGGAACAGCGGCATCGGGGCATCCCGGCCCGCCGCGTCGGTGAGTACGGAGCGGACGAGTCCGGGGCCCAGATGCACGATGCGGTAGGTGAAACCGTCGGCCACGGCGGACTCCCCGTCGTGCGGGTCGTCCGGGTTGAAGGCCATCACCATGCCCTCGGCGCTGGTGTGATCCCCGCCACGGCAGCGGAAGCGCTGCGCGCCGGTCTCGGTGACCGCGAAGGAGTAGGCGTCGTGGCTGTGCCGGTGGAAGACGTGCCCGGTGAAATGCGCACGCATGGCCTCCATCGGCCGGTCCGGATCGCGCCAGTAGCGCACCCAGTCCCCATCGGCGGATCCGTCAGCGGACCCGTCAGCGGCCTCGCCGCCCTGTCCGCCGACTGTGGCGCGTGTCCACTCCGCTTCCGGCATACCGTCCAGTCTGCCACCACGCCGACCGGCGGTCCGCAGCCTCCCGGACGGCGCCCCGCACCGGCCCGGAGGCGGGCCGCACCAGCGTTCAAGACCGCTGACCTGGCACGGAGCAGACTCGCCGCATGCGTTTCGATACAAAGATCGCCGTGATCGTCCGCGCCGACCTGGCGGACTGGCAGAAGCTCAACGTGACCGCGTTCCTCTCCAGCGGCGTCGCGACCGCCGGCGACGAGATCATGGGCGAGCCCTACGAGGACGGCTCCGGCAACCAGTACCTGCCCCTGTTCCGCGAGCCCGTACTGTGCTTCGCCGCCGACGCCGAACAGCTGGCCACGGTGCACGGCCGCGCCCTCTCCCGCGGCCTGGCCACCGCCCTCTACACCGATGAGATGTTCGCAACCGGCCACGACGCGGACAACCGTGCGGTCGTGCGCGCCATGGAGGCCGACAAGCTCACCCTCGCCGGGCTGGCGGTCTACGGTCCCCGGAACGCGGTGGACCGGACGACGAAGGGTCTGAAGCTGCACGGCTGACCCCGCCCTTCGCCGAACCCGTCACCGCGTCAGCCTCCGAACCCGTCACCGCGTCAGCCTCCAAATCCGCCACCGGATCCGCCGGCGTGCCGGCCTCCGCGCCCGCCGCCGGGCCATCGGCACGGGACGGCTCCGCCTCCCCCGCCGCCTCTGCCTCGTTCACCTCGTCCGTCCCGTTCCGGCCGTTCCGCGTTCTGGCGAGCAGACGTTGGCCGAGGAAGCCGGCCATGACGACCAGGACACCGCCGACCGCATCCAGCAGATAGTGGTTGGCGGTGGCCATCACCACGAACGTCGTCATGGCCGGATACAGCGCACCCAGCGCTCTGAGCCACCAGTTCTTCGTCATCGTGAAGACGACCACCGCGCACCACAGCGACCAGCCCACATGCAGCGAGGGCATCGCCGCGTACTGGTTGGACAGCTGCGTCAGCGCGCCGAAGTCCGGGTTGGACAGGTCCTGCGGGCCGTGCGCCGTGTCGATGTAGCCCAGGCCGGGCATCAGCCGTGGCGGCGCCAGCGGATAGAGCCAGAAGCCGACCAGGCCCAGCAGCGTGGCGAAGCTCAAGGCGGTGCGCGCCGCGCGGTACCGGGGTGCCTTGCGCGCGTACAGCCAGGCCAGCAGCGCGATGGGCACCAGGAAGTGGAACGTCGTGTAGTAGAAGTCCGCGACATCCCGCAGCCATCCGGTGCGCACCGCCAGCTGGTTGAGACTGTGCTCCACGTCGATGTGGAGGAAGGACTCCAGGCGCAGGATCTGCTCCCCGTGCCCCTCCGCCAGCGAACGGGAGTCGGGCGCGTGACCGCGTACGTACGAATACGCCCAGTATCCGACGCGGATCAGCAGCAGCTCCAGCATCAGGTTGGGGCGGCTGAGGGGACCGGAGGGCACCGGGCTGTCCCACACCGGGGAGGCACGTGTGAGGAAAGGCATGGCGCAGGCGGCCAGCAGGGCGGCCAGCAGCACCGCGTTGCCGCCCAGCACTTCGAAGGCCGCGACCTTGGGCACCAGCGCCGAGCCGTCCAAGGTCATCACCATGACCACGAAGACCGGCCACATCAGACGGTCCCCGCTGCGCCTGCCCACCCGGCCCACGACCGCCAGCAGCACCCACAGCTGCTGGTGCTGCCAGGCCGTGGGCGAGACGGCGACGGCGGCGCACCCGGCTATGGCCGCGGCCAGCAGCGGCTGCCCGTCGCGCGCGTAGCGCACCGCCCGCCGCAGAGCCAGCCAGCCGACGGCCACCACCAGCGCGAGCAGCAGCACCACCTCGCCCGGACCGCGCAGACCGGCACGCAACAGGGCGCCGTGCAGCGACTGGTTGGCCGTGGCATCGGCCGGATCGCCCAGCCCCGCCCCGGCGAGGTGATGTATCCAGTACATCCACGAGTCGCCGGGCATGGCCGCCCAAGTGGCCAGCGTGCAGACGAGGAACGTGCCCCCGCCGGCCAGGGCGGCGGGCCGTCTGCCAGTCAGCCACAGCAGCGGAACGAACAGCAAGGTGGCGGGCTGGAGGGCGCCGGCCACACCGATGAGAACGCCGCCGGCCTGTCTCCGCTCGCCCTTGAGCAGCCAGCCGGTCAGCACGAGCAGCACCGGCAGGATGCTGGTCTGCCCCAGGTGGAAGGTGTTGCGCACCGGCACCGAGATCACCAGCAGGCTCAGCGCCGCCGGCACCGCGAAGAGCGCCGTACGGCGGGAGACGGGCTCGGGCAGCGCACGGGCCGCCACCACGCCGACGGCGGCCACCAGGAGCATCGTGCCGAACGTCCAGGCCACGCCGAGGCCGCGCTCGGCGGAGTGCACCAGTGGCTTGAGCACCAGCCCCGCGAACGGCGTCCCGGTGAAGGGGGTTTCGCCGTCGTAGAGCGAACCGTGCACCCGCAGGACCCCGTTGTCCCCGATCCAGGCGAACAGATCGACGAGCCGGTCCTCCTGCGGCAAGCGCAGCACTACCGTCGCCTGCCGGGCCGCCAGCGCGAGCGCGAGCAGCCACAGACCGGCCAGGGCCATCCCTGAGCGCGAGCCCAGATGTGCGCCCATCTGCCGGGCAAGCCGCCGGTACTGCCCGCCCCTGTCCGGCCTCTCCGCCGCCGATTCCGCCGCCACGCCCCGCCGTCTCCGTCCTGTCCGCAGATCCCCGCCTGTTCCGGGTCACCAACCCGGGAAGTAAGACGCAAGAAACCTACTCGCTACCTGACAGCTCGGACGCCACGCTTGGCGAGACCCAGACCAGCCTTTTTGTAAGGGGTGTCCGCGTCTTTGGGGAATGAGCACACTCTTTACCAGTGAGGCGTGCTGCACCGGCTGGGACGGGCTTCACAGGCTGGGACGCGGCTGGCCGACTGGGGCGCGGTTGACCGGCTGGGGGAGGATGGGGCGCATGAGCATCGTGAAGATCAACGTGTTGACCGTGCCCGAAGAGCAGCGCGAGGTCCTGGAGCAGCGCTTCGCCGCGCGCAAGGGCTTTGTGGAGAGCGCCGACGGGTTCGAGTGGTTCGAACTCCTGCGCCCTCTGGAGGGTACCGACCGCTATCTCGTCTACACGCGCTGGCGGGACGAGGAGGCGTTCCAGGGGTGGATGAACGGCTCCATGAAGCAGGCCCACCAGACCGGCTCACCGGATGAAGCGAAGGAACGCCCCAAGCCGGCCGCCACCGGCTCGGAGTCCTGGTCCTTCGAGGTCGTCCAGCAGGCGCCGCCCAAGTAGCGCACCCGGGCAACCATCCGAGCGGACCACCCGAGCACACCGGCACCGCCTGACGGCGCCGCCCGAGCGGCGCGAACCCGGGCACGCAGGTATCCGGACTCCCGGCATCCGGGCATCCGTACCGAACGCCCGCCCCGCCCCTCCCGGAACGGGGCGCAGGTATCCCGCGCCCCGCTCAACCGTGGAAGCTGAGGCGTATCCGGCCGTCCTGGAGCGGCTCGACACGGACCGCCTCCAGGTCGGGAACGTGTGCGGTCGGGCTGTGCGCGGCAGCGCGCGGGCCGATGCCGACGACCGGCATCCCCGCCGCCAGTCCGGCGGCTATGCCTGCGCCCGAGTCCTCGAAGACGGCGCATTCGGCGGGCGCGAAGCCCAGTTCCGCCGCGCCCTTGAGGAAGCCCTCCGGGTCCGGCTTGCTGGCGCTGACGTCCTCGGATGTGATGCGGATCTGCGGCATCCGGAGGCGGGCCGCGCCCATGCGTGCGGTGGAAAGGCCCCGGTCGGCCGAGGTCACCAGCGCGTGCGGGAGCGGTTCGACAGCGGCGAGGAAAGCGGGGGCGCCGGGAACCGGAACGATGCCGTCGAGGTCGGCGGTCTCCTTGGCCAGGAGCGCGCGGTTGTCCGCCAGGTTCTGCTCCACGGGGCGCCCGGGGAGCACCGTGGCCATCGTCAGGTGGCCCTGGCGGCCGTGTGCGACGCGCAGCACCTCCTCCGGATCCAGCCCCTGCTCCGTCGCCCAGCCGCGCCAGACGCGCGCGACCACGGCGTCGGAGTTGACCAGCGTGCCGTCCATGTCGAGCAACAGCCCGCGGACGGTGATCGACGGGGTGGGCATGCGGGGGCTCCCTGCTGGTCGGCGACGGGGGGACGGAGAACCGGGGGAAATGCGTCCGGAGGAGAACAGATGGCCCGCCCGCCGGTCAGGGACGCCCCTTCCGTCAGGGGAGGGGCACGGGCGGGACCATTTGTTCCTCCATCGTACAAAGTCCGGCGGTCGGGCGACAGCCCGCGTCACCCCCGGGTTCTGGCCTCCAGGTGGCGCCGGGTCGCGGGGCCGTAGTCGCCGGGCACATCGTCGAAGAGGCTGTAGCGCGCCTGGTAGCGGAAGACGCCCTCTTGGACGTCGGAGGAGTAGACGCCGTTCTCCTGGGCGTCCTGGTCGTAGAACCCGGCCTCCTTCAGCCGCCGCTGCAACTCGGCGACCGCGGGTCCCGAGTCGCCGGGGCGCAGCGTGACTCCCGAGGGACGGTCCGGCCGGACGGGACGCGGGTGCCAGGGACGCCGGGCCTCCGTGCCCTCCCCGGGGCGGGCGGAGGCGGTCTCCGGGCGACGGGAGGGGGCCTGGGCGTGCCCGTCACCGTCCCGGGCGGCGCGCGGTGTGCCCGAGGCGCTCGGACGGGAGGGCACGGCGGAGGGCCGTGCGGTCGGCGCCGCGCTCTTGTCGCGGGACGGGCCGGGTGAGGGGGGCGGCACATCGTCGGTGGGGGCGCTGGTCGGCGTGTTCCGCAAAACGCGTTCGGCGCTGCCCTCTCCGCTGCCCTTGCCGCCCGTGATGACCTGCGTGGTCAGCACCCGCGCCCAGCACGGCTGCCACTCCGGTGGCCGCCAGCACACCGGTGCTCGGGCGGCGCCGCTCGCGCTCCCGCCGGTGCGAGACGACGGCCTGCGGCAGGAGGGGCCCCGGGCCGGATACGGAGTCCGGGCTCTCGGATGCAGTGGTCCCGGCGGACGGACCGGCGGCACTGGATGCTCCGGTCTTCCCGGCCGGTCCGGCCTCCCCGAGCGGCCCGGCGGACGGTCCGGCGTCGGCGAACGGTCCGGCCTCCCCGAACGGTCCGGCGGCGTTCGCGGTGCGACCGGTATCCCTGGAACGCCCCGTTTCCCCGGCTTCCACGGCGTCCCCGGCCTGCCCGGAGCGGCGTGGACGGGCGAAGAAGATGCGCCGCTTCGGCCCGGACACCCGGGAGACGGTGGGCAGTTCGGCGGTCTCGTCCGTGCCGTGCCGTGCGAACGGCGACAAGTCGGGCAGCGGCACATGCGCACCCTCCGAAGACGCCCCGGCCGGCCCGGCCGCAACGGAAACAGGCGCACCGGATGCTCCGGGAAAATGAGCCCCACCGGATGCTCCGTCGCGGGAGGAGACGGCACCCTCCGGCTCCGGCTCGCCCCGGTCGCCCCGCGCCGCCTCCGCGAGTCGTACATAGGGGCGTATGTGCAGCGGGTCCTCCGGCTCGTGACCGTGCTCCGCGCCGTGCGCGCACGTATGCGCGCTCTCCCCGCACTCCGGACAGCGTTCGTCCGCCGTCATCCCGATCCCCTCCCCTGGGCACCTCGCCCCACCATCCGGTCACCACGGCGTGCCCGAATCGCCAGCAACTGTCCAGTGCTGGACCATACGCGGTCGAGGTCGGTCATGGTCAAGCACGCCGGAAAAGCGGCCAGAGGCGGCGTTTTCCGACGGAAGCCAGGGTCTGCCGGGTGGGCGGGGCCCCGGACCGCGCCCGGCCGCGCGCTGACCGACCTCCCCGTCCGTAAGGAGCCGTTGCCAGACGGCGGAGGGCTGCAGAGAGGGCCAGACAAACGCAGAAGGATGCAGAAGGACTCAAAAGGACGCAGAAGGCTCCAGAGGCAAGCGGCGGGAAGCGAAGGGAAGCGCGCGGGCCAACCGGACCGGCTCCCCTGGCCGGCGAGGCTTCAGGCCGCGCGGGGCGGTTCGGCCGGGCCGGACTCCTCGTTCAACTGCCGCACCAGTTCGGCCAGTTCCGTGGGGCGCTCCGGGGTCCACCAGTCGCCCAGCAGATCGGTCAGCAGTTCCTGGCGGGCATCCGAGAGGGCACGTGCCGCCTGTTCGCCGCGCGCGGTGGCCAGCAGGCTCAGCCCCTCCCGGATCGCGAGGCCCTGCTCCTCCAACTGCCGCGCGCCTTCGGCGATCACGCGCCGCGGGATCGTCCCCGAGTCCGCGAGCCGCGCGGGCTCGATGGGGCCCTCGGTGTGCACGCACAGCATCATCCAGGTGGCGGCGGGGGTCAGGTCCAGACCGGCCGTGTCCGCGATCCGCGCGTACAGGTCGCGCCGTCCCTCGTGGGTGCTGAGCCGGGAGAGAGCGCGGGAGACCTCGTCCGCCGAGGAGCGTTCGACGGGGCCGGGGCCCAGCGTCTCGCTCTCGTCAGGCACTTGCACACTGCGCCGCAGCTTCTGCTCGCGCAGCAGCCAGGTCAGGATGAACGCGACGAACGCGAGCGGGGCGGCGTAGAGGAAGACGTCGGTGATCGAGGAGGAGTACGCCTCCAGGACGCCGCGCCGCGTGGCGGGGGACAGCCTGCTCACCGAGTGCGGATCGCGTTCGAGGGAGGCCGCGGACACGCCGCGGGGCAGGCGTTGCCCGCGCACCGCGTCGGCGAGTTTGCCACCCAGGCGCGTGGCGTAGACCGCGCCGAAGACGGCGACGCCGACCGAGGCGCCGACGGAGCGGAAGAAGGTGACGCCGGAGGTGGCGACCCCGAGGTCCCGGTAGTGCACGGCGTTCTGCGCGACCAGTACCAGCACCTGGAGCACCGACCCGATGCCGAGGCCGAACACCGCGAAGTAGGCGCCCATCTCCCACTGCGAGCTGCCAGGGGCCATCCGGTGCAGCAGGAGCAGCCCGAGCGTGGTGAGGGCCGTGCCCAGCACGGGGAAGATCTTCCAGTGCCCGGTGTGGGTGATGAGCTGGCCGGAGAGGGTCGCGGAGAACACCACCCCCACCACCATGGGCAGCATGTGCACGCCTGACATCGTCGGCGAGATCCCGTGCACGACTTGGAGGAACGTCGGCAGGTAGGTCATGCCGCCGAACATCGCGAAACCGATGACGAAGCTGATGGCCGCGCACAGGGTGAAGTTGCGGGCGGTGAACAAGCTGGGTGGAAGGACTGGTTCCTGCGCCCTGCGCTCCACGGTGACGAAGCACACCAACAGGACGACTGCCAGCGCGCCCAGTCCGTAGACTTCGGCCGACTGCCAGGGCCATGTGGTGCCGCCCAGCGAGGTGACCAACACCACGCAGGTGGCGACAGAAGCGATCAGGAACGTGCCGAGGTAGTCAATCTTGTGCCGGTGCGCGTGAACGGGAATGTGCAGGGCCAGCGCGATCACGATCAGGGCGAGGGCGCCGATGGGCAGGTTGATGTAGAAGACCCAGCGCCAGCTGAGCTGCTCGGTGAAGAAGCCGCCCAGCAGCGGGCCGAGCACGCTGGTCGTCCCGAAGACCGCGCCGAACAGCCCCTGGTAGCGGCCCCTCTCACGGGGCGGTACGAGGTCGCCGACGATCGCCATGGACAGCGTCATCAGCCCGCCGCCGCCCAGGCCCTGAAGCGCGCGGAAGCCGATGAGCTGCGGCATGTCCCGTGCCATGCCGCACAGCGCCGAGCCCACCAGGAAGATCACGATGGCCGTCTGGAACAGCCGTTTGCGCCCGTACTGGTCGCCGAGCTTGCCCCACAGCGGTGTCGCCGCCGTCACCGCCAGCAGGTAGGCGGTGACCACCCAGGACAGGTGACCCAGCCCGCCGAGGTCGCTGACGATGGTCGGCAGCGCGGTCGCCACGATGGTCTGGTCGAGCGCGGCGAGGAGCAGGCCCATCAAGAGGGCGCCCATCGGCAGAAGGATCCCGCGGCGCGTGTCGGGCACCCCGTGGGTGTCCGGCGCCCCCTTCGTGTCCGGCACCCTGTGCTGCCCGCTCATATCCCCACGGTGATGCCTCCGGGCGCCGGGCGCCCGCCGAGCGCCCCCATTAGTGCCCGGCGCAGCACCCTTCGCGCCCCCGCACCGCCGCGTACTCCGCACGGCCGCACTGCCGCGCCGTCCGCGCCTCCGCGCCGCGGTGCGGGCCCGTACCGCGCCCCGGGCTACGGCGCGAGTGCCTCGAAGAGGCTGAAGGCGGCCAGGGCCAGCATCAAGAGCGCGGCGACGCGGGTGATGAGGCGGAGCGGAATGTACTTCATGAGCGTACGGCCGCCCACGATGCCGAGCCCGGCCACCGCCCACAGGGCGAGGACCGCGCCGAGTCCCACCGAGAGGGGGTCGTCGTAGCGGGCCGCGAGGTTCGCGGTCATGATCTGGGTCAGGTCGCCGAACTCCGCGACGAGGATCAGCATGAACCCGCTGCCCGCGACCTTCCAGAACGACTGGTCGGCGGGCTTGCGCGCCTCGCCCTCCTCCTCGTCGGCCTTCTTGAACAGCAGCAGGGCCGCGCCGGCCAGGAAGAGCACACCCACGATGCCCTGCACCAGCCGGTGCGGCAGCAGGGTGAGGACGCTGCCCGCCGCGACGGCGAGCACCACGTGAACGAGGAAGGCGGCGGCGACGCCCGCGAAGACATAGGAAGCGCGGTAGCGGGTGCCGAGCATCAGTCCGGCCAGCGCCGTCTTGTCCGGCAGTTCGGCGAGGAAGACGACGCCGAAGACCACGCCGAGAACGGTGAGGCTGATCACAGGGGATTCCTCCGGTTGGGCTGCCGCACCGACGCGCTGAGCACTCTTCGGCACGGCAGCGTCGTAAGCGCCCGCACACGCGTGCGGGCCAGGACACTGCGGCCGAAGGTCTCGCTGGCGCGGTACACGGCGGGCGGCGAATCACCCGCGCGGCACCTCGCTCCGGGCGCCGGGCCCACCGAGGCGGGCCAGTATGTCGACGGTCCGGCGAAGAGCTACTCCCCTTCTGACGCGCCCGACTCTACGCGATACGGCTCTCCGGACGCGACCAGCCCCCGCACGGCCCGCACAGCCCCCGGCGGCCTCCCGCCCAGCCCTGAGCGGCCTCCCGTACGGCCTGAACCGCCCCCGCACAGCCCCGAGCCCCGGGCGGCCTCCCGCCCCGCACCTGCGCCCCGCCCGTTCCTCCCCCGCGCCCCCGCATCTCCCTCGGCCCCCCGCGCTCCGGCCCGCGAGGGGAGTCGTGAGCGGGGTCGCGGTCGGCGCTGCGCCGATGTGGGCACCGGCCGGTCACAAAGCGGTCCGCCGACCGGCATACGGGAAAACACCCGGAGGCGCGGAACGGAACATCGCGGGCAACGGGTGCCCAACTCCCGTCTCCCGAGGGCCGAGTGGGTGTATCGCGTGTGGACCGGCCCCGGATCATGGGCAGGCTCTTGAAGTGACGTGCTCACGACGGTCACGCTGTCAGCGCTCAACGTCCCCCCACCCTTTGGGAGTTCGCATGCCGCATGGGCAACGGATAGCCCCCCGCCGCCTCTACGCGCGTCGATGCCGTCGGCCGGCACCGCTCGCCGCGTCCGCCACCGCTCTGTCGGGTCTGCTGATCGCCTTCACCCTGGGCAGCGGCACCGCGCAGGCCGCGCCCCCGGCGCCGCCCAGCGCACAGGAAGCCACCACGATGCTCGGTGACATCACCGAGAAGGCCGAGGGCTCGCTCGACGGCTACTCGCGTACGAAATTCCCCCACTGGATCGACCAGGGCAACGGGTGCAACACCCGCGAGGCCGTGCTCAAACGGGACGGCGAGGGTGTCGTGACCGGCAGCGACTGCTACCCGACCAAGGGCACCTGGAAGAGCCCCTACGACGACGAGTCCTGGACCAAGCCCTCCGACGTGGACATCGACCACATGGTCCCGCTCGCCGAGGCGTGGCGCTCCGGTGCCTCCGGCTGGACCCAGGACAAGCGCCAGAAGCTGGCCAACGACCTGGACATCGCCCAGCTCCTGGCGGTGACCGACAACGTGAACCAGGCCAAGGGCGACAAGGACCCCGCCAAGTGGCTGCCCCCCAAGAAGAGCTTCCACTGCGAGTACGTGCGCATGTGGATCTGGGTCAAGCACGAGTACAAGCTGACGGCCGACGCCCCGGAGAAGGAGGCACTGAAGAAGACACTGGGCACCTGCTGACCGAGAGCGGACCGTCCGGAAACTGGTAGAGACGCTCCCTCGTTCCGTACGGTGCGGGTGCAGGATCCGCACCGTACGGCGCGACAAGGACGAGGGAGAACCGCATGACCGGCCTCCGACTGGGCCCGCTCCTGCGCTATGTGGACCAGGACACCGCCACCGTCTGGGTGGAGGCGGCAGCCCCCTGTGAGGCCGAGGTCCACTGCGAGGGCACCACAGCGGGCGGCTCGGCCCGCACCTGGCAGGTCGCGGGGCACCACTACGCGCTGATCACGGTGGTCGGCCTGGAGCCCGGCACCGAGACCCCCTACAGCGTGACCCTCGACGGCGAGCAGGTGTGGCCGCTGCCCGGCTCGCCGCACCCGCGCAGTGTGATCCGTACGCTGCCGCCGCCCGAGGACCCGCCGAGCCGGACGCAGCCCTTCCGGATGGCCTTCGGCTCCTGCCGCTGGGCCGCCCGTCCCGCCGACGCGCGCCACGATCCGGTGGGCCCCGACGCGCTGGACGCGCTCGCCCAGCAGGCCCTCGCGGGCGGCGAGCGGCCGGACATCCTGCTGCTGCTGGGCGACCAGGTCTACGCGGACGCCACCTCCGAGCGGGTCCGGGAGAGACTCGGCCGCCGCCGCGACCTGTCGAAACCCCCGTGGGACCAGGTGGCGGACTTCGAGGAGTACACCGAGCTGTACTACGAGTCGTGGCTGGACCCGGAGGTGCGCTGGCTGCTGTCCACCGTCCCCAGCTGCATGATCTTCGACGATCACGATGTGATCGACGACTGGAACACCAGCGAGACGTGGCAGCGCGAGGTGCGCGGCACCACCTGGTGGCGCGAGCGGGTCGTGGGCGGTCTGACCTCGTACTGGGTCCACCAGCACCTGGGCAACCTCTCCCCCGCCGAACTGGCCGAGGACCCGCTGTACGCCACGGTGCGCGCCGCGGGGCAAGGCGGCGGGGACGGCGCCGGGCCGCTGCGGGAGTTCGCCGAGCGCGCCGACCGCGACCCCACGGCGGCCCGCTGGAGCTATCGCAGGGACTTCGGCCGGGTCCGGCTGCTGATGGTGGACACCCGCGCCGGGCGGGTGCTGGCCGAGGACAAGCGCCGGATGGTCGACGACGAGGAAATGGACTGGCTGCACGAGCAGGCGCTCGACGACGGCCCCGGCGCCGTGGACCACCTGGTCATCGGCTCCTCGCTGCCCTGGCTGCTGCCACCGGCCGTGCACGGGGTGGAGGCGTGGAACAGCGCGCTGTGCGCCGGCGCCCGCGGCGCGCGCTGGATACGGTTCAGCGAGAAGCTGCGCCAACGCGCCGACCTGGAGCACTGGGCGGCCTTCCCCCGCTCCTTCCAGGCGCTCACCGAGCTGATCGAACAGGTGGCCACCGACCAGGAGGCGCCGGCCTCGGTCAGCGTCCTGTCGGGAGACGTGCACCACGCGTATGTGACCGAGCCCGAGTTCGACGATCTCAAAGTCGCCGGGGGCGGCCCCGTCTCCCGCGTCGTCCAGCTCACCTGCTCGCCGATGCACAACAGCATTCCGGCGATCATGCGCTCGGGCTTCCGCTTCGGCTGGAGCCGCCCCGGCCGGTGGCTGGGGCGGGCGCTGGCCCGGCACGGCCGTGCGGAGGAGCCGCAGCTCACCTGGCGTCGCACCGCAGGCCCGTGGTTCGGCAACCAGATCATGACGCTGACCCTGCACGGCCGTGCCGCCGACTACACCCTCGACCAGGCGCGCCCCGCGACCTCGGCGCCCGACGGGACGCCCCGCGCCGGCCTGGAGCGGGTGCTCAGCAGCCGGCTCAGCGCCCCCGGACCCCAGCGCTCAACGGCACCGTGACGCAGGCGAGCCGGGCCCCGGCCTGGCCCGCGTGGCCCGGCTCGGTGTGGGTGGCGGTCTCGTGCAGCACGATCGACCTGGCCTCGCCCGGGCGGAAGTGCCACGCGTGGCGGGCGACCGCCGCACCCGCGCCCTTGCCGTCGGTGGTGAAGTCGAGCCACACCTCGTTGCGCGGGTTGGCGTAGCGCGGGTCGGTCGAGGGCTGCACCGGGTCCTTGATGTGCTGGTAGTGCGGTCCCGAGTCGTCGGGGCGGGGCCCGCAGGGCTTGGTGTGCACATGTGTGCCGTACCTACGGTGCGCGAGCAGACCCCTTACGGCGATGCGCACGGTGGTCGCCTCCCGGGTCGTCCGCCGGGCGACGCGGATGTCAGCGCCCGCGGGTACCTTGCGGGTGTTGTAGGTGACCGCGTCGCGGCGGAGGAAGGCGGTGGGGGGTGCGAACCGGTCGTAGCGGACCAGCGTGGAGTCGAATCGCTCGTCCGCTCCATGTGTGTCACTCGCCGTGCTCGCGCCGCTGCCGGCGAGTAGCGTTGTCGCCATTGTCACAGCGACAATTCCCGCCGTGGCCCCCCTGCGCGGTGCTGCCCTCATCGTGCTGGCCTCCAGTGATTCAAGATGCGCCTGTGGTCCGATCCGGTGCATCCGTAACCCGAAGGCCGGTGAGAGCGTCACCACGTGGCCCCGGCGCCCCTGAGCGGGGGACCCGGCGTACGCTGTACGGCGGTAACCATCAGTGCAACTGAGAGTCGGGCAGGGGAGAAACGGGGATCGCAGTGCCGGAAATCCTGGGGACGGTGACCGGATCCCCGTGGATCTACGCCGTCATCGCGGCATCCGTGCTGCTCGATGTCTTCGTCCCCCTCCTGCCGAGCGGCGTGCTCGTGATCGCGGCGGCCACCGCCGCCGCCGGAACCACCGCCGCCGACGCGGCCGACCTGCCCAGCGCCGCCGCCCGCCACGCGACCGGCGGCGAGCATTACGCGGAGATCGCCCTGCTGGTGCTGTGCGCGGCCGTCGCCTCCGTCCTGGGCGACCTGGTCGCCTGGCGCCTGGCCTGGCGCGGCGGCGCCCGCTTCGACCGTGCCATCGCCCGGTCCCGGCGGCTGGTCAGGGCGCAGGAAAAGCTGGGGCAGGCCCTCACCCGTGGCGGTGGCGCGCTCGTCGTCCTCGCGCGGTTCGCCCCTGCCGGCCGCTCCGTCGTCAGCCTGACGGCGGGCGCCGCACACCGCAGCGCCCGCGACTTCGTGCCCTGGTCGGCCCTGGCGGGCCTGGCCTGGGCCGCGTACAGCGTGGGGCTCGGCTGCCTCGGCGGCCAGTGGCTCGGTGCGAGCTGGCTGGGCACCGTCGTCTCGGTCTTCGCACTGTTCGCGGCCGGGGGCCTCGCGGCCTTCCTGATACGGCGCGACCCCGAGCGGGAGCCGGTGGACGAGCAGTCCACCGCCGCCGGGGACCCGCTTCCCCCGGACGCCCCGGCCCCGGCTCCGACCACCCCGGCTTTCGCGGTCCCGGCTCTGGCAGCGCCCGCTCTGGCGCCGCCGGGCCTCCCGCCTCTTTCCCCCCTCCAGGCGCTGGCGGGCCCGGCCTCCACGCCTGCCGGCCTCGGCTTTCCCCTGCTGCCGTCCATGCGGGCGCCGGCCGGCGAGGGTGGGCTGCTGCCCGCGCCCGCCTCGCCCACGCCCACGTCGGCGGCGCCGACGGAGACACCCACGGCATAGCCAGGGCGTCGACTCGAACCTGCGGCCCACGCCCTGAATCCGTCGCCGTCAGCGCACATCCGCCGACGCCGTGCCGTCAGCGCCCCGCTGTCAGCGCGCGGCTGAACTCCCAGGGCTTCTGCGCGACCCCGGAGCACCGGTCCGCCGCCGGGTACGGGAGCTGTCCGCAGGGGCGGTCGCGGTTGACCGACCAGAAGGCGAGACGGGCCAGCCGGTGGCCGCGGGCGTAGCGCGCGATGGTGCGGAAGTGAGCCGGGGTGATGACCTCGCCGTGCCCGGTGACCCCGTTCATGGTGGAGATCCCGCTGTGCGCGTACGCCTCGGCCGCGCTGTAGCCGTACGCCTTCCGAAGGCTCGACTTGAGGCCCTCGGCTGCGCGCACGGTAGTGCGGCCCATGTCCTCGGCGCGGGGACCGGTGCCCTTCCCGAAGGCGAACGGCATCACCGTCCAGGCGTCCGGTGCGAGACCGGCCCGCGCGGCGTGCCCGATCAGTGCGGCGTCCGGTCCGCTCCGCGTGCTGGGCAGCGTGACATGGACCGTCAGCCCGGGGTTCGCGGCCCTGACCCGCTTCAGCGCGCCCACGGTCTTCCGGCGGGCCTCGGCGCTGTGGTAGGCGCCCAGTTCGATGTCGATGTCGATCGCGCGCAGCCCGTAGGCGGTGATCACCTTCTGGTAGGCCCCGGCGAGTGCCTCTTCGGTGGGACAGTCCTGCTCCAGTTTGCGGCCGGTACCGCCGCCGAAGGAGACCACGGCCGTGCCGCCCGCCGTCCGGACCGCGCGCACGGCCCGCTCGTCCGGACCGCCCTTCAGCGGACGGCTGCCGTCCCAACGGGGCTCACACCCGCCCGCGCTCAGCACGAACGCGAAGCTGAAGCCGTCCGCGCCGGTCGCGCGCAACAGCGCGCCGGGCTCGGGCGGATCGCCCCACCCCATGGACAGATACGGCTGGACGGCCGGGATACGACGGGCCGCGGCGGCCCCTGGGGTCCGGGGCGCGGCGGCCCCCTGCGGGACGACTCCCTGCGGGGCGGCGGCCAGTGCCGTCAGGGCCAGGAGGGGCAGTCCCACGCCGCGTGCGATGCGTGCGGTGCGCGTCGGGCGAGGCGTTCGGATGTGCGTTCGCGATCCGGTCATGCCGCTCATGCCTGTCCGCCGCCATCCTCAACCTCCCTTCGGCGAGGGCCCGTTCACGCCTTCCGGTGAGCGGGTGCGGCCGATCGCACGACAAGGCCGGGACGGCTGCGAGGCCCGTCCCGGCCGAGGTGTCCGCACCGTATGCGGCGCGCGGTGCCGTACGTCAGCGGTTGTCGACGCCGTTCTTGCCGAGGATCGGCGGCACGCCCTTCAGCGCCTGCAGCAGGCCCTTGGCGGCTCCGCCCTTCCCCGAGCCGCCCTTGGGCCCGGGACCGGCGGCCTGTGCCGTGACGGCGGGCCCGAGGGCGACGACCAGGGCCGCGACGACGGCGGCGGTGGCGAGGAATCGGCGCATGAGGTTCTCCTTCGTGGTACCGAGTGCCCGGCATTCCGATGGCCGGGCCTTCAGCCCCGGTAACGACCGCCCACCCCGGAAGGCACGCGCCCCCGACCGCCACCCGGAACACGGCCGAGGGCCCCCGATGGTCATCGGGGGCCCTCGGTACCGCTGTCAGGAGTCAGATGCGAGGTGGGCACAACTGGGATCGAACCAGTGACATCTTGCTTGTAAGGCAAGCGCTCTACCGCTGAGCTATGCGCCCTGAAGTGGTGAGAGGACAGCGTACCCTGCCCGGCTGCCGGCGGCGCAAGCCAGTGGCGGCTCCTCAGAGGGCGGCGTGAGGGCTCGTGGGGGCGGGTGAGCCGGTGGGCTCCCCCCGGGATGGCTGGTGGACTCCCGCGGACGAGTCGAAGGGCTTCCGGCAGGCGGTCGCGAACGAACCGGCCGGTGTGTTCGTTGTGCTCAGGTGGGACAATGGCCAACGGTCGAGTATCGGCGGGCGCATACGGGGAGAGGGTTTCGTGGCGGCGATGAACGGCGGCGGTACTCGCCGCTGGGGCTGGGGCAGTGGCCGCGCGGAGAGCCTGCGGGCCGACGCGCAAGCCGCGAAGGACGCCGCAGCCGCCGCCTTCTACGACCTGGACACCGCCCAGCGTGACCTGCGCATCTCCATCGAGACGATAAGCGCCGTCGACAACTCCCCGACCGCCCGGAAAGCGGTCACCGACTTCGCGGACTTCGGCACGCGCATCGACCGCGTCAGCCACGACTACATCATCGCCGTCGACTCCCACGATCTGGACCGCGACGATCTGGACGCGGGCGCCGCCGCCCGCGCCCGCGCCGAGCTGGACAAGGCGCGGCAGGATCTGGAGCGCGTCAAGGCCGAGCTGAACCGGTTCGCCGAGAGCCTGGGCCCGGTGCTGACGCAGGCGGAGAACCAGCTCGCGCGGCTCGCACCCGCCGTGGAGCGGGCCCGTCAGGGGCTCCTCGCGGCCAGCAACGCGCTGGACGCGGTCCGTGGCAAGGGTCTCAAGGCCGACGAGCTGGCCGCCCGGCTGGCCCGCCTCTCCCCCGAGCTGACCAAGCTCAACGAGGGCGCGGGCGCGCACGGTGTCCAGGAGACGGTGCAGCGCGCCGACAGGGTCGTCCGCGAGGCCGAGTCGATTCGCGGCGAGGCCGAGCGGCTGCCGGAGAAGGCCGCCGACATCGACAAGCGCCTTTCCTCCCTGCGGACCCGTACCCAAGCGCTCCAGACCAGGGCGGGGCAGGTCGAGCCGGTGCTCAGTGAGCTGCGGCGGCGCTTCAGCGCGGCCTGCTGGCAAGACCTCCAGCAGGTGCCGCAGCAGGCGGAGCGCTCGGCGCGGCAGGCCGACGAGAAGCTGCGCGAGGCCCGTAAGGCGCGCGAGGAGCAGCGCTGGGCGGATGCCACGGCGCTGCTCTCGACCGTGAGAGCCCTGCTCAACACCACGGACGAGGCGGTCAAGGCCGCGGGCGAGCGGCTTCAGCGGCTCAACGAGGTCTCCTTCGACCACAGCACGGAGGTCGAGCGCACGCGCTTCGCGATCCGCGACGCGCAGCGCCTGGCGATGGCCGGGCGCAGCACACCCGATCCCCGGCACGCGCGGCCCCTGGACAGCGCGGTCGAGCGGGTGGACCGTGCTGTCGCCTCGCTCACCGGGCGTCACCCGGACTACTGGCATCTGCTGACCGAGCTGGACGCCGTGAAGGAGTCGGTGCAGCAGGTGGTGGAGCAGATCCGCCACGAGCGGGCCGGCGGACACTGACTGTCACCATCTCCACACACACGCCTGCTACCCGGCCCCGGACCGCGGCCCTGTGTGACGTGTCGTGACGAAGTGTTCCAAGAGGTTCCGAAGGAGGCGTTCCGAAAGGGATCCCGAACGACGCGTTCTGAAGGGGCCCCGAAGGAGTCCGGGAGCTTCCGAGGGGGTTCCGGTTGAGGCACCGGGCTCGCGGGCGGATGCTGGAGAGCGGGAACCAGGGGCGCCTCCAGAACCGTTCGCGAGGAGGCCAGAGCATGGCCGTGAGCCACCGGTCACACGCCAGTCACCACTCTCACCAGCGAAAACCACCGAAGCAACAGCTCCTCAACGAGCACATGCCGGCCCATCACAGGCTCAGCCGGATCTACCGCGTCGGCGCGGGGCTGATGGGTGCGGGGCTGGCCGTTTTCGGCGCCCTGGGGCTGGTGGACCGGATCGGCTTCTTCGACACGGGGGGCGACCGGGTTGCCGGGCTGAACACCAATGGCGCGCTGAGCGTCCTGTCCATCGTGGTGGGGCTGCTGCTCTTCTACGGGATGGTGCGCGGCGGCAACTTCGCCTCCAGCCTCAACATCACGCTGGGCGGCCTGTTCGTCCTGAGCGGGTTCGTCAATCTGGCGCTGCTGGCCACGCGGTTCAACCTGCTGGCCTTCGGTCTCCAGAACGTGCTGTTCAGCTTTGTCGTCGGGCTGCTGCTCCTGGTTTTCGGCATGTACGGGCGCGTGGGCAGCGCGCTGCCGCACGACAACCCGTACTGGCAACACCGCCACCCCGACCAGGCCGAACGCGAAAAGCACGCCACCTCCGTCGCACGCACCCACGAACTGCGGCGCAGAGCCTCGCTCTACGGAGGCGGGGACAGGGAGGGGGGCGACGAGGACGGGGAGGACGGGAAGGAGGACGACGGCGGGGACGGCGGGGAGGACGCCGGACCGGGGCGGGGCTCGCCGGGCTGAGGGGGCTGGTTGGACTGATGGTGCTGATGGGGGTGTTGAGGCTGCGGGAGCGCCGCGAGCATCGCGCTCACGAGGGTCTCCCCCGCCATGACCCCCCGCTCCTCCAGCGCCCGCACGTGCCGGGGGTCCCAGCCGCTGTCGGCCAGTTCGCCGTGGCCAGGGCGCCAGCCCTGGTCGGCGGAGTGCAGCAGGTCGGCGTCCAGGAGGGAGTCGCCGGCCGCGAAGGTGCGGGTATGCCCGGTACGGCGCGCCACCTCGGCGACGGCCGCGCTCTTGGTGAGCGGACGCGGGACGGCGTAGATCTTGCGGCCCTGGAGGGAGACGTTCCAGCCGCGCGGGCCCGCCCAGTCGGCCAGCTCCTTGACCCAGGTGCCGGGCAGCAGCGTGCGGTCGACGACGAGGTAGACGAACAGTTCGTCAGCGACCCGCTCCTTGCGCAGCCAGGTGTCCCGCGCGTGCCGCAGCATGTGGGCGCGTACGTCAGCGAGCGGCGCGCACTCGGTCAGCCGTTCGCGGACCACGGCCCGCCAGTCCGGGTCGCTCTCGCCCTCGACCAGCAGATGCCCGCCGTTCGCGCAGACCGCGTAGCGGGGGGCAGGGCCCGGCAGGCTGACTCGGCGGTACTGCTCGGGGGTGCGGGTGGTGGCGGGCACGAAGAGGGTGCGGCGGGCGAGTTCGGCCAGCAGCGCGGCGGCCCGCTCGGTCATGAAGGAGAGCGGCTTGTGCTCGTACATCTCGACGCACAGCAGCCGGGGCGCCTCGGCGTCGGGCATCGTCAAGTCCAGCGCGGGGGCGGAATAGATGAGCGTTCGGTCCAGGTCGCTGGCGATCAGCGGAAGCGCATACGGGGGCGGGCTCGGGTCCGGGCCCGGGCGCGCGTCGCGTTCCTCGTCGTGGCGGGTCACCGGGCCGCCTTCCCGTCGGCGCCGGTGGCGCCGCGCGTGTAGCGGGGGTGGATGAGGCCGACGCAGGTGTAGGGCAGGTCGTCGGTCTCCTCGACGGGCACCCCGCGCTGCCCGGCCAGCAGCCGTACGTGATCGAGATCGGCCCCCGCACCGCGCCGGGCCAGCACTCGCCACGGAACGCGCCGCAGCAGCACCCGGGTCGTCTCCCCGACGCCGGGTTTGATCAGGTTCGCGTCCCCGATGCCGAAGGACTCACTGATGCGTTCGACCGCGCGCCAGCCCTCCCAGGTGGGCGTCCGGTCCGCGTCGGCGAGGGCCGCGGCATCCTGTGCGGCACGCTCCCGTACGGCGTCGAAGCGGGCGGTGACGGCCTCCAAAAAGCGCAGGGACAGGTCGCTGCCGGCCAGCTCGCGGTAGAACTTGGCGCCGTGGAAGTCGTCCGGTCCGATCAGGCCGGGGCGCAGGACGGTGCGCGATATGAGTCCGGAGACGGTGGAGTTGAGGCAGGCGGAGGGGATGAGGAAGTCCTCGCGCGTGCCGTAGGTGCGCACGCAGGAGCCCGGGTCGGCCAGCACGGCCAGCTCCGGGTTGAATTCCGGGTACGCGGCGAGTGCCTCGGCCAGCTCCCTCGTGATGGCGCCCTTGCCGGTCCAGCCATCGACGAACACCACGTCGGCGGGGTCGTGATGGGCCGCGAGATAGCGCAGCGCGTTGGTGTCGATGCCGCGTCCGCGCACGATCGAGACGGCGTAGTGGGGCAGGTCGAGCCCGTGCGCGCGCTGGGCCCAGCGGCGCATCAGGATCCCGACGGGCGTGCCCGCACGCGCGAGCGATACCAGCACGGGGCGGGGGCCGCGCTCGGCGAGCACCGTCTCCGTCACGGCCCCTACGGCGCACGCGATGCGCTCGGCCGAGCCCTCCAGCGCGCTGTGGAAGAGGCGTTGGTATTCCACGGAGGGCTGGTACTCCACGGGCAGCGACTCCGCGTAGTGGGCGCCGCCGCTTTGAATGGCCTCCTCGCGCTCCTCGGTGGGCGCCTCCAGCTCGACGCCGGACAGGTCCCGCAGCAGCCAGGCGACGTCCTCGGGCGCGTACGAGGAGAAGGCGGGCCCGCGCAGAGGTTCGGCCAGGGGACGGGCTGAGGGGGCGCCTGGCGCGTAGGCGGGGACCACGGTCAGCAGCACATGCGGGGCACATGCGGTCAACTGGTCCAACAGGCCGCCGGGAGCATGCAGTTCGGGAGTGTCGCCCTCGCTGTCCACGACGGCCACCACGGCATCGAAGCCCTGCCCCGCCACGTTGTAGGCGTAGCGCACGCCGGGGTCGTCGTCCGCGACCGCAACCTTGTCGGTGTCCGCGACCGCGTTCGTGTCCGCATCCGCAATCGTGTCCGCGACCGCGTTCGCCGAAGAGCGGGGCCTGTCGTGTGCGGGGAAGCACAGGGCGCTGCGTATCGCGTAGCCGGGCGCATCGACGGCGAGGACGGGCGAGCGGGTGGTGGTCGAGAAGCGGATCCCGGCGGCCCCCTGGACGCGCCGTTCCAGCTCGGCGGCGAGCCGCAGGGGCGCGTACATCAGCTCCTCGTTGCCGAGGACGAGCACGCGGGGCGGCGAAGGCTCGGCGCGCGCCGACGGGACTCCACGGTCGGTGCCACGGGCGGATGCGGCGGGAGCGGAGGCGCCACGCGCGGATGCGGGGGCGCCGGGGCGGGTGTCACCGGGGCCCGACAGGTCCAGCCCCGCCGACGCCAGCCCGGCCAGCACGCGCGCGGCCATGCCGGGGAGCGCCTCCTCCAGCCGGTGCCGCTCCCGGGGGCCGAAGCCGTGCCGTCCCCCGTCGGGAAGCCCCTCGGGCCAGCCGAGGTCCACCCGGCGTACGGGAGCAGGAGCCCCGGCAGCCCCGGTGGTGCCCTGCTGAGTGGCGGCGGCCGGGCCGTCACCGTACGAGGCGACCAGTTCCCGGCCCCGCTCCAGCACACCCTCCGGAAGCCGTACCCGGCCGGTGGCGAGGGCGACCACCTGGATCCGGGTACCGAGGTCGGCCGCGAACTTCTCCAGGGAGGCCGCATCGGCCGGGGCGCGGGTATCGACCAGTGCCGCGACGACGTAGCGGTCGCGGGGCCGGTGCGCGTGCAGCGCGGCGATGGTGTTGCGCACGGTCCTGCCGGTGGACAGCTCGTCGTCGACCAGCACCAACGGGCCCTCCCCGCCCAGCAGTCCGGGATCCTCGGGCAGCAGCAGATGCGAGGTGGCGTGGCTGTGTTCCTCCTCGAAACCGCCCGCCGGCTCGACGCCCGGCACCCGGCGCCGGGTGGAGTGCAGGACGGGGATGTCGCCGATACCGTCGGCCACGCTGTGTCCCAGTCCGGTGGCGGTCTCGGCGAAGCCCAGCACCACGCAGCGGGCCGCCTCGGGACCGCCCAGCAGTTCGCGCACCCGTTCCCCCAGGCGGGCCCCCGCGCCGAGGATCCAGCGAGGGCGCTCCGGCACGTGCTTGCCCAGAACCCGGGAGACCAGAAGGTGGGCCCGCTTCGGGTTGCGGCGCAGCGCCAGGCCGAGCAGATCCCGCAGCCCCTCGCCCTCCAGCCCCACCCCGAGCCGCTCGGCCACCCACTCCCCGGCCCACACCGGGCCCCCACCCATCACGCCCGCGCCACCAGCCGTCTCAGCCCCTTCGCCGCTCACAGCCCCCGCGCCACCGGCCACGTCAGCTCCTCCAGCACTCACAGCATCCACAGCACCGGCCACATCCGCCCCTTCAGCACCCACGTCTGCATCCACATCCGGTTGGCCGCCGCTGTTTCCCCTTACGTCCGCGCTCACTTGACTCCCGCCGCCAGCAGTTCCACAAAGCTCACACCCTCGCGGGCCACGCCGAAGACCTCGCCGCGCAGCAGCGTGCGTTCGGCCCATGCGCGGTGCGGCTTCACCTCGTTCATCTTGTTCGTATACGCGGAGCGCAACACTCCGCCTCCGCCGCGCTCGGGACGCAGCACGTCGGTCGCGTCGCAGAACTCCTCGTGGCTGACGACCGAGAGCGCGTGCACCGGGGCGACGTGGGAGGGGTGGATGCAGGTCTTGCCCAGCAGTCCGTTGGCCCGGTCCAGCTCGATCTCCCGGAGCAGCCCGTCCATGTCGTGCTCGATGAGCGCCGCGCGCACGCTCTCGGCGCGCCCGCTCAGGAAGGGACTCTGCCGCAGCTGTGGTTTGAACATCCGTTCCTGTGGCCGGAAATACTCCCACACAGGTCCGGTCACGGTGAATCCGGTGCCATCCGCCCTGCCCAGGACGTTCACCACATCCCCGATGACGGAGGCGACGATCTGCACGTCGTACGCCGTCATCTCCGGTGTGCGGCGCAGCCCGTAGGCGGAGCAGAAGTCGGTGACACCCAGGCGCAGCGCGAGGACCCGGTCGCGGTACTTCTCGACCGCCCTGACGATGCCGGAGAGGGTCTCGGTGCGCGTCTCGACGTGCAGCAGTTCGGGCGACTCCAGCACCGGCATCGCGAACAGCCGCCGCCCGCACGACGCCTCTGCCTCGGAGAGCGCCTCCAGGAAGGGCGTTCCGTTCTCCTCGGTGAACTTCGGCAGTACGAATCCGGACAGCGTCCGTGCGGCGGGGCCCAGCCTGCGGACGAGCGCGGGAATCTGCGGTGCGGCGCGCACCCGCACGAACAGCAGCGGCAGCCGCTCGTCCCGCTCGGCCTCATCCAGCAGTCCGTCCAGGCGGATGAGCTGGTGGACGAGGTTGTCCTCGGCCTCGGGGACCTCGGCATCGGATATCGAGTCCTCCAGGCACAGCACCATCGAGGCCACGCCGCACCCTGACTGCTTGAGCACGTCCTCGGCCAGTCCCGGCCTGGTCGCGGGGCTGTAGAGGGTGGCGCCGAGGGCGACGGCGAGCGTTCTCGCGGGCGACCGGGCCGTGAACCCGGCGGGCTCCCGATGGAAGAGCGCGCTCCGGTGCTCAGGCGTCAGATGCCTGAAATGCCGCATGAAGGTCCCCGTCTCGACGTAGCTCCTGTGCGTCCCCCGCACAGCCGCTCATCGTACGTACGAGCACAGGTCAAGAGTTCCCCAAATGGGCGGGACACACATCACTCTCCCTGTATGTACACCTCCCGGTCCGCACCCCGGCCGCGGTCCCGGCCGGGCCCGGCGGCGTTCCGCGGCAGGGCTCCGGCGTGTTCCCGCGTTGTCGAGTCCCGCGCGTGAAGGGCAGGATGAGTACATGACGCACGCGATGACGAAGGGATCGAACATCCAGCTGGAGGCCACGGCGGTCCGTGCCGTCCTCTGCTGGACGCCTGGTGCTGGTGTGCCGGATGTCGATGCCTCGGCGCTGCTGCTCGGCACGGACGGCCAGGTCAGGTCCGACGAGGATTTCATCTTCTACAACCAGCCGCGCCACCCCTCGGGGCTGGTCCGCCACCTCGCCAAGAAGCACGGGTCCGACGGCCTGCGCGACACGATCGAGGCAGATCTCTCGGCACTGGATCCGTCGGTGGACCGCATCGTGCTGGCCGCGTCAGCCGATGGCGGTACGTTCACCGCCGTACGGGAACTACGCCTGCTGCTGCACGATGCCGGCACGTCCACCGGCGCCGACGGAGCGGCACCGGCATCCGGTGGCACGGACGCCGCCCAGGGCACGGACGCCGCCCAGGGCTCGGGCGCCGGGGCCGGTAACCCGGATGGCGCAGCGGACGGCGGCGGGAACGGAACGCTGCTGGCCGGCTTCGACATCGAGCCGGAGACGGGCTCGGAGACCGCGATGGTCTGCGGCGAGTTGTACCGGCGGGGCGACGGCTGGAAGTTCCGCGCGCTGGGACAGGGCTACGAAACCGGCCTGATCGGGCTGGCGACCGAGTACGGGATCTCCGTGGACGAGGGCGAGCCCGGCCAGGAGACGCCCCCGCACCGCACCGGCCCCGCCGCTGGGACCGCCCCCGCCGCCGACCCGGACGCGAGCCCGAATCCGAACACGGGGCCGAGCGCGGGCACGGGCGCAGGCACGGGTGCCGAAGTGGACGCGGACGCGACCGTGGCGCACGCCCCCGCCCCCGACACGACGGGCGCGGACGACTTCCGTCTGGTGCCGCCCGCCGGCACCGTCCCGCAGCCGCCCCCGGAGCCCGGTTTCCCCGACCCCACCCCGGTGCCGGACCCGCATCCGAGTCCCACGCCCCAGCCGGAGCCCGGACCGCCTCCCGGCCCGCCGGGCACGCCGCCCGGGCCCGGGCCCGAACCGGCGCCCCCGGGCCCGGAGCCCGGCCCCGCGCCCGCGCCGGGACCTGGGCCCACCCCGGGTCCCGACCCGGCGCCGCAGCCCCAGCCGGACCCGGCCGGGGTCGCGGCAGCCACCCTGCCGGGGCCGCCGCCGTTCGTGCCGCCGGACCAGCGGGCACCGCAGTTCACCGGTCCCGCCTCTGGCCCGTACCCGCAGCAGCCGTCCGGATACGGCTACCCCCAGCCGCCGCAGCAGCCGCCCGCCATCCAGCCGGCCTACGGATATCCGCAGCCGGCCTATGGCTACCCTCAGCCGGACCCGGCGTTCACGCTGCCGCCCCAGGGGCCGCAGTTCCTCCACCGGTAGCAGCGGCAGCACGCGACGAACGGCGAACGGGCCCCGGCCGCAGATGCGGCCGGGGCCCGTCGTTGTCGCGGGGCCTCCCGGAGGCGGCCGTACGCCGTCAGAGGGCCGTAAGTCGTCAGGGGCCCGGCCGGTCAGACCTTGTTGGACTTGTATCCGCGGCCCCACTGGAGGCCCCAGCCGTAGAGGCGGTCCAATTCCGCCTGGAAGCCGTAGACGTAGCGGACCTCGCGGCGCACCCTCAGTTCGCCCTTGACGTTCTCCATCAGCACCACGGCGCACGAGCGCGCCTGCGGGGCCCGCTCGTCGATGCCGACCTCGACCCGGGGGCCGTTGCTGGGGAAGAGGGTGAGGATCGCGTGGGTGCGGTCGAAGGCGGGGGTGCCGTCGTAGATGTAGACGAAGAAGAGGAGCCGTCGGATCTCGTCCTTGTGGTCGAGATTGATGTAGATCGTCTCTCCGGAGGGCGAGCCGAACCTGTCATCGCCGCTGAGCTTCACATAGGGCGGCGCGTTCATGTCGCCCATGAAGTTCCCGAGCGGCTGGACAACGCCCTTGCTGCCGTCCACCAGTTCGTACATGCACGCCAGATCGAGGTCCACGTTGACGACGCCCTGGGTGTGGGCCTGGACCACGTCGGGCTTGAGCATCTGGAGCGGGTGGCGCAGTGAGCCGCTGCGGCGTGGTCTGCCGTCCAGGTCGGAGGTGCGCATCCGCCAGGAGAGGTTGACCCGCATGCTCCCGCTGTCGGCCCCCTGTTTGGTCAGCGACAGTTCGGCGTTCCGTTTGGTCAGCTCCACCGCGTACGTCGAAGGGCCGCCGACGGTGTCGAATTTGGGTCCGCGGCGGGACATCCCCACGCCGCGCCGCCAGTTCTCCCACAGGGAGACCATCCCGTACCCCCACTCACTGCTCGGTGCACCTCAGCGCTTCGTGCACGCTCCATCTACGCGATATCTACGCGATCCAAGCGGCGGGGCGGCTCCGGAACGGGACGAAGCCGGGGCTCGCACCGTCTCGAAGCCGCCCCGCAAGGAGCGTTCCTCATTCAGGAGAGGGTCACACGCGCGAGGTGACCTCTGATTCCTTGGACTCGCCGCCGCTGTCGTCGCCGGACCCTCCCTCGGCTTCGATGAGGCGGTTGCGCCGCACCGAGGACCAGAAGGAGGCCGCGATGAGCACCACACCCACCAGGCCCGTGATGACCTCGTTGATCTCGTACTTGACGGTGACGAGCAGGATCACCGCGAGGGCACCGATGGCGTAGTGGGCGCCGTGCTCCAGGTAGACGTAGTCGTCCAGAGTGCCCTGGCGCACGAGGTAGACCGTGAGCGAACGGACGTACATCGCGCCGATGCCCAGGCCGAGCGCCATCCAGAAGATGTGGTTGGTGATGGCGAAGGCGCCGATGACCCCGTCGAAGGAGAAGGAGGCGTCGAGGACTTCGAGGTAGAGGAACATGAAGAACGCGGCCTTGCCGGCGAGCCCCACGGCCGAGAGCTGTTTGCCCTCCCGCTTGGCCGACTCCTCGGCTTCCTGTTCGCGTTCCTCCTCCTCTTCGAGTTTGTCCTCAAAGTGGCCGGAAAGCCCGCCGACGAGCAGATACGTGATCAGTCCGGCGATACCGGCGAGCATCACCGTGCCGGATTTGTCCGCGTGCATGCCGCCGTGCTGGTGGGCGGCGGTGGCGAGAGTCATCGCGGAGACCAGCAGCACGATCAGCGCGATGCAGACCGAGAGGCCGTTTACCTTGCCGAGGCGGGAGAGCGGGCGCTCCAGCCAGCCCACCCACTTGTGTTCCCGCTCGTCGAAGATGAAGTCGAGGAAGATCATCAGCAGGAACATCCCGCCGAAGGCCGCGATGGCGGGGTGCGCGTCGGTGACCAGTTGCTGATACCGGTTCGGATCATCCAGGGCGACCTCGACGGCTTCGATCGGCCCGACCTTCGCGCTGATGGCCACAATGACCACCGGGAAGACCAGGCGCATGCCGAATACCGCGATCAGAACGCCGATGGTGAGGAAGATCTTCTGCCAGAAGGCGTTCATCTTCTTCAGTACGCCGGCGTTGACGACCGCGTTGTCGAAGGACAACGAGATCTCCAGGATGGACAGTATCGCCACGAGCGCGAACGCCTCCCACCCCCAGAAGAACGCCGCTGCGGCGAGCCCGACGACGGTGACGCCGAAGGACCAGCCAAAGGTTTTCAGGAGCACGGGCTTCCCAATCCGGTATCCGGTCTACAAATGGTTCGAAGGGTCTGATCGTGTCGTCTACGACGTTGGAGGCGCCTAGGCGACATTGACGCCGAAGTCTAGGGCGATGCCTCTCAGCCCCGATGCGTACCCCTGTCCGACCGCACGGAACTTCCACTCTCCGTTGTAGCGGTACAGCTCTCCGAAGATCATCGCGGTTTCCGAGGAAGCGTCCTCCGTGAGGTCGTAGCGCGCCAGCTCGACACCGTCGGCCTGGTTGATCACCCGGATATAGGCGTCGGTGACCTGTCCGAAGGTCTGGTGCCGCGTTTCCGCGTCGTAGATCGAGACCGGGAAGACGACCTTGTCGACCTGGGCGGGGACCAGGGAGAGGTCCACCAGCACCGTCTCGTCATCCCCGCCGGAGCCGCCGATCAGCTCGTCTCCGGTGTGCTCCACAGAGCCCTCGGGGCTCTTGAGGTTGTTGTAGAAGATGAAGTACTCGTCGCCGAGTACGCGCCCGCCCGAGCACAGCAGCGCGCTCGCGTCGAGGTCGAAGTCGGCGCCCGTGGTAGAACGGGCCTTCCATCCCAGGCCGATCTGGACCTGCGTCAGGTTGGGTGCGGCCTTCGAGAGGGAGACGTTCCCCCCTTTGGCGAGCGTCACGCTCATGTTCTGGTCCTCTCCCCGGTGTGTGAGGCGTCCAGTGTGTCCGCACCACCGAGCGCCGCACACCTCCCGGTTACGGAAGTCTGCGGCGCCCGTGGCTGCCGGTGTCTGTCCGAACGGGTCGGTCAGACGTTGACGCCGAAGTCCTGCGCAATGCCGCGCAGGCCCGAGGCGTAGCCCTGGCCGATGGCACGGAACTTCCACTCGGCGCCGTGGCGGTACAGCTCCCCGAAGACCATGGCGGTCTCCGTGGAGGCGTCCTCGCTCAGGTCGTAGCGCGCCAGCTCGTTGTTGTCGGCCTGGTTGACAACGCGGATGTAGGCGTTCCGCACCTGGCCGAAGCTCTGCTGACGGCTCTCGGCCTCGTAGATCGAGACCGGGAAGACGATCTTGTCCACATCGGCGGGCACCCCGGCGAGGTTGACCTTGATCACCTCGTCGTCGCCCTCGCCCTCACCGGTGAGGTTGTCACCGGTGTGCTCCACGGAGCCGTCGGGGCTCTTGAGGTTGTTGAAGAACACGAAGTTCTGGTCGTTGGCGACCTTGCCCGCCGTGTTCGTCAGCAGGGCGCTCGCGTCGAGGTCGAAGTCGCTGCCGGTGGTCGTGCGTGCGTCCCAGCCCAGACCGACCACCACCGCGGTCAGATTCGGGGCCTCCTTGGTCAGCGAGACATTGCCGCCCTTGTTGAGGCTGACTCCCACGAGTCCTCCTGAAAAATTGTTCGTAAGGAGCACTGCGTGCCCCCCGTATTTGGATGCCGTCAGATCAACGATTCGATCCTAGTGAGCGGTTCCCCCGGATACAGCCCTCTTACGGACCGGGATTCCGCCTTTTGGTTCGCGGGCCCGCGGCATCCAGCGCGCGCCGGTACCGGAAGGGCCGATTCAGAGGCTTTCGAGGGCGGTTACGTACTCGTCGAGGTCACGCGCGTCCGGGAGCCCGTTGACGACGGTCCAGCGCACGACGCCCTCCTTGTCGATGATGAAGGTCCCGCGTACGGCGCAGCCCTTCTCCTCGTCGAAGACGCCGAAGGCCCTCGATGCCTCACCATGCGGCCAGAAGTCGGACAGGAGCGGATATTCCAGCCCTTCCTTCTCGGCGAATACGCGCAGCGCGAACGGCGAATCGTTGGAGACGGCCAGCAACTGCACGTCGTCATTGACGAACTTCGGCAGTTCGTCCCGCAGCGCGCACAGCTCACCGGTGCACACGCCGGTGAAGGCGAAAGGGTAGAAGAGCAGAACGACGTTCTTGCTGCCCTGGAAGTCCGAGAGCCGCACGGTCTGGCCGTGCTGGTCCTTGAGCTGGATGTCCGGGGCCTTGGTGCCGGCGTCGATCGCCATGTCGGTGTTCCCTTCGCAGAGCGGGACAGGTGCCTGCCCCACCCTATGCACCGAGCCCCTGGCGGCAGTGGGCCGGTCAGGGGCTCGGGAAACGCACACCGGGAAACCGGACCTGACCGCCGCAAGCGGCCGGAAACGGTACAGAGATGGCTAATAGGCATATAGCGGACTGGCCGCGAGTTCAGCGCTTGTTCGGCGCACCCTTCGGGGTGACGAGGCGGCTGCCGGTCCAGTCCTTCGCGGCGTTGAAGCTCTTTGTCTGGGAGAGCCCCGCGGTCTGGGACGCCTCACCGATCTCGCTGGGCTCGACGTAGCCGGTACGGCCCGTCTTCGGGGTCAGCAGCCAGACGGGGGCGCCTTCGTCGATCATCGTGGTCGCGTCCACCAGCGCGTCCGTCAGGTCGCCGTCCTCATCACGGAACCACAGCACCACGGCATCGGCCACGTCTCCGTAATCCTCGTCAACGAGCTCCTGGCCGGTGATTTCCTCAATGGACTCGCGGAGCTCCTGGTCGACGTCGTCGTCGTAGCCGATCTCCTGGACCACCTGCCCGGGCTGGAAACCCAGCCTTGCGGCGGGGTTGGTCCGCTCCTCCGCGTGGTCCGCGGTCGCGCTCACGGATTGCCTCCTGATCATGTATCTGAATATGGCTTGCGCCCCGTGCGTACGCGAGGCATGGGCCGTAGTCCACACGGACGGGCCGGATCACGCAAGTACCCGGCCGTCGATCCCGCCCAAACGTTGACGTGTCATCCCACAATGCCTGATCGAGAGTGATTCGCACCACATTGAGGTCGCCAGGATCTGTCAGGTTTGCCCAAGCTGTGATCGGGGAGGCGAGAGGGTGCCGCGACGAGCCGAACGAATGTTTGCCCCCACCCCGGCCACCACCACTACTGGGCGTAACATGGCGGTTTGACCGCCTTCCCCGTGCCTGTTTCGCACCCAGCCTTCGGCCCGCCTTGAAACGCGCTGGGTTACCTCTCGGTAGAGATGACGTAATCGCGGCTGCGGTACACGATGGAGGCGGCGCGACACCCCACAGAGCACCAGTCCACGGCGTGCGCTGCCACCCAGTTCGCAGAGCACGACACGACCGATACAGCGAAGGAACAGCGTGGCTTCCGGATCCGATCGCAATCCGATCATCATTGGCGGCCTTCCCAGCCAGGTCCCGGACTTCGATCCTGAAGAGACCCAGGAATGGCTCGACTCTCTCGACGCCGCCGTCGACGAGCGCGGACGGGAACGCGCCCGCTACCTCATGCTCCGGCTCATCGAGCGCGCCCGCGAGAAGCGCGTCGCCGTCCCGGAGATGCGCAGCACGGATTACGTCAACACCATCGCGACCAAGGACGAGCCGTTCTTCCCCGGCAACGAGGAGATCGAGCGCAAGGTCCTCAACGCGACCCGCTGGAACGCGGCCGTCATGGTCTCGCGCGCCCAGCGCCCCGGCATCGGGGTCGGCGGCCACATCGCCACCTTCGCCTCCTCGGCCTCCCTCTACGACGTGGGCTTCAACCACTTCTTCCGCGGCAAGGACGACGGCCACGGCGGGGACCAGATCTTCTTCCAGGGCCACGCCTCCCCCGGCATCTACGCCCGCGCGTTCCTGCTCGACCGGCTCAGCGAAGCCCAGCTGGATGGCTTCCGTCAGGAGAAGAGCAAGGCCCCGCACGGCCTGTCCAGCTACCCTCACCCCCGGCTGATGCCGGACTTCTGGGAATTCCCCACCGTCTCCATGGGGCTCGGCCCGATCGGTGCGATCCACCAGGCGCGGATGAACCGCTACATGGAGGCCCGGGGCATCGCCGACACCTCCAAGTCGCGAGTGTGGGCCTTCCTCGGTGACGGCGAGATGGACGAGCCCGAATCCCTCGGACAGCTCTCCCTGGCCGCCCGCGAGGGACTGGACAACCTCACCTTCGTCATCAACTGCAACCTCCAGCGCCTCGACGGCCCGGTACGCGGTAACGGCAAGGTCATCCAGGAGCTGGAGTCCTACTTCCGCGGCGCCGGCTGGAACGTGATCAAGCTGGTCTGGGACCGCTCCTGGGACCCGCTGCTGGCCCAGGACCGGGACGGCGTGCTGGTCAACAAGCTGAACACCACGCCCGACGGCCAGTTCCAGACCTATGCCACCGAGAGCGGCGGCTACATCCGCGAGCACTTCTTCGGCGGCGACCAGCGGCTGCGGCAGATGGTCGAGGGCATGACGGACGATCAGCTCCTGCACCTCGGCCGGGGCGGCCACGACCACCGCAAGGTCTATGCCGCGTACAAGGCCGCCGCCGAACACAAGGGCCAGCCGACCGTCATCCTGGCGCAGACCATCAAGGGGTGGACGCTGGGCCCCAACTTCGAGGGGCGCAACGCCACTCACCAGATGAAGAAGCTGACTGTCGAAGACCTGAAGGGCTTCCGCGACCGGCTGCACCTGCCGATCCCCGACAGCGATCTGGAGTCGGGCCTGCCGCCCTATTACCACCCGGGGCGCGACTCCGAAGAGATCCAGTACATGCACGACCGGCGCAAGGAATGCGGCGGCTACGTGCCCACCCGGATCAACCGCGCCAAACCCCTGAGCCTCCCGGACGACAAGGCGTACGCCGCCTTGAAGAAGGGCTCGGGCCAGCAGCAGATCGCCACCACCATGGCCTTCGTGCGCCTCTTGAAGGACCTGATGCGGGACAAGGAGATCGGCAAGCGCTTCGTGCCGATCGCCCCTGATGAGTACCGCACCTTCGGAATGGACTCCTTCTTCCCGTCCGCCAAGATCTACAACCCGCTGGGCCAGCTCTACGAGTCCGTGGACCGTGAACTGCTGCTGGCCTACAAGGAGTCGCCCACCGGTCAGATGCTGCACGACGGCATCTCCGAGGCCGGCTGTACTGCCGCGGCCATCGCGGCGGGATCCGCCTACGCCACACACGGCGAGCCGCTGATCCCGATCTATGTCTTCTACTCGATGTTCGGATTCCAGCGCACCGGCGACCAGTTCTGGCAGATGGCCGACCAGATGTCGCGCGGTTTCGTGCTCGGCGCCACCGCCGGACGCACCACCCTCACGGGCGAGGGCCTTCAGCACGCCGACGGCCACTCGCATTTGCTGGCCTCCACGAACCCGGCAGCCGTCGCCTACGACCCGGCCTACGGCTTCGAGATCGCGCACATCGTCCAGGACGGGCTCCGCAGGATGTACGGCTCCAGCGCCGAACACCCGCAGGGCGAGGACATCTTCTACTACCTCACCGTCTACAACGAGCCGATCCGGCAGCCGGCCGAGCCGGAGAACGTGGACGCGGACGGCATCCTCAAGGGGCTCTACCGCTACCGCGCCGGCGAGCAGGGGACCCACTCCGCTCAGATCCTCGCCTCCGGAGTGGCGATGGCCTGGGCGCTGGAGGCCCAGCAGATCCTCGCCGAGGAGTGGGACGTGCGGGCCGACGTCTGGTCGGCGACCTCCTGGAACGAGCTGCGCCGGGAGGCCGTGGAGGTGGAGGAGCACAACCTGCTGCACCCCGAGGAGGAGCAGCGCGTCCCCTATGTCACGCGCAAGCTCCAAAACGCGCAGGGCCCGAAGCTGGCGGTCTCGGACTGGATGCGGTCGGTTCCCGACCAGATCGCGCGCTGGGTGCCGGGCATCTACCAGTCGCTGGGGGCCGACGGGTTCGGCTTCGCCGACACCCGTGGTGCGGCCCGTCGCTTCTTCCACATCGACGCGCAGTCCATCGTGCTGGGTGTGCTGACCGAACTGGCCAAGGAGGGGAAGGTGGACCGCTCGGCGCTGAAGCAGGCCATCGACCGCTACCAGCTCCTGGATGCCTCGGCGGCCCACCCCGGCGCCGCGGGCGGCGACGCCTGAGAGCCTGACGCTCTGGCGGGGGTCTTCGCGGCCCGCGCCACGGTCCCCCGGCCGGGGGCGGTCCACGAGACCGCCCCCGGCCGCTTTTGTGCGCAGCGGGTACCGGGCTGCCATCTCAGTGCTCCCACACCTTGAAGGCGCGTGCCTTGTAGGGCAGTTGGGGTGTCCACGAGCCCGCGGGGTGGGTGGCGAACTCCGCGGTCTCCGCGCACTCCTCACTCTGATAGAGCGTCACGGGCCGGCCCGTGCGGTTCGCCGATGAAATGGCCGAGACACCGGCCGGCAGGCGCACACAGCTCTCGATGTCGATACCGCTCAGCTCGAAGGCGCGGGGCTTGCCGCGGAAGTCGGCGCGCGGCCACAGGCACAGCTCGCCCGATCCGCACTTTCCCAGCCGTGGGGACGCCGCTCGCCGCGCCGCGCTGTGCTGGGCCGCCGCAGGGCTGCGCTGTGCTTGCGCGGCGCTCTGCCGGGCCCCCACCGCACTCCGCTCGGCTGTCGCCGCGCTCTGGGCGGCTCCGGCCGGCTGCGCTGTCAGCGCCGCGAGCACCGCCAGCGCCATTGCCGCTACCGCTCCGGCCGCCTTCTTCGGACCTCGTCCGGACATGCCTGTCATGGCTGATCACTCCCCCGCTCGTGCCGGGTCCGTTGTCGCCCGGCGTGTGATCAGCATGTCGGCGCCACGAGAGGCGGGCCAAGAGCAAACGGCCCGGTTCACCGGGACAGGTGGCGGAGTTGTCCACAACCCGCGAGTTATCCACCGTCCAGGTGTACCGGGCCGCTCCAGCCCAGGCCGTTCCCCGTACGCGGTCGTTTTCCGTCAAAGGCACACAACCCCACCGCGTATGCGTCAGGCCGCGTGCCAGGAACGCGGTACGCGCGACCATTTCGCGTCAGAGGCGCGCGACCGCTTCACGTCGGAACCGCGACCGCTTCGCGCCGGAAACGCGCGACCGCTTCGCGTCAGATGTGCACGGACGGTCCCGCGTCGTTGGTGCCGCGGCTGGTGAAGACCGCGACGCCCGCGGCGAGGACCGCCACGATGCCGGCGCAGATGAAGGCCAGGCCCATGCCCGAGATGAACGAGTCGTGCACCACGTGCTTCATCGCCTCGGCCGCCTGGGCGGGGGTGCCCTTGGGAGCCGGGGGCGCGACGCCGACCTCGGCGGCCTCCCGCAGAGCCGCCTCCTGCTTGCCGGGCAGCGGGGGCAGCTTGGCCTCGGCCCACTTCTTCGGCAGTTCGCTGCCGACGCGGGAAGCCATCACGGCACCCAGCACGGCCGTACCGAGGCTGCCCCCGACCTGCATGGCCGCCTGCTGAAGGCCGCCCGCGACACCGGCGTGTTCCAACGGAGCGTTGCCGACGATGACTTCGGTGGCGCCGACCATCACGGGAGCGAGCCCCAGGCCGAGGATGCCGAACCACAGCGAGGTGATGCCGATACCGCTGTCGGCGTCCAGCGTGGAGAGGCCGAACATCGCGACGGCCGCCAGCACCATGGCGGAGACCAGCGGGATCCGGGGGCCGAACTTGGTGATGACCGTGCCCGCCAGCGGCGAGGCGACGATCATCATCGCGGTGAGCGGCAGCAGCCGCAGGCCGCTGTCAACGGGCGAGAGCCCGTTGACGTTCTGCAGGTAGAAGGTGACGAAGAAGATGCCGCCCATGAAGCCGAAGGCCATCAGCACCATCAAGACGGTGCCCGCGGTCAGCGGTACCGAGCGGAACATGCTCAGTGGAAGGAGCGGTTCCTTGGCCTTGCCCTCCCAGAAGCCGAAGCCCGCGAAGGAGAGCACCGCGACGGCGAGGAACGTCAGGGTCTTGGGGTCGCCCCAGTGCCAGTCGGGCGCCTTGATGATCGCCCACACGAGGCAGAACATCGCCACGGACAGCAGCACGATGCCCAGGACGTCGAACGAGCGCGGCGCGTTCTCCGCGCGCCGGTCGAGCAGCAGTACCAGGCCCATGACCAGGGCGAGCGCGCCGACGGGCACGTTGATGAAGAAGACCGACTCCCAGCTGACGTGCTCGACGAGCAGCCCGCCGACGATCGGTCCGGCGGCTGTGGAGGCACCGATGACGGCGCCCCAGATGCCGATCGCGGCGTTCAGCCGCTCGGCGGGGAAGGAGGCGCGCAGCAGGCCGAGCGCGGCCGGCATCAGCAGCGCCCCGCATATGCCCTGGAGGACGCGGAAGGCGATGACGAGCGAGACGCTGCCCGCGACACCGATCGCCGCCGAGGCGGCGGCGAAGCCGACCACACCGACGAGGAAGGTCTGCCGGTGACCGAAGCGGTCACCGAGCTTGCCCGCAGTGATCAAGGAGACGGCAAGTGCCAGCAGATAGCCGTTGGTTATCCACTGCACGTCGGCGAGTGACGCGCCGAGGTCCTTTTGGATCGCGGGGTTCGCGATGGCGACGATCGTGCCGTCGAGGGCCACCATCGCGACGCCGAAGGCGACGGTGACGAGGGTCAGCCACGGGTGTCCGCGCAGCCCCTTGGGAGAGTCCGCGCCGCCCTCCCCGGGCTTCGCTGGATCCGGCGCGTCGTGCGCGACGGTGCTGGTCTGGGTGCTCATGGCGCGAGGATAATGACAGCCGCTGACAATTGACAAACAGGATTATTCGCCGGTAAATGTCAGCCCGGCAGCTCGATGAGAGACTCGTCAACTCGATGAGAGAAGCCGAGGGCAGCGCTCCGAAGAGCGAAGACCCGAGCACCGCGGATCTGAGAAGCCGAGCCCCCGGAGAAGGAATCAGCACGTGACCGGCCTGCGCGAACGGAAGAAGCAGCGCACCAGGGACGCCCTGGTGCTGGCCGCCCATCAGTTGTTCGTCACGCAGGGATATGACACTACGACCGTCGACCAGATCGCCGAGGCGGTCGAGGTCTCCCAGCGCACGTTCTTCCGCTACTTCGCCAACAAGGAAGAAGTCGCGCTCTTCGTCCAGGACATGACGGTGCGGCGATTCTTCGAAGGCGTGTGCGCCCGGCCCCTCTCCGAGGCCCCCCTGGAGTGCCTGCGCCGCACTCTGGATGAGACCTGGGAGGACGTGGGCGAGGCCATCGAGGCGATCACCCCGCTTGAGCTGTACCTGCGGATGTGCCAGGTCATCGAGGTCACACCCGCGCTGCTGGCCGCACACCTGCGCCACTCGCTGCTCGTCGAGCAGAAGCTCGTCCAGGAGATCGCGCGGCGCACCGGGCTGGATCCAGAGCGCGACCCCCGCCCCCGGGTGCTGGTCGCCGCCTTCACGGGGGTGATGCTCTCGGCCGGACGCCACTGGGGGCTGCGCGACGGAGTCTCGCTGGAGGAGGCCCGGAGGGTGACCCGGGAGCACGTCGAACAGCTCGGCCCGGCGCTCAGTGCCGACTGGCGCCAAGACCGTTAGAGCCGACCGGAGCCAAGACCGGCAGAGGGGCGGGAGGGCCGCGCGGAGAGACGGACCGCCACCTGCGCGCTCCGCTTCGGCCGAGCATCCCATGTGAAACGTGAGATGACTCACGGGCATTCCGTCAATGCCTGGATGACGGCCGGCATCTCCTAAAGTGGCGCCCCAGTGACTTATTTTTCCGCCCTGGGCAACCCCTTTTCCGGCAGCGGCTTCCCCTCGACGGGAGTCCCCGGCACCACGGCCTGGCGTGCGCTGCTCGCCCTGGCCGTGGTCTTCGTGCTGCTGGCGACGACCGGATGGACGGCGCTCCGCAAACACGACCTCGCCTCGGGGCCGCGCGCCGCCGCGCTGATGGCCTGGGAGAAGGGCTCTTTCGCCGGGCATCCGCTCCCCGATCCGGACGCGTCCGCCGGCCGCATCGCGCGCTACTTCAAGACGCTGGACTCCGCGCAGCAGCGCACGCTCGCCCGGCGCTACCCCCTGGTCGTCGGCAACCTCGGCGGGGCGCCCGTACAGCTGCGCTACCGGGCCAACCACTCCGCCCTCCTCAAGGCCCGCGACACCGAGCGCGACCGGATGACCGACCAGCGGCTGACCGACGAGGGACGCCAGGACGCGGAGAACCGGATGCACCGCTTCGAGTCGATGCTGCGCCCCGGGCGGCAGATCCTCGCCTTCGACCCCACGGGGCGCGGGCGTGCGGCCGAGGTGTTCGGGGACCTGGAGCGGGCCCAGCGCGTCTCGGTGGTGGTGCCCGGTGTCGATACCGAGCTGGTGACCTTCGAGAAGTCCTCGATGCCGTACTCGGCGCCGGTCGGAATGGCCAAGTCGCTCCAGCGCCAGCAGCACGCCACAGCGCCCTATGTGCGCACGGCGACGGTCGCCTGGGCCGACTACACGGCGCCCGCGGGGCTCGGCGTGGACGCGGCGTCCGGCGGTCCGGCGCAGGACGGGGCCAAGCGGCTCAACGACTTCGTCCGGGCACTGCCCGCCACCTCCCGGGCAGGTTCCGGGGCCGCCTCGGGAGGGGCCCCGCGCGAGGCCGCCTCCCCGAAGGTCTCGCTCTTCTGTCACAGCTACGGCTCCGTGGTCTGCGGGGTGGCGGCCCACCTGATGCCGGGTGATGTCACCGACATCGCCGTCTCCGGCAGCCCCGGTATGCGCGCCGACAACGCGGCGCAGCTGGGTACGAGCGCCCGCATCTGGGCGATGCGTGACCGGGACGACTGGATCGCGGACGTTCCCCACATGCACGTAGGCGGCCTCGGCCATGGCGCCGACCCGGTGTCCGCCGGTTTCGGAGCCCGGCACCTCTCGGCCGCCGGTGCCGTCGGCCATACCGGCTACTTCGCCCCGCACACCCAGAGCCTCGCCAACTTCGCCGCCGTCGGCACCGGCTCGTACGCGGACGCCGGCTGCGACTCCTCCGACCCGGAGTGCTCCTCCGTCCCCTGAGCCACCCGGGCACCCGTCCTCCTGGCTCCCCCGCGTGCCCGGTCTCCGGCCGGGCACGCGTGCTCTCCAGCGCCGCTCTCGCAGCTGATTACGCGCGTAGCACGGCAGAGGGGGGACGTGCGGGCAACCGGCGCTTACGATGGCCCGCATGGGTGATGTACTGGCTGGAATTCACTCCACCTGGGAGTTCGATTCAGACTCCGTGCTCATCCGCTTCGAACGGGGGATCCGCACACCGAAGCTCTTCCACGTTCTCGGAGAGCGACGCGTCCCGTACGAGGCGCTGAGCGCTGTCGAGCTGGTCCCGGGCGGCAGGCGTGGCACCGTGGTGCTGCGTGCCCTGCCGCGCGAAGGCGCCGACCCGCTGCTGGAGGCGGCTGCGGGCCAGCTCAAGGACGGCAGCGACCCCTACCGACTGGTGCTGCCCGCCGAGCGGGAGACGCTCGCGGACTACTACGCGACGCAGCTGCGGGCTCTTCTGCCCGAGCACCGGCGAAAACCCGCCGAGCACTACCTGGTGGCCGTGCCGTCGCCCCCGCAGAGCTTCAAGGCGTACGACGGCAAGGCGTCCTTCGACGGCAGGACCGTCACCTTCCGCTGGTTCTGGACGGGGGCCTCCACCGCGAAGTGGAAGGCCGGCGACCAGTTCTTTCCGGTCGGCGAACTGGAGGGCGTCGAGTGGCGCTCCCCGGAGGGCCTCAGCGGCCATTTGCGACTGCGCCCGCGCGGGGCCGAGGTGCTGGCCGAGGCGGACCAGGACCCGGCCTCGGTGGTGTTCGGCCTGGGATACGGCTCGGTCTACGAGTCGCTGCCCTTCGCCGCCTCGGTACTGGCGGCGGTACGCGCGGCCGATCCCGTTCCGGCGCCGGAAAGCGTCCCGTCCGCCGCCTCCAGCCAGCAGCACCACCGCTCCGACCCCGCCGACGTCGCCGAACGCATACGGCACCTGGGCAAGCTGCACGAAGCCGGCCTGCTGACGGACGACGAGTTCACCGCCAAGAAGGCCGAACTGCTCGCCGAGCTCTGACCGGTTCCCGACACCGGAACCGAAGGTTCCTGAGCACCGGATCCGCACACACCGACTCCGAACACCACACTCCGCCGCCGAAGCCCGATACCGGGCTCCGACCCTGAAACCGGCACCGGTATCCGGCGCCGAAGTCCGACGCCGCGCGCTTCCCGCCTCCTCCTGCTCCGTACCGCACCCTGCCAGGGGCAGGTACCGGGGTAGGGGGCGGACAGCTACTCCGGTAGGACGCGGGGGACCTCGCCACTCCGTACGCTGGCCACGCGATGTCATCGACCCCACCTCCCCCGCCCGGCCGCGCCGGGCGGGACCCCGGGCACGAGTCCCGGCGCACCCCGCGCACCCGCGGCTTCCGGCGCATGCCGCGCGTTCGCATGCCCGCGGAAGCCGCGAGCGGGCTGCGGGCCCTGGGGGCCGCTCTGCTGACCCCGGCACCCTCCCGCGAGCCTCTGTTGGGGCATGTGAGGGCGCGGTGGGTGCGCGGCATGCCCTATGTGCTGGCGTTCGGCTTCGTCATCGTCCTGCTCCCCGTCACCACGCAGGTCCTGACCAGCGACTACGAGCTGAACGGTGCGCTGTCGGCCGCGCTCGGAGTGGGGCAGACCGCGCCGCTGCTGCTGGCGGTGACGCGGCCACTGCCGGCCTGGTGGATCATCTTCACCGCCAACACCACAGGGGCCCTGGCACTGCTGGGGACCGACCACGACGCGCTGCGCCCGTGGCCGTGGCCGGCGCCGGTCATCGTGGGCTATCTGGTGCTGTGTCTGGCGCTGGCGCTGCGGGAGAGCCGCCGCACGCTGCTGGGTGTCTGGATCGTCACAGTGGTCGTCTCGCTGGCCCTCGGCTTTGTCTCCCCCGGGCGCAGCGAGGGCACGAACGTGCTGCTCATCGTACTCAGCGGCGCGATGCTGCTGCTCGGTGCCACGCTGCGGGAGCGGGCCGAGGCCCAGCGGCGGCTGGCCGAGCAGGAGACCATCAACGAGGCGGAGCGCGCCCAGCGCACCCTCCTGGAGGAGCGGGCGCGCATCGCCAGGGAGTTGCACGATGTGGTCGCGCACCATATGTCGGTCATCACCGTGCAGGCCGACAGCGCGCCCTACCGGCTCGGCGGTCTGCCCGAGGCCGCACGCGAGGAGTTCGGCACCATCGCCGCGACGGCCCGCGAGTCGCTGGCCGAGATGCGGCGCCTGCTCGGCGTGCTGAGGAGCGAGGGGGCCCAGGGCGAGCGCGCCCCGCAACCGGGCCTGGAGCGCTTGGAACAGCTCGTCGAGGCGACGGTGCGCGCCGGGGTACCGGCCGAACTGAGTGTCGATGTACCGGATACCGCACCGGGCTCGGGCGAGAGCGTGGCGGCCCGGCCGGCGCAGGCCGTGACGCTCTCGGCCTACCGGATCGTGCAGGAGGCGCTCGCGAACGTCGTACGGCACGCCCCCGGCGCCGTCACCCGCGTCTCGGTCACGGCGGACGGGGCGGACCTGACCGTGCTGGTCGTCAACGCGGCCTCGCCCGCACCGGAAGGCGCGCCGTTGGAGACCACGGGCACCGGGCACGGACTGGTGGGAATGCGGGAGCGGGTACGGCTGGTCGGCGGCAGCCTCGACATCGGCCCGCTGCCCGACGGCGGCTTCCGGGTCGCCGCGAGACTGCCCCTGGACGGCCGCCCCGAGAAGACCGGTGGACGGCCCCGGACCGACGCGGACGGGAACGAGGACGGGGACAGGGACCGGAGCGCGGGCGGGAGTGGGAGTGGGGATGTGGACGAGCCCCCGGGGAAGCGGCGGGAGAGGCCCCCGGAGGAGCGGCGGGAGGCCGCCCCGCCACCGCATGAGGACGGCACGCGGCGTGAACACCCGCACGGAGACGGAAAGGACACCCCTACGGCATGAGCGGCACCGGAACACCCGGCGCTTCCTCCCCGGTGACCCGCGTGGTCATCGTCGACGATCAGGCGATGGTGCGCGCGGGCTTCGCGGCGCTGCTCGCGGCGCAGAGCGACATCGACGTGGTCGGCGAGGCACCGGATGGTGCGCGGGGCATCGAGCTGTGCCGCGCCGCTCATCCGGACGTCGTGCTGATGGACGTCCGGATGCCCGTGCTGAACGGGCTGGAGGCTGCCCAGCAGCTGCTGGAGCCGTCACTCGGGGTCACGCACACGCCCAGAGTGCTGATGCTGACGACGTTCGATGTGGACGACTACGTCTACGAGGCGCTGCGAGTGGGCGCGAGCGGCTTCCTGCTCAAGGACGCGCCGCCCGCCGACCTGATCGCCGCGGTGCGCGTGGTCGCGGCGGGTGAGGCGCTGCTGGCGCCCTCGGTGACCCGGCGGCTGATCGCGGAGTTCGCCCGCCGGCCGCGCCCCCGCACCCGCAGGAGCCGTGCCTCGGATCCCGCGCTGCGGCTGAAGGGGCTGACCGAACGGGAGACCGAGGTGCTGGAGCTGGTGGCCCGGGGCCAGTCGAACGGGGAGATCGCCGGGTCGCTCCTGCTCGCCGAACAGACCGTGAAGTCCCATGTGAGCCGGATCTTCACCAAACTCGGGCTGCGGGATCGTGCCCAGGCGGTCATCTTCGCCTACGAGTCGGGGCTGATCGCGCCCGGCGACCAGTAGGCACGGCGCGCGCCGGCCCGGCCGAGGACCGGCCCGGCCGGTGACCAGCCGCCGGGGCCGACCGGCCGGACCGGCCGGTCGCGCGGGCCCGGTTCGCCTCGTCCTCCCCCTACTCCGGTACCGCTCCGGCGTTCGCTCCGTGGGGTGACGCCCACGAAGCCTGCGGCGCCGCACGCTTCCTCCGTCGCCCCTTCCGGACCTTCCGGGAGGCGGCAGAAGGAGGGAGACCGTCATGAAGCGCCGCCTCAAGCGCGCTCTGATCGCCGCCTCGCTCGCCGCCGCCACCGTCGCGGGGACGACGGGCCTGGCCCTGGGCGCCGAGCAGACCCCCGTGACGGGGCCGGCGCCGGGTGCCGCCGCGTGGCGCACCGACGACTCCCTGGGGCGCGCGCTGCCCGACCCCGCTACGGCCGGCCCCGAACGAGTGGCCGCCTTCTTCGCCGGACTGGACGCCGCCCAGGTGCGCACGCTGGCCCGGCGCCACCCGCTCACCGTCGGCAACCTCGACGGCGCCCCGGTACGCGTCCGCTACCGGGCCAACAAGCTCGCCCTCAAGAACGCGCGGGAATCCGAACTCTCGCGTGCGGCCGATCCGGAGCTGACGGCTCAGGACCACCGGCTGGCGCGCGCGAAGGCCGACCGCTACTCCAGCCTGCTCGCGCCACGCCACCGGATACTCGCGTTCGACCCGCGCGGCAGGGGCCAGGTCGCCGAGGTCTACGGAGATCTCCCGCACGCCGACCGCACCGCCGTCATCGTCCCCGGTTCGGACATCGACCTGGGCACCTTCGACGCGGGCGGGAAGAACCACTACGGCAAGCCGGCGGGCATGGCCACGTCGCTGCGGGCCGAGATGACGCGGCGCGCCCCCGCGACCCGGACGGCCGTGATCGCCTGGGTCGGCTACACCACTCCGGTCGGCCTCGGCCCTGACGCGGCCACCGGACGCCTGGCCGAAGCGGGCGCGCCCCGCCTGGAGCGCTTCTTGCACGGCCTGGCCCGGACGGGCGCGCCCGCGCCGGCCCTGCTGTGCCACAGCTACGGCTCGGTCGTCTGCGGTGAGGCCGCCTCCTCGCTGGATCGCCGGGACGCCCGGGACATGCTCGTCTTCGGCTCCCCCGGCATGCGGGCCGGTTCGGCGTCCGCCCTGCGCACCCGGGTGCCGGTGTGGGCGGCGCACTCCGAGAAGGACTGGATCGGCGAGATTCCGAACGTCAGCGTCCTGGGACTGGGACACGGCGCCGATCCGGCCGGTGCGGACTTCGGCGCCCGGGTGGTCTCCTCCGGCCGGGCGGACGGGCATGCGGGCTATCTCAAGCCCGGCACCGACTCGCTGGCCAACTTCTCCGCCGTCGCGCTGCGTTCGTACGGCTCCGTCCACTGTTCGGCCGCTTCGAAGGAGTGCTCCGATGCCCGTTCCAAGACCCGCTCCGATGCCCGTTCCGAGGCCGGCTGAGGCACACGAGGGTTCACTGCCCCCCGCCGACAGCGACCCCTCGCCCATCGCCACACCCACCGCACCCGGCCCACCCGCTCTGCCTGTCGCAGAAGCCGCGCACCAGCGCGTCCCCGCGGGCAAGGTGCGGGCGCGGGCCGTGCGCGCCGTGCGCGCCGTCGACGAGCGCACCCCCGCACACCGTGACCGGGCCATCGACGGGCTGCGCGCGCTGGCGCTGCTCGGCGTCGTACTGGGCCACTGGATGCTCGGCGGCCTCCCCCTGAACGCGTCGGGGGCGCTGCACAATGCCAGTCCGCTGGCGACCTTCGGCGAGCTGGCCCCGCTGAGCTGGGTCCTCCAACTCCTGGGCGTCTTCTTCCTGGTGGGCGGCTACGCCTCAGCGCTCTCCTACCGGCGCCACCGCGCACGCGGCGGCTCGGCGGCGGTCTGGCTGCGCGGGCGGCTACTGCGCCTGGGCCGCCCCGTGCTGGGGGTCACCGCCGTGTGGGCGGCCCTCCTGCCGGCGCTCTCGTTCTTCGGGGTGCCGGGGGCGACGCTGCGTACGGCGGCCGTCCTGGTCGTACAGCCGCTGTGGTTCGTCGGCGTCTACGCGGGCATCACGGCGCTGACGCCGTACTGCCTGCGGGCCTGCGAGCGGTGCGGAGCATGGTCCGCCGCTCCGCTGCTGGGCTCGGTGGCGGTCGTGGACTTCCTGCGCTACGGGCCGCTCGCCGACGCGGTGCCGCCTTGGACCGGTCTGCTCAACCTGCTGCCCGGATGGCTGTTCGCCTACCAGCTGGGCGTCTGCTGGGGGGAGGACAGGCTGCGTGCACGAGGCGGTGCCGTGCTGCTCGCGGGGGGCGGAGCGCTGTTCGCCGTGCTGCTGGTCTTCTTCCACTATCCGGTGTCGATGGTGGGCGTTCCGGGCGAGACGCGCACCAACTCGCACCCTCCGTCGCTGCTGGTGCTCGCCCTCGCCTCCCTCCAGTGCGGCGCCGCGATCCTGCTGCGCGGACGGCTCGCCTCGGCGCTGCGGCGGCCGGCCCTGTGGGCGCCGGTCGTGGTCGTCAACCTCTCGGCCATGACGGTCTTGTGCTGGCACCAGACGGCCATGCTGGCGACGGCGGTGCCGAGCATTCCATGGGGCCCGGTCGGCGGGCTGACAACGGTGCCCGATTCGCCGGGCTGGCCGGCGGCCCGGCTGGCCTGGCTGCCGCTGTTCGCCCTCGTTCTGGTGGCGACGGGGTGGGTGACGCGGTGCTTCGAGGTGCCGTGGAAGGGCGCGGGGCGTGGCCTCCGGGTCCTGGCGGGCGCCTTGGCCACGGCCTTCGCGCTCTACACCTTCGCGGTGGTGTGAGGGCGAGCGGGCTGCGAGTAGATGTCGATCTTGCGATTGAGGACCGCGAGGGTGTCGTGCAATTCGTCGATGCGGCGCAGCACATCCTCTCTGGTGGTCTCCAGCAGAGCCCTGCGCTGGCCGAAGGTCTCCGCGCCCTCGCGCACCAGTTCCGCGTAGCGGACCATCCCGGCGACGGACATACCTGTCAGCCGCAGCTTGCCCACCAGATCCAGCCAGTCCAGGTCGGGGTTGGTGAAGCGGCGCTGTCCCGTGTGGGTCCGGTCCACGTGCGGCATCAAGCCGATCCGCTCGTACCAGCGCAGCGTGTGGGCGCTCAGGCCGGTGATCGCGGCCACCTCGCCGATGGTGTATCTGTCCTGCCCTTCGGGGCGCGGGCCTGCGGCCTCACCCGCTCCGCGCCGGGTCCGCGCCGTACGGGTCCCTCCGCTCTCTCGGGGCTCGCGGGTGTCTCGGGTCTCCGTGTCCGTTCCGGAATCCATCACGGTCATAAGTGAACGGTACAAAGTTGGAGTGCGCTCAAAGCAACGGTAAAAACGACGGCAATTCCTGGGCGTTAGGCTCGGGCCCATGGAGAGCCTGCGGATGATCGAGACCTGGCCGGCGCCGACCGCCGCCGCTGCCGTCGTACGTGCGGACGGCACCCTCGCCGGCACGCACGGGCCCACCGGACAGCGGTTCGCGCTCGCCTCCGTCACCAAGCTGCTGTCCGCCTACGCGGCGCTCGTGGCCGTGGAGGAGGGCGCCGTCGAGCTGGGAGAGCCTGCCGGACCGGAGGGCTCGACGGTGCGGCATCTGCTGGCGCACACCTCGGGCCTGGCCTTCGACGAACAGCGCACGATGGCTGAGCCGGGCACCCGCCGGATCTACTCCAACACGGGCTTCGAGACGCTCGCCGACCACCTGGCGAAGGCGACGGAGATCCCCTTCCCGCGGTATCTGCACGAGGCGGTCCTCCAGCCACTGGGCATGGCCTCGACCGAACTTCCCGGCTCCGCAGCCAAGGACGCCGTCTCCACCGTGGCGGACCTGATCCGCTTCGCCGCCGAGCTACAGGCCCCGACGCTCCTGGACCGTACGACCGTCCAGGAGGCGACCTCGGTCGTCCACCCCGGCCTGAACGGGGTACTGCCCGGATACGGACGCCAGAAGCCGAACGACTGGGGGCTCGGCTTCGAGATCCGCGGCACCAAATCCCCGCACTGGACGGGTGACACGTCCTCGCCGCGCACCTTCGGGCACTTCGGCCAGTCGGGCACCTTCTTGTGGGTGGATCCCGAAGCGGGCGCCGCGGGCGTGGCGCTGACCGACCGGGACTTCGGCCCCTGGGCGGCAGAGGTGTGGACGCCGTTCACGGACGCGGTCCTGGCCGAACTGGCCGAATCACGCGGGTAGCCCCCCGGACGCGGGCACGCCGACCCCGGACGCGGGCGGCGAGAACAACGCGCGCCGATGCCTCCGCCGGGGGCGCGCGTTATCCCCGCGCGCTCACCCGTACGCCGGCTCCGCGTGCATCTCCCACAGCAGCAGTTCCGCGCGGCCCAGCGCCCGCAGCTCCAGGCCCTCCGCGTCACCGATCCGCGCGGCGTCGCCCTCGCGCAGGTCCTGCTCGCCCAACAGCGCCTCGCCGCGCACGACATGGACGTACACGAAGGCCGCGTCCGGCACCGCCGTGCGTTCCCCGTCCGCCAGGCGCCGCACATGCAACACCGCCTCGGTGCGGGGCAGCGCGAAGGGTGTGCCGTCGGCGATGCCCCGGACGATCTCGTACTCGGGTTCGGTGCCGAAGGCCCCGGGCACCAGCCACATCTGGACGAAGCGCAGCGGCCCCGCTCCCGCGTTGCGCTCGGTGTGCCGCAGCCCGCTGCCGGCGCCGAGCCGCTGTACGTCACCGGGGCGTACCAGGGTGGAGTGTCCCGCCGAATCCCGGTGTTCCAGCTCGCCCTCGATCACCCAGGTCACGATCTCGACGTCCCGGTGCGGGTGAAGCGGGAACCCGGCGCCGGGGGCGAGGCGTTCTTCGTTGCACGCCACCAGCAGTCCGAAGTTCACATTCTCCGGGTCGTAGAAACCGGAGAAGGAAAAGGCGTGCCGGGTGTCGATCCCGGCCTCCCGATCACCGCCCCGGTACCGCTCGGCGGCCCTCCGCACCTGCGTCATACAACCACCGTAGCCCCGGCGGACCCGCGCCCTCCGCCGCCGGACAGGGCTGGCGGTACTCCCGGCCGGCCCCCGCCAGCCCCCGCGCCCTGGCACTCCTTCCGATAAGGCAGGCTTGTCCCGTGCCCGAACCCACAGTCCCGCCCCAGCACCCGCACCTGGCCACCTTGCGCAGACTCGAACAGTCCTCGGGCAAGCTCGCCGCCGCCGCCATCGCGCGCATGGACGATCAACTGCCCTGGTATCGCGCCATGCCGCCGGAGAACCGCTCCTGGATCGGCCTGGTCGCGCAGGCGGGCATCGCGGCCTTCACCGAGTGGTTCCGGCACCCCGAGACGCCGCAGGCGATCAGCACGGACGTGTTCGGTACGGCGCCCCGCGAACTGACCCGGGCCATCACCCTGCGGCAGACCGTGGAGATGGTGCGCACCACCATCGAGGTCGTCGAGACGGCCATCGACGAGGTGGCGGCGCCCGGCGACGAGTCCGTGCTGCGCGAGGCGCTGCTGGTGTACGCGCGGGAAATCGCCTTCGCGACGGCCCAGGTCTACGCGCAGGCGGCCGAGGCGCGCGGCGCGTGGGACGCCCGCCTGGAGTCGCTGGTGGTCAACGCGGTCCTCTCGGGCGAGGCCGACGAGGGCGCGGTCTCCCGGGCAGCGGCGCTGGGCTGGAACGCTCCCGAACACGTCGCCGTAGTCCTGGGCACCGCGCCGGACGGGGACAGCGAGCTGACGGTGGAGGCCATCCGCCGCGCATCGCGGCACGCCAAGCTCCAGGTCCTCACGGGGGTACTGGGCACCCGTCTGGTGGTGATCGCCGGCGGCTCCGACGACCCGCTGAAGGCGGCGAAGTCCCTGATCGGCCCGTTCGCGGCCGGGCCGGTGGTGGCGGGGCCCGTGGTGGGCGATCTGCTGGCGGCGACCCGCTCGGCGCAGGCGGCGACGGCCGGGCTGAAGGCGTGCGCCGCCTGGCCGGACGCCCCGCGTCCGGTGCTGGCGGACGATCTGCTTCCGGAGCGCGCGATGGCGGGCGACCCCGCCGCCAAAGAACTGTTGGTGGAGGAGATCTACAGACCGCTGGAGGAGGCCGGCTCCGCGCTGCTGGAGACGTTGGGCGTCTACCTGGAGCAGGCGAGTAGCCTGGAGGGCGCCGCGCGGATGCTGTTCGTACACCCCAACACCGTGCGCTACCGGCTGCGACGTGTGACGGACGTCACCGGCTGGTCGCCGTCGGATGTGCGCTCCGCCTTCACCCTGCGTATCGCGCTGATCCTGGGGCGTCTCGCCGACTCCGGGGACCAGCCGTAAGCTGGCCCGCGTCTTTTGTCGAGGGTCCACAATTCCCCTCACCGTTCTTCGTCTCGGTCCCCACCGGCGGGGACCACTGCCCACAAGAGAGAGTGAGAGAGTGCTCGTACTCGTCGCTCCCGGCCAAGGCGCCCAGAAGCCTGGCCTGCTGACCCCCTGGCTCGAACTTCCCGGCGTCTTCGACCGGGTCGCCCAGTGGTCGGCCGCCATCGATCTCGACCTGGTGCATTACGGCACCGAGGCCGACGCCGAGGCCATCCGTGACACGGCCGTCGCCCAGCCACTGCTGGTCGCGGCGAGCCTGCTGTCCGCCTACGAACTGCTGGACAACCGGCCGGAACAGGACTCGCCCGGCTCCTTCGGCGCGGTCGGCGCGGTCGCGGGCCACAGCGTCGGCGAGCTGGCCGCCGCCGCGCTGGCCGGGGTGCTGACCCCGCTGGAGGCCATGCGGATCGTGCGGGCCCGCGCCCTGGCGATGGCCGAGGCCGCGGCCATCAGCGAGACCGGCATGTCCGCCGTGCTCGGCGGCGACCAGGAGACCGTCACGGCACACCTGGACAAGCTCGGCCTGACCCCGGCCAACATGAACGGCGCCGGCCAGATCGTCGCGGCCGGCACCACCGAGCAGCTCGCCGCACTCTCCGCGGACCGGCCAGAGAAGGCCAGGGTCATCGCGCTGAAGGTCGCGGGCGCCTTCCACACCACGCACATGGCATCCGCCGTACCCGCCATGGAGGCGGCCGTGGCGGACATCGAGCCCGGCGATCCGGCGGTGCGCTACGTCTCCAACCTCGACGGCCAGGTCGTGGACTCGGGCCAGGAGGTCGTGCGCCGTCTCGTCCACCAGATCTCGGCGCCGGTGCGCTGGGACCTGTGCATGGACACCTTCGGGGAACTGGGCGCCACCACCTTGATCGAACTGTGCCCCGGCGGCACCCTCACCGGCCTGGCCAAGCGCGCGCAGCCGCAGCTGCGCAATCTGGCGCTGAAGTCGCCCGACGACCTCGACCCCGCCAGGGCGCTCGTCGCCGAGCACCTGTCCGCCTGACTCCAAGGAGCCCGAGAAGCATGACCGCGAAGATCAAGCCCGCGCAGGGCTCCCCGTACGCGCGCATTCTCGGCGTCGGCGGATACCGCCCGACCCGCGTCGTACCGAACGAGGAGATTCTCAAGCACATCGACTCCTCCGACGAGTGGATCCGCTCGCGTTCGGGTATCGCCACCCGCCATTGGGCAGGCCCGGAGGAGACCGTCGCGGAGATGACGCTGGAGGCCGCGGGCAAGGCCGTCGCGGACGCCGGGATCACCCCCGGCGAGGTGGGCGCGGTCATCATCTCGACCGTCTCGCACTTCAAGCAGACCCCCGCCGTCGCCACCGAGATCGCCGACCGGATGGGTGCCGGAAAGGCCGCGGCCTTCGACATCAACGCAGGCTGCGCGGGCTTCGGTTACGGCCTCACGCTCGCCAAGAGCCTGGTCGTCGAGGGCAGCGCCGACTACGTCCTGGTCGTGGGCGCCGAGCGGCTCTCGGACCTGACGGACCTGACGGACCGGTCCACCGCCTTCCTGTTCGGCGACGGCGCCGGCGCCGTGATCGTCGGTCCCTCCGACGAGCCGGCCATCGGCCCGGCCATCTGGGGCTCGGAGGGCGACAAGCGGGACGTCATCTCCCAGACCGTGGCCTGGGACGACCTGCGCGTGGACGACGTCTCGCAGCTCCCGCTCGACGCGAGCGGCGGGCTGAAGTTCCCGGCGCTGCGCCAGGAGGGCCAGACGGTCTTCCGGTGGGCCGTCTTCGAGATGGCGAAGGTCGCTCAGCAGGCCCTGGACGCGGCCGGCATAGCGGCGGACGACCTGGACGTCTTCATTCCGCACCAGGCCAACATGCGAATCATCGACTCGATGGTGAAGACCCTCAAACTGCCGGAGCACGTCACCGTGGCCCGTGACGTGGAGACCACCGGCAACACCTCGGCCGCCTCCATCCCCCTGGCGATGGAGCGGCTGCTGGCCACAGGGCAGGCGAAGAGCGGCGACACCGCGCTCCTCATCGGCTTCGGGGCGGGTCTCGCCTACGCCGCGACTGTCGTTACTCTCCCCTAGTCAAGATCCGAGCAGCCCCGCACAAAGAGGTCGGGCGCTGCGGACTCACCGCGAATACGAAGGAGCGCCGCAATGGCCGCCACGCAGGAAGAAATCGTCTCGGGCCTCGCCGAGATCGTCAACGAGATCGCCGGGATCCCCACGGAGGACGTGAAGCTGGAGAAGTCCTTCACGGACGACCTGGACGTGGACTCGCTTTCCATGGTCGAGGTGGTCGTCGCCGCCGAGGAAAAGTTCAACGTGAAGATCCCGGACGACGACGTCAAGAACCTCAAGACCGTCGGCGACGCGACCGACTACATCCTCAACCACCAGAGCTGAGACACCCCCTGAAGCGTTTGTCGCCACCCGGCCAAGGGTGGCCCAAACGGGATCATCCCCTACCAGTGGAGACAGAATTCCAGTGAACGCGACCCCTCACTCCGTGGTCGTCACCGGTATCGGCGCAACCACACCGCTGGGTGGCGACAGCGCATCGACCTGGGAAGGTCTCGTCGCCGGGCGCTCCGGCGTCCGTCTCCTCGAAGAGGAGTGGGCGGCCGACATGCCGGTCCGGATCGCCGCGAGAATCGCCGTCGAGCCGAGCGAGAGCATTCCGCGCGCCCAGGCCAGGAAGCTGGACCGCTCGGCGCAGTTCGCGCTGATCGCGGCCCGTGAGGCTTGGGCCGACGCGGGCTTCACCGCCCGCGCGGGCGAGGACTCCTCCGTCGACCCCGACCGGCTGGGCACCGTGGTGGCATCGGGCATCGGCGGGGTGACCACGCTGCTCGACCAGTACGACATCCTGCGCGAGAAGGGCGTGCGCCGCGTCTCCCCGCACACCGTGCCGATGCTGATGCCGAACAGCCCCTCGGCCAACGTCGGCCTGGAGGTCAACGCGCGTGCCGGGGTGCACACTCCGGTCAGCGCCTGCGCCTCGGGCTCGGAGGCCGTGGGCTACGGGATCGAGATGATCCGTACCGGGCGCGCCGAGGTCGTCGTCGCCGGCGGCACCGAGGCGGCCATCCACCCGCTGCCGGTCGCCGCCTTCGGCAACATGATGGCGATGTCGAAGAACAACGACGACCCGCAAGGCGCCTCCCGCCCCTTCGACACGGCCCGCAACGGGTTCGTGATGGGTGAGGGCGCGGGTGTGATCGTCCTGGAGTCCGCCGAGCACGCCAGGGCGCGCGGCGCGCGGATCTACGCCGAGGCCATCGGCCAGGGCATCTCCGCCGACAGCCACGACATCGTGCAGCCGGAGCCCTCGGGCAACGGCATCGCGCAGGCGCTCCAGAACCTCACGACCAGGACCGGGCTGGACCCGGCCGAGGTGATGCACATCAACGCGCACGCGACCTCGACCCCGCAGGGCGACCTGGCGGAGCTGAAGGCGCTGCGCAAGGTTTTCGGCGACGATGTGGACCACATGGCGATTTCGGCGACCAAGTCGATGACCGGCCATCTGCTGGGCGGCGCCGGTGGCGTCGAGACGGTGGCCACGCTGCTGGCCCTGCGTCACCGCACGGCCCCGCCGACGATCAACATCGAGAATCTCGACCCGGAAGCGGACGCCGACATCGTTCGCGACAAGGCACGCGACCTGCCCGCCGAGGGCACCATCGCGGGGCTGAACAACTCGTTCGGCTTCGGCGGGCACAACGTCGTCCTGGCGTTCCGCACGGTCTGAGTCCTGGCGCGCTCCGCGCGCCGAGCCGGCTCGACGCGCGCCCGGTCTCACCCGGGGCCATGTCGCACCGGATGCTTCACAGGTAAGGGGCGGTCTCTCTGGAGGCCGCCCCTTACCTGTACGCGTTACCGGTGCGCGGCTCCCGGGTGCGGGGCTACGCGGAGCCCCGGGCGTCGCCCGCTCCGTAGTCGGAGCTTTCGAAGCTGGCGAAGTAGGAGGCGATGGCGTCGTCCCGTCCGTGTCCCTGGGCCTCGGCGCGGCGCATCCGTTCGGCGGCGGCCGGGGTCAGGTCGAGCTGGACACCGGCGGTTCTGGCGGCCAGCGAGATCAGCTCGGCGTCCTTGCGCGCACCCGAGAGGGCGAAGCTCGCCTCGTAGGAGCCGTTCAGCAGCATCTGCGCCTTGGCCTGGAGATAGGGCAGATCGAGGGGGCCGCCCGCGACGGCGCCGAGGAAGTCGCGGGGGTCCACGCCCAGCCCCTCGGCCAGCGCGAGCGTCTCGGCGGCGCCGTTGATGACGGTGAGCACCCAGTTGTTGAGCACCAGCTTCAGGCGGCTGGCGCCGCCGGGCTCGGTTGCCACCCGCAGGGTCTTGGCCCCGATGGCGCCGAAGACCCCGGCGGCGGCATCGGCCGCCTCTTGGGGCCCCGCGACCAGGACGGTCAACTTGCCCTGCTCGGCGGGCTCTTTGGTGCCCAGCACGGGCGTGTCCAAGAAGCGCAGCCCATGCCGGCCGGCGAACTCCTCAAGGGGCGGAAGCCCCTCGGGCCCGACGGTGCTCGCCTGTGCCCATACGGCCCCCTCGACGAGCCCGGAGGCCGCCGCGTGCATGGCCGCCAGGACGGAGGGGCTGTCGTAGAGGACGGTGAGGACGACGGCGGCGCCCCGCACGGCCTCGGCGGCGTCGTCGGCGATCCGTACGCCGTCTGCCGCGAGCGGCTCCGCTTTGGCCCGGGTGCGGTTCCAGGCGCGGACGTCGAACCCGGCGGCGGAGAGGTTGCGGGCCATGGCGGCGCCCATGGTGCCGGTGCCGAGCACGGCCACTGAGGTGGTGTCAGACATGCCGGAACGGTATGCGTTCGAGCGCGCTCCAGGGCAAGCGCGGCGCGCGCCTCAGACCACTTGGTGGAGCCACCGCACGGGCGCGCCCTCTCCCGCGTAGCGGAAGGGCTCCAGTTCGTCGTCCCAGGGCTTGCCCAGCAGCTTGGAGATCTCCGCCGCCAGTTCGCTCTCCCCGCGCCCCGCGCGGGCGAGCGCGGCCCGCAGCCGGTCCTCGGGGATGAGGATGTCGCCGTGCATGCCGGTGACCGCGTGGAAGATGCCCAGCTCCGGTGTGGAGCTGTAGCGCTCGCCCTCGGCGGTGGGGCAGGGCTCTGCCGTCACCTCGAAGCGCAGCAGGTGCCAGCCGCGCAGCGCGGAGGCGAGTTTGGAGGCCGTGCCGGGATCGCCCTGCCAGGAGAATTCCGCGCGCCAGGTGCCGGGTGAGGCGGGCTGTCTGATCCAGTCCAGGTTGACGCGGGCGCCCAGCACGCCCGCGACGGCCCATTCGACGTGCGGGCACAGCGCGCGGGGCGCCGAGTGGACGTACAGAACTCCACGTGTCGTCACCGGGACCTCCAGTGCGGTTCGAGCGCCGCCGTGCGGGCCGCCTCGATCACCTTCCGGTCACGCGCCGGATCAGCGCCTGACATTTTGCACCACCGGTCACTTCCCTACCAGCTCCCGAGGTTACGAATAGTAAACACCACTGCGCGCAATTCTCCCCGAAAGGGACAGGATGTGACGCGAGGTAATATTTACCAGCTGTCGCATGCCACGCATCACCGACCAGGCGCAGGCTATCGCGAGGCGACGCACGGCGGGTCACCTACCGTCGGCCCAGGAACGGCGAATCAGGGGGTCGAATGACGGAAAGCCACGACGCGGGGAGCGATCGCCCCAAGCGTCCCCATCCACCCGGCCGAATACGCCTCCGGACGGTCACGATCTTCGCGTTCGCCGCCGTGCTCGTGACCGGGCTCGTACTGGCCCTCACCGTCGGCTCCCCCGGCGGGGGCGGCCCGGAGGACGCACAGCGCGCCAAACCCTCCTCGCGCCCCCATCCGAAGCCGGAACGCGTCTGGGACCGCACTCCCTCCTCCATCGCTGCGGTCGGTGACTCCATCACGCGTGGCTTCGACGCCTGCTCGCTGCTGGCGGACTGCACGAAGGTCTCCTGGGCCACCGGAAGCGATGACGAGGTCAACAGCCTCGCCGGCCGACTGCTGTCCGACCCCCGGGGCAAGAGCTGGAACTACGCGGTCAGCGGCGCCGTCGCCGCCGACCTGCCCGCCCAGATGCGCAAGGCGAGCCGCGTCCGTCCCGGGATGGTGACGGTGATGAGCGGCGCCAATGACGCGTGCCGCCCCAGCGCGGAGCAGATGACGTCCGTCAAGGACTTCCGCGCCGACATCCGCGAGGGGCTGCGCGTCCTGCGCGCCGAGTCGCCCAAGACCCAGGTCTACGTCTCCAGCGTCCCGGATCTGCGGCGGCTGTGGCAGCAGGGCAGGAAGAACCCGATCGGGGAGCGCATCTGGGGGCTGGGGATCTGCCAGTCGATGCTCAAGGACCCGCAGTCGATGAACCAGGCGGCACAAGAGCGCCGCCAGCAGGTCTACGACAGGGTGGTGGACTACAACTCCGTGCTGAAAGAGGAGTGCGCCAAGGACCTGCGCTGCCGCTACGACAACGGTGCGGTCTTCCGCTACCGCTTCACCGCGGCCGAGTTGAGCAACTGGGACTGGTTCCATCCCAGCAAGGAAGGTCAGCGCAGCCTCGCGGAGATGGCCTACCGGCAGATCGTCGCCCAGCGCCCCGCGGGATAGGCACTCGGCGCGGGCCGCGCCCACTGTGGGCGGCGCCTAGGGGTGCCGCCGGGTGGTGGTGGGAGGCGGCCGGTCCTTCGGGGCGCCGTCCACGCGGCGGCACCCCGAAGGACGCGGATCAGACGACGTCGAGCGTGACCTCGATGTTGCCGCGGGTGGCGTTGGAGTACGGGCAGACCTGGTGGGCCTTCTCCAGCAGGTCCTTGGCCGTAGCCGCATCGACGTTCGGAATCTGGGCCTTCAGGGCGACGGTGAGGCCGAAGCCGCCCTCCGGGGTGCTTCCGATGCCGACCTCGGCGGTGACCGTCGAGCCGGAGATGTCCGCGCCCTCCTTGCGGGCGACCACGCCGAGCGCGCCCTGGAAGCAGGCGCTGTACCCGGCCGCGAAGAGCTGCTCCGGGTTGGTGCCGGCGCCGCTGCCGCCCATCGACTTGGGCGGATTGACGACGACATCGAGCTGGCCGTCGTCGCTGGCGACGCGACCGTCACGGCCGTTTTCCGCGGTGGCGACGGCGGTGTACTTGACGTCAATGGGCTGGATTGCCATGTGAACCCTCCTGTTGGTGGCACGGCCGGGGGAACTCGCGCCCGGATTCCCCGCTGGTGCGGTGACAAGCGTATGTGGCGGCTCAGGGGAGGCCGACGGCAGTTCATGTCCGGGCGCCTCTTCTCCACGAGCCGGCTGCGCGCTGCGGCCGGGTCAGTCCGGAAGGGCGACCAGCATCTTGCCGGTGTTCTCGCCCCGCAGCATGCCGAGGAACGCATCGAGCGTGTTCTCGATTCCCTCGGCCTTCGTCTCGTTGTACTTCAGCTCGCCCGAGCGCACCCAGGCCGAGACCTCTTCCACGAACTGCGGCTGGAGGTCGTAGTGGTCGCCCACGAGGAAGCCCTCCACCCGGAAGCGCTTGGCGATGATCTGGGCCAGGTTGCGCGGGGCGGGGGTGGGCTCGGTGGCGTTGTACTGGGAGATCATTCCGCACACCGCGATCCGGCCGTGGAGGTTCATGGCCGAGATGGCGGCCTCCAGGTGCTCTCCGCCCACGTTGTCGAAGTAGACGTCGATGCCGTCCGGGGCGGCCTCCTTGAGCTGGTCCTTGACGGGGCCGTTCTTGTAGTTGAACGCCGCATCGAAGCCGTACTCCTCGGTGAGGAGCTTGACCTTCTCGTCGGAGCCCGCCGAACCGACCACCCGGGAGGCGCCCTTGAGCCTGGCGATCTGGCCGACCTCGCTGCCCACCGCACCGGCCGCCCCGGAGACGAAGACCGCGTCGCCCTCCTTGAAACCGGCGACCCGCAGCAGGCCCGCGTAGGCGGTGAGGCCGGGCATGCCCAGGACGCCGAGGTAGGTGGTGAGCGGGGCCGCCTCGGGATCGACCTTGACGGCGCTGCGCGCGTCGAAGGTCGCGTACTCGCGCCAGCCGAAAAAGTGGAGGACGTGATCCCCCTCCGAGAACCCCTCGGCGCCGGAGGCCAGCACACGGCCCACAGCGGCGCCCAGCATCGGCTTGTTCAGCTTGTACGGCTCGGCGTAGGACTTCGCCGCGCTCATCCTGCCGCGCATGTACGGGTCCACCGAGAGGTACAGGTTCTTCACGAGCACCTCCCCCTCACCCGGCTCGGTGACGGGGGCCTCACGCAGGGCGAAGTTCTTCTCCGGGTCGGGCCAGCCCTCCGGGCGTTCGGTCAGGTGCCATTCGCGCCCAGTGGTCGGCAGCGACATAGTTGATCCTCCTCGATATTGCATCTAATGAAACAACGATGCACATGGATATTTCGTGTTGTCAAGCATTGCGGTACGCTGCTCGCATGGCAGCCGGAATCCGTCCCCCCGACACCCTCACGCGTGAGGTCCTTGAGCTGTTCGGCACAGTGGTCGCGCGCTATCACGCGGAATACGAACTGGCCGCTGCCGAGCACTCGCTGACCGGCGCGCAGGCCCGCGTGCTCGCGCTGCTGGCGCGTGAGCCCACTCCGATGCGGCAGGTGGCGCGGCAGCTCAAGTGCGAGCCGTCGAATGTGACGGGCATAGTCGACCGGCTGGAGTCGCGGGGCCTGGTCGAGCGAAGAGCCGACCCGGCCGACCGGAGAGTCAAGGTCGCCGCCGCCACCGAGGAGGGCCGCGCCACCGCCGCGCAGCTGCGCGGCGGGCTGGATTTCGCGGACGAGCCGCTGGCCGAGCTGACGCCCGTCGAACGGACCTTGCTGCGAGACCTGCTCCAGCGCATGCTCGGCGAACACACGGAATAACGACCGAATGCTGCGAGTGGCACCTGCGCCGGACGCCGCTCATCCCGGACCGCCGGACGCCACTCGTACCCGCCCGCCTACGGTCCCCTCCCCCAGCCTCCCGGCGCCGGCATCCGGGCTCCGGTCACCGGGCTTCCAGCTCCCCGCGCAGCCGCATCGAGCGCAGCACGAGTTCCAGCTCGAAGCGGCTGTCCGGATCGTCGATGTCGTCCCCCCACAGTTCGCGTATCTGCCGCAGCCGGTAGCGCACCGTCTGCGGGTGCACGCCGAGACGGCCGGCCACCTCCGGGGCGCCGCCACGGGTCTCCAGCCAGGCCAGCAGGGTCTCCGCCAGGCGGCGGCTGTGGGTGGGCCCGCACTCGTCCAGGGGCGCGAGCCTGCGACGGGTGAGCCCGGCGATCAGTTCCTCGGGCGGCAGCAGGACGAGCGCCTCGGTGTGGTCGGTGCAGTGGAGCAGTTCCCCGTGGGGCAGCAGGCCGCGCTCCATCAGCCCGACGGCCGATTGGGCCCAGCGCAGCGACTTCACGGCATCGGCGAGCGGCACCGGCGGCCCGAGCGCCCCCGCCCATCCGGCCACCGCCCTGCGCAGCAGCTCGGGTCTGCCGGGTGCCTCGGGCTCGGGGACGACCATGCGGGGCTGCTCGCAGTCCATGTCGAGCAGCACCTCCTCCCCCACCGCGGGCGGCACCGCCGAGCGCGCGGGGCGCACCAGCACGGCGACGGCCACGGTGCGCGGCACCCGCCAGCCGATCCGCGCCGCACGGTCGGCGAGCAGGTCGGCGGGTTCGCCGGAGCCGCGGTGTTGAGGGTGTTCGGACAGCAGCAGGTCCAACAGCCGGCGCTGGAGGCGCAGCCGCTCGCCCGCCTGACGTGCGGCGGCCTCCGCGTAGCCGCGTACCGACTCGGCGACCAGCCCGTCCAGGTACTGGAAGCCGGATTCGGCCAGTTCGTACATGGCGGGCGGCGGGATCTCCAGGTGTGTGCCGATCTCGGCGAGCCGGCGCCAGGCCAGCCGGATGCCGAGCCGGTAGACGGCCTGGAGGGAGTCGAGGGTGCGGCCCTGGAGGACCTCGCCCCGGCCGAACTCCTGGAAGACCCGCGGAGGCACGTGCGGGCTCTCCAGGCCCGTGGCCAGGTGGTCGACGAAGTGTTCCAGGGCGCGCCGGATACCGATCAGCGCCATGGGCTCGCCGGACTCGTCCAGGACGAGGGACAGGGCCGGATACTCGCGCCGGATGGCGTCGAGGATGTCCTGGGCGAGCACGGGCACCTCGGCCATCGCCCGCTCGGCGAACTTCCGTACGCGGGGCGGCGGTACGTCCTGCCAGGCCGAGCGCGCGGGCGCGGCTCTCACGAGTCAGTCTCCCGGCGCCGAGGCCGGGGCGGAGGAGGCGGCGGGTCCGGCGCCGGAGTCGGAGCCCGGGTCGGAGCCCGCGCCCGGGTCGGTGTCGGTGTCGGAGCCCGCGTCGCCGGTTGCGGTGGAGTCGTTCGGGGAGGCCGAGGGCAGCGCCGAGGAGCCGAGGCCGGGGATCTCCTGCGGGGAGGAGTGGAAGTGCACGAGCGGCACGTTGGGCTGGTCGGGGGTGGCGTCGAGTGCGGCGACTATGCCGAAGCCCGCACCCACGGCGAGACCGGCGGCGACCGCACTGGTGAGCGCGGCGGCGAGGAATCTGTGCATGGCGGAGGCGAACCTCTCTTCGTCGGTGCCGCGGTGCCTGTGAGAGCCGTGAGCACACGCGACGGCTCGGTACGACGGCCCCGCCCCCGGAGCCCAACCCCTCTTGAGTTGCTGAGTGTCGGGAAGCATTGACGCCGTGTCAAGGGACGGCCTACGGTTTCCGGCCCATACGGACCTCCAGCCGAGCTTCCGTGTCACGCCCCAACACTTCACCGGCCTCCCTCGGCCCTTCCTCGCACGTGCACTTCCCCGTCGCAGCGCCGTACCTGCCGCAGGGTCGCCTGGCGCGCAGGTCAAGACCACTCCGGAGTGCCCACCATGCGCCGTACTGCCTCGCCGCCCGCCCTGGCCTTGCTGGGTCTGGGCGTCTTCCTGCTCGTGCTCGCGCCGATGCTCACCTGGTACGTCGGACCACACGCCGAGCGCACTCCCACCGATGTGAACGTGACCTCGGTGTTCAAGGGCCAGGGGAAGTACTTCGACCAGCAGAAGCTGAAGACCAGGAGCGGCCAGGAACTCACCGTCACCCGGCGGGTGCTGGGGGACGTCGCGGCGAGCGAGAAGACCGGGCGGGCCGTGTGGAACGTCTCCCAGACCATCGACAACCCCAGGACCGCCGAACTGGATGATCCCCGCAAGTCCTTCCAGTGGACGACGGAGCGCTGGGTGACCGACCGCAGGACCAACAAGCCGGTCGCCTGCTGCGGCTCCAAGCCGGCGCACTTCAGCGGCGAGGCGTATCTGAAGTGGCCCTTCGGCGTGGCGAAGCGCGACTACACCTGGTGGGACAGCACGCTGGGCGGCGCCGTTCCGCTGCACTACAAGGGCAGGGCGAAGGTGCGCGGATACGAGGGGCTGCGCTTCACCGGCACGGTCGGGCCGACCCGCGCGGGGACTCGTCAGGTGCCGGGGGCCCTGGTGGACAGGCCGAAGAGCGCGCAGGTCAACGCCGAGGAGTGGTACGCGAATTCGGGCCTGGACTTCATCGTGGACGAGCGCACCGGCCGCATCCTGTACGCCGCCACCGGACCCCGGATGACGCTGCGCGCGCCCGGCGGCAAGAGTGACAAGGTGACGCTGCTGGAGAGCCGGAAGCTGGCCTTCACCAAGAAGACGCGGCAGGATGCCGTGGATTTCGCCGAGGACGACAACGCCCGGCTGCGGATGGTGGGCACCGTCGCGCCCCTCGGCGCGGTCTCGGCGGGCGCGGTGTGCGGCGTGGCGGGAGCCGTACTGGTCATCAGGGGGCGCCGCCTCCGCCGGACGCCGCCGGGAATGTCAAGGCATCCGGTCGGAGCCTGAGCGGAGCCCGCGGCCCGGCCCGAGCCCACCGGATGCCTTGCCGTTCCCGGCGGCGGAGAGTGTGCCCGGGGCACGTGCGCGCGGGCGGATGCCCGGCACGCACGGCCATTGCGTCCCACGCGTGCGTGAACACCTCGTGGAGCGCGAAGTGATGAGGCGTCAGCCGCATGCGGGGCCAAAATTGTCACCCCGGTGAGTAGCCACCCGTGAACGCGGCGGCGAACACTGAGCCATCCGACGCATACCGCCCCCGCACGGCCCGGCACCCTCAGCGGACTGCCCCCGCACACCCTGAACGCACGGCCCCACGCCGCGTTCGCACGGATCCGCGCCGCCTCCGCACCACCTCGTACACCCCGCACCACCTCGTACACCCCGCTCTGCCTCGTGCGCCGCGTACGCCCCCGCACACCCCGTACGTCCAGTACCGCCTCGCACGACCCGCACCACTCGGCAGTACCCACAAGGCCGGCCCGTACCGCACCCTGAGACGAGTTGGAGCACCTATGCCCCAGCACGTACGACCCTCCCTGGTCCCCCCACACGGCACGCGCGCCACCCTCGCTCCCGCCTCCCCCACCGGGCAGGGCGCCGGCCACGGCACCGCCTCCGGCGGGCAGCGCGTCACCGATCCAGGGTCCCCGCGCCGCATCGTGTTCCTCGCGCGGCGTGATCTCGGCAATCCGGCGGCCGGCGGCTCCGAGCTGCTGATCGACCGGATAGCCGAAGGGCTCACCTCCTACGGCCATCAGGTCACCCTCCTGTGCGGCGGCCCCACCGCCCGCCGCGGCTACCGGGTCGTGTCGGCCGGCGGGGACGCCGCGCACTTCCTGCGGGCCCGCCGCGCCCTCGCCCGCCAGGTCGGCGCCTGCGACCTGCTGGTGGAGGTCTGCAACGGCATGCCGTACCTGGCGCCGCTGTGGCACCGGGGGCCCACCCTGTGCTTCGTCAACCATGTGCACACCGACCTGTGGCGGATGCGCTATCCGGACCCCGCCGCGCGCCTGGGGCGCCGGCTCGAACACTGGGCGCTGGCCCACAACCACCGCGCCAACCTCAAAGTGGCGGTATCCGGTTCGACGGCGCGGGCGCTCGGCGCGCTGGGCGTGCCCGCCGAGGAGATCCGTGTCGTCCACAACGGCGTCGAGGAGCCCGGGCCGCCGGTGGCCAGGTCGCCCGAGCCGCTGTTCCTGGCGATGGGACGGCTGGTGGAGTACAAGCGCATCGATCTGCTGCTGCGCCTGTGGGAGCGGGTCAGGCCGGTCACCGGCGGCCGGCTGGTCATCGTGGGCGACGGGCCCGAACGGCGCGCTCTGGAGGCCGTGGCGGGCCCCTCGGTCACCTTCACGGGCCACATCGGCGAGGGCGAGAAGCACCGGCTGCTGTGCCGCTCCTGGCTGCTGCTGCACCCCTCCCTGGTGGAGGGGTGGGGGCTGGTCGTGACGGAGGCGGCGGCGCGCGGCACGCCCGCGATCGGCTTCGACATTCCCGGGCTGCGCGACTCCGTCGAGGACGGCGTCACCGGGGTGCTGGCGCGCGGCGAGAGCGCGTTCGCGGCCCACTGGTGCGCGCTGGCGCTCTGCGCCGAGCGCCGTCTGGCGCTCGGCGGCGCGGGCCGGCGCCGGGCCGCCCGCTTCCGATGGGCGGACACGGTGCGCGGCTTCCGTTCCGTGGCCGCCGAGGCGTACGCGCGGTCCACGGCGTCCCGGCAGCTGCCCGCCGTGTCCCCTGCCGCCGCGCGGCCGGCCCCCGCCGGGCGGTGGTAGGGCCGTGCGGGATCCTTCCCTGCGAAGATCGGTCGCCCTCTTCCGCGCCTTCCTGCGGGAGCGGAGCGACCCCGCGTACTGCTACGGCCTGTTGGCGCGCGACTCGGCGGAGCAGGTGGAGCGGTATGTTCCGGTCAAGGGCAGCACGGTCGTGGATGTCGGCGGCGGCAGCGGGCACTTCACCGAGGAGTTCCGCCGCCGGGGGGCGCACGCCTATCTGTTCGAGCCCGATCCGCGCGAGCTGTACGCGCAGGGGCGGCCTCCGGAGGGTGCCGTTCTCGCCGACGGCTATCTGCTGCCGCTGGCCGACGGCACGGCGGATGTCTGCTTTTCCTCCAACGTGCTGGAGCACGTGGCCGATCCGCAGACGTTCTTGTCGGAGATGATCCGCGTCACCCGCCCCGGCGGGCTGATCTACGTCGCGTTCACCAACTGGTATTCGCCCTGGGGCGGCCACGAGACGGGGCCCTGGCACTACGTGGGCGCCGCCCGGGCCCGTGCCCGCTATCAGCGGCGTACGGGGCGCGCGGCCAAGCACACGCTGGGCGAGAACCTGTTCGCCGTGCACATCGGCACCACCCTGCGCCAGGTGCGCGCCCGGCACGATGTGGAGCTCGTCTCGGCCCGCTCCCGCTACTGGCCGTTCCTCGCGGGCGCCGTCACCCGCGTGCCCGGATTGCGCGAGTTCGCCACCTGGAACCTCCTCCTCATCCTCCGGCGGTGTCCCTCATGACCACGACCGTCCAGGCACCACCCCAGGCTCCGGCGCCGGCCCCGGGGCCCGTCCCTCCGGCGGAACGGCCGTGGGGGCGCCGCCCGTTGTTCGGATTCTGGGCGGTCGTCTTCGTGGCCTTCCTGGCCACGTCGCCGGGGAAGATGACGTTCGAGACCAAGCTCGGGGTCGCCGCCGACCCCTGGCAGTTCCTGGGCGATCTGGGGCAGCTGTGGCACGACCGGGGCGGGTTCGGCGGGATCGCGGACCAGTACGCCGGCTATCTGTTCCCCGCGCTGCCCTACTACGGGCTGACCGACCTGCTCCACATACCGGCCTGGGCGGCCGAACGCCTGTGGATGTCGCTGATCGTGGCCGCCGCGTTCTGGGGGGCGCTGCGGCTGGCCGAACGGCTCGGCCCCGGCACCCGGAACACCCGGCTGCCGGCCGCCGCCTGCTACGCGCTGTGGCCCGCCTGGAGCGCCGTCATCGGCTCCACCTCGGCCGCGGCCCTGCCGGGTGCCGTGCTGCCCTGGGTGCTGCTGCCGCTCACCCTGGCCGGCCGGGCCACGGCCACGCCCCGGGTGGCGGCGGCCCGCTCGGCGCTGCTCATCCCGTTCATGGGCGGGGTCAACGCCGCCTCCACGCTGGCGGCGCTGTTGCCCGCCCTGCTGTACGTGCTCACCCGTACCGGCCGCCGTCGCCGCACCCTGCTCGCCTGGTGGCTGCCGGGAGTGCTGCTGGCGACCCTCTGGTGGTACGTCCCGCTGCTGCTTCTGGGCGCGTACGGCGAGGACTTCATGCCGTACGTGGAAAGCGCGCTGACGACCACCGACACCATGTCCGCGACCGAGATGCTGCGCGGCGCCGGAAACTGGACCGGCTACCTCCACTTCGGCGAGCCCTGGCTGCCCGCCGGATGGACGGTCGCGGCAAGCCGGCCGGCCATCCTGAGCGGCGCCTTCGCCGCCGCGCTGGGGCTGGCCGGGCTCGCGCGCCGCGACCTGCCGGAGCGGCGCTGGCTGGTGCTGACGGTCCTCACCGTCAGCGGGGTGATGCTCGCCGGGTACGCGGGCTCGCTGGGCGCCCCGTTCGCCGGTCCCGTGCAGGGCTGGCTGGACGGCTGGCTGCGCCCCTTCCGGAACATCTACAAGTTCCAGCCCGGCCTCGCCCTCGCCCTCGCCTTCGGACTGGCCCAGCTGACCGGTGTGGCCGTCAGCACACGCGGCACGCGACCGCTGCCGGGGCGCGCGCTGCTGCCGTGGGCCGCCGCGCTGGCCGTGCTGCCGGGGTTGTGCCTGCCCTATGCGAACGGTGACATCCTCCAGCCCGGCGCGTTCAGGAAACTGCCCCGGCACTGGGAACAGACGGCCGACTGGCTGCGGGAGCACTCCCCGCACACCCGTGCCTATGTCACCCCGGCCACCGCGCACGGCCTCTACACCTGGGGCTCGCCCATCGACCAGCCGCTCGACGTACTCGCCAAGTCCCCCTGGGCGCAGCGCGATTACGTGCCCTTCGGTACGCCCGGCAACCGCAGGGCCACCGACGCGGTCGAACAGGCGCTCATGAGCGGCGGCCGGGTCCCGGGGCTCGCGGACTTCCTGGCCCGCGCCGGGCTCTACGACGTCGTCGTACGCAACGATCTGGACCCGGACCAACTCGGCTACGTACCGCCGCAGACCGTGAAGCGAACTCTTGAAGCATCCGGTTACCGAAAAGTGAAGTCCTTCGGCCCCCAGCTGACCGGAGGCCGCATCCCCGAGGGCACCCCGCTCCAGGTCGCCGGTTTCTACCCGCGCCAGCGGGCCGTGGAGATCTACGAGCCGAGCGGCACCGCACGCCCCAAGGCCGTCGCCCTCAAGCCCGTCTCGGGCACCGCACAGGTCAGCGGCGGCCCCGAGGCGCTGCTCCCGCTCGCGGGGGACGCCCGGGTCAAGGACCGGCCCGCCGTGCTGACCGGGGACCACCACCCAGGCGTCGGCACCCCGCGCCTCCAGGTCTCCGGCGACGGGCTGCGCCGCGCCGACACCCGCTTCGGCCTGGTCAACACCAACACCTCGTACACCTACACGGCGAACGAGAAGAACCATCCGGGCAGCGTCCAGAACCCCGGCGAGCAGCCGAAGCAGATCCTGCCGACCACGGGAGCGGGCCACCAGACCACATCGGTACTGCGCGGCGCCCGCTCCGTGACGGCGTCCAGCAGCGGCAACTGGCTCTTCCACCTGCCGCAGTTCGAGCCCGTGGGCGCCTTCGACGGGAATCCGGACACCGCGTGGGCCGAGGGCTCGGCGGGCGACCCGGAAGGGCAGTGGATCAAGGCCGACTTCAAGGGCACCGTCAGCCTCCCCTCCTCGATCGAGCTGACGCCCCTGCCGGGGGACGCCACCCGCGCCGCACCGACCCGGGTGAAGGTCGAGACGGACCGCGGCAGCGCCTCCGGTTTTCTCCAGCCGGATGGTACGAGACAGCAGGTCAAGGCGCCCGAGGGAGCCGCGCACTGGCTGAAGCTGACCATCACCGAGGCGCAGACCCCGCGCGCCGGGCTTTCGGGTGCCGGATTCTCCGAGATCAGCGTTCCGCACCTCCAGGTGACCAGGCTGCTGAAGCTCCCACCGGATGCCGAGCGAACCGGCGCCGGCAGCGAACTGTTCTCCCTGCACCGGGGCAGCGATCCCGGCGGCCTCTCGCCGGTCTCCGCCGAGGTGGGCCTGCACCGCGAGTTCACCACCGCCGACAGCGGCGGCTACGACGTACGCGCCCGCGCACTGCCCGTGCCGGGCGCCGAACTGGACCGGCTGCTGGACGAGGCGGCGCCCGGATCCCGCGACAGGATCACCGCCTCGGCCGACTCCACGGCCAAGACCGGCACTTCGCTGAGCGCACGCAATCTGGTGGACGGCAATCTCTCGACGGCCTGGATCGCCGGGGACAAGCCGACCATCCGGTTGAGCTGGCCGAAGAAGAAGAGGATCGGGGAAATCGTGCTGGCCCCGGCGGGCGGCATCTCCGCCGCGGCGCAGGAGATCCGCATCAGCTCACCGGATGGTGCGGCATCCGCCGGTGTGGACAAGAACGGGCAGGCCCGTTTCGAGCCGATCACCACGGACGAGATCACCATCACGGTGACCCGTACGAAGCCGATGACGGTGCACAACCCCGTCGCCGGCCGGGAACTCCAGCTGCCCGTCGGCCTCAACGAGGTCTACCTGCCTGCCCTGGACGAGTACCGCGTCCCCGCCCCCGGCCCCGAGCAGACCTTCGAACTGCCCTGCGGCAAGGGCCCGATGCTGGCCGTGGACGGCACCCTCCACGCCACCAGGGCGGCAGGCGAGGTCCGCGACCTGACCGAACGCCGCCCCATCGACGTCGAACTGTGCGCGGGCGAGGCCGAGGACGGCAGCCTCGAACTGGATGCCGGCCCCCACACCGTGGAAGCGGGCGACATCGGCCCGCTGGCGCTCACCGATGTGACGCTGGGCAGCGGGGACGAGGGCAGTGCCGCCCCCGCCTCGTCCGGCGAGGAGACCGCGGCCTCGTCCGGGAGAGAGGCCGCCGCCCCGGGCAAGGCGGCGCGCGACCGGCACAGCCTCGCCCGCGACTGGGCGGGCGACTCGCGCACCGTCGAGGTCGGGGGCGGGCCCGCCGCGTACCTCCAGACGCACGAGAACGCCAACGAAGGCTGGCGCGCCACTCTCAACGGCAAGGAACTAGCCCCGCTACGGCTCGACGGCTGGCAGCAGGGCTTCCTCGTCCCGGAAGGTGAAAAGGGCACGGTCAAGCTGGAGTACGAGCCCGCCACCTGGTACAAGGCGGGGCTCGTCGCCGGTGGCCTCGGCATCGCCGCGCTGCTCGGACTGGCCTTCATCCGGCCGCGCCGTGGCTCCCCGCCGGGTGACCGGGAGGAGATACCGCCGCCCGGCTGGGTGCTGGGCACCGTCGCGCTCACCCTGGTGACCGCACTGGTGGCCGGACCGTACGCGCTGATCGTGCCCGCGCTGGCGGTGCTCGCCCGGTTCAGGCCGTGGGTGCTGGTGCCGCTGGCGCTGGCCGGCATGGCGGCAGCGGGGGTGCTGGCCGCCGTCGGCGCGGGATCCGCCCCCGGCCAGGGCCAGGGCGCCTTCAGCCATGTGGCGCAGGCCCTCGCCCTGCTGGCGCTGGCCGCGGCACTGGTCACGCCGCCCGCGCGGTGGCCGGGCCGCGGACGCGGACCCGCGCCGGACCCTGAGCCCGCGGGCGCACCCGCCGCACCGGTATCCGGGCCCCACCCGCCGGAGTCCGGCCCGCCAGGAACTGAATCCGGCCCTCCGGGGCCCTGGTTCAGTCCTGTGCGGCCCGCTTCCGGCCCTCCGGAGTCCGGGCAGCCGCAGCGTCCCGCGTATCCGCCCGAGGCCCCCACGGCGCCGCTGCCGCCTGTACCGCCGGGCGCGTCCCCGCCTCCGGCGGGCCCCTCCCCCGAGGGCGCCACGCCGCCCCTGAGCAGGCGCCACGGCCACCGTCAGGACCGAGGGGAGGAGCGCACCCCATGACAGCACCGCACAAAGGCGCGGGGCACGCGACAGGCCGGGCGGGTACCGCGTCCGCGGGCTCCGGTTCGCGGGAACCGGAGCATCGCATCCCGTTTCCGCTCGTGGACGAGATCACGCGGCACTGTCTGGACGAGGACGAGCCAGAGACCGTGCATGTCGAGATCCATCTGCCCACCCGGCCCGACACCGGCCGGCTGCGGGCCGCGTTCGGCGAGGCGATGCGGCGGCACCCGCGCGTCCTGATGCGGCAGGCGCCCTCGCGGTGGTGGCGGTCGCGCTACGAGTGGGTGCTGACCGGTGCGCCGGACCGGGATCCGGTCACCTGTCCCGGCGGCACCCTGGAGGAGGCCAGGCGGCGGGCCCTGCTGGACTGCCCGCCGCTGGATGCCTCACCGCCGTTCCGTGTCGAGGTGATCGAGCACCAGGGCCGCTGGGTGCTCCTGGTCACCATCAACCACACCGCGCTCGACGGCCCCGCCTGTCTGCGGGTGGTGGCCACGGCTGCCGAGCTGTACGGAGGCGCCGACAACTCCCCGGCCCCGCCGCCCGTGCGGGCCCCGGCACCGGGCACGCGTGCGGCCGGACGCCCAGGTGGCGGTCAGCGGCAGCCGGAGGGATCGCCACCGGTCCGGACGCGCCCGGCACGCGTGGCCGCCGACACGCTTCATCCGGACGTCCCCGGCAACGGCATGCTGATCGCCGACCTGCCGGTGCCCGCGCGCCCCCCGCGTACGCCGGGCCAGCCGGCCCCATACACCGTCAACGACCAGCTCCTGGTGGCGACCTGGCTGATGGTCGCGCGCTGGAACAGGGCCCACGAGGCGCCCCGGCGGCCGGTGCGCGTCACCATGCCGGTGGACGACCGGCCGCGTACGGCGGACATGCCCATCGGCAACGGCACCCGGCTGGTCGAGGTCGCCTTCGGCCCGGAGGAGCGCGAACTGTACGAGGCGCTCACCGGCCCCGGCACCCTCGGCCGCCAGGTGCCCGGCCGACGGGAGACCGAGCAGCATCCGGACGGCGGACAGGAAATCACGCTGCATCCGGTCAGCAGGCGGGCGATCGACCGGATGCTGCGCGCGACCGCCGTCCGTACGCGCGCGCTCAAAGCGGCGGACCGGCCCCAACTGGGCTTCAGCGGCGGCCTGCTGACGGCCCCCGTGCTGCCCGTGGGCGTCCGCGCTGCGGGCATCAGGGCGCTGCGCCGGGCCGCCGGGCCGTGGGCGTCGAGCACGCTGCTGTCCAACATCGGCCGCGTTCCCTACCCACTCGACTTCGGGGACGCGGGGCGCGCCGAGGCCGTGTGGTTCTCCGCACCCGCCAAGATGCCGCGCGGCCTGTCGGTGACGACCGTCTCGACCGGCGGGCGGCTCCAGTTGGCGCTGCGCTGGTCGCACGCCCGGCTGGACGACCAGGCAGGCGCACGCCTCGGCGCACTCTTCGCCGACGCACTGGCCGCCACCTCGTACGCGCCCGCGCACCGGCCGCCAGAGGCGCGGCAACCCACCGGGAACGGCCCGTACGGGACACCCGAGCCGACCGGGAACGGCCCGCACGAGCAGGAGGGTGACCCCGCATGAGCCGTACGGCCACCGAGCCGCCCAGCAGCCTCCAGCAGCTCTACGAGGACCCGGCCACCCCCGTCGCCTCGGGACCCGAGCGCTCACGGCGCCAGGCGGCCATCCTGGCGCTGGCCCTGGGCGAGACACCCTCGACCATCGTGGACATCGGCTGCGGCGACGGTACGGCGGCGGCCACCGCCTCCGGCGCGCTGGCCCGGCACCGTCTCATCGGAGTCGACTGGTCCCAGGACGCGCTGCGCCGCGCCTCCGCCCATCTGACCGCCGTACGGGGCGAACTCTCCCCTCCCGGCCTGCCGTTCGCGACCGGATCGGCGGACGCCGCGCTCTTCTCGGAGGTGATCGAGCATCTCGTCGATCCGGATGCCGCTCTGGACGAGCTGCACCGGATACTCCGTCCCGGCGGCCATCTGCTGCTCTCCACCCCGAACCTGGCCGCCTGGTACAACCGCGCGCTGCTGCTGTTCGGCACCCAGCCGGTCTTCTCGGAGGTGTCGCTGCGCGGGATTCACGGCCGTCCCGGCTCCCAGGTGGTCGGCCACCTGCGGCTGTTCACCGCGCGCGCCCTGCGCTCACTGCTCCCGGCGGCCGGCTTCCGGGTCCTGCGCATCACCGGAGCGCCGTATCACGATGTCCCGCGCCCCCTGCGGCCACTGGACCGGGCCGCCTGCCATGTGCCCTCCCTCGCCTCGATCCTGCTGGTGCACGCACAAGCGGTACACGAGCCCTCACGCATGGGGCGCGAGCCTCAGCGGACGGCGCGCGGGCCCTCACGAGCGCCGTACGAGCCACCGCGCACGGCGCGCACTCCGCCGCGGCCGGCGCGCAGACCACCGGAGGACGGCCGCTGATGTTCGCGGGAGTCGCGGCGGCGCTGGTGGCCAACCTGCTCTTCAGCGCGGGCTTCGTCATCGAGAAGCGGGCGCTGTCCGCCCTGCCGCCGCTCTCGGCGGGCCGCCCCGCCCAGCTCCTGCTCCACCTGCTGCGCAGCCCGCTGTGGGTCCTGGGCGCCGCCTCGCTGCTGCTCGGCTTCGCCGCACAGCTCGCCGTCTACCGCACGCTCCCCCTCGTCGCGGCCCAGGGGCTGTTCGTCACGGGCCTGGCCATGCTCGTGCTGCTGTCGGCGCTCTTCCTGGGCGAGCGCGCAGGCCGCCGTGAACGGTGGGGGCTGGCGGGGATCCTCGCCGCCCTTCTCCTGATCACCGCCTCGCTGCACGACAGCACGGAGACCCTCAGCCAGACCGCGCCGGCGCCCGTGCTGCTCGCCCTCTGCCTGCCCTCGCTCGCCCTGGGACTGGCGCTCTTCCTGTCCGCCGAGCGCCGCTCCAGGCGGCGCCACCGGCTGCCGACGGCGGGCGTACCCTACGGGGTCGCCGTCGGCTTCCTGTACGGCGTCAGCTCGCTCGCGATCAAGGGCGTGGCCGGGCTGCTCGACGCCGACGACGTGACCGGCACCGCCGTGGCCGTGCTGGCCTCGCCCTATCCGTACCTCCTGATGTTCACAGGCGCGACCGGACTCGTCCTCTCCCAGACCGCGCTCCAGCGCTGCCGCGCCTCACTGATCGTCCCGGTGTGCACGACGGTCAACTTCCTCTACGCCACGGTCAGCGGCACCGTCGCCTTCGCCGAGCCGCTGCCCGCCGAACCGCTCCGGCTCACCCTCCGGCTGGGCGGCGCCGCGCTCGCCATCGCCGTCCTGGTATCGCTCCCCCGGCACGAACCGGATGCCGGAACACACGAACCGGATGCCGGGACACCGGAGACCCGCGGCGAAGCCGAAATCTCCGAGCATCCGGTAGCCGGTTTCCCGCCCGCCGGGCCCCCGCTGTCGGCGACGCTTCCACCGCCCGCCCCCGGCCCCGCGCCAGAAAGGCAGTGACCATGCCCCGCTTCTCCGCCGACGATCCCCTGCTCAAGATCCTCGCCTGTCCCCTGGACAAGGGCCCACTCACCCTGCTCCAGCCCGGGGAAGCTCTCTACAACCCCCGGCTGCGGCGCCGCTATCCCATCGTGGACGGCATTCCCCAGCTGCTGCCGTCCTCGGGCGAACCGGTCACCGAGGACGAACACCGCCGCCTGCTTCAACGCCCCGGCGACACTCACCCCCCGGCCGCCCCGGATGCTGCCCTTCAAGACCGCCTGGACCACCAGAGTCACAAGACCTACCAGGATCACAAAGACCGCCGAGACCACCGGAATCACGAGCCCCACCAAGGCCACCAGGAGCTGGAGGATCCCCCGTCGTGACCCTCGCCTCCCGACTCGGCCCCCACCTGCCGGCAACGCTGCTGACCCTGGCGACGGACCTGCTCTACCCCCGCTTCGAGCCCGAACTGCGGCGCCTGGCCGACTTCTGCCCCCGCGGCGGTACGGCGCTCGACATCGGCGGCTGGTACGGGCCCTGGACCCGGCGGATGGCGCGCCGCGCCGCGCGCGTGATCACAGTCGAGCCCGTCCCGCACCTCGCCCGCAGGCTGCGCCGTACCGCACCGCCCAACACGGAGGTGCTCCAGGCAGCCGCCGGCGGCCACTCGGGAACGGCCACGCTGTGGCTGCCCCGGGACGGGCGCGGCGACCGGGGAGTGTCCTCGCTGGTACGCCGGGAAGTGCACCACACGGCCCTGGATGTGCCCTGCCTGCCCCTGGACGAGCTGGGGCTGACCGACGTCACCCTGATCAAGATCGATGTGGACGGCGGCGAACTCGGCGTCCTGCACGGCGCGGAGGCCACCGTAAAGCGCGAGTATCCGGCGCTCTTCATCGAGTTGGAGCTGCGCATCCAGCCCCTGGCGCCAGTGCTCACACTGCTGTCCTCGCTCGGCTACACCGGCTGGGTGCTCCCGGCACGCGACTGGGTACCACTGTCCGCATTCGACCTGACGGCACATCAGCGGCGTACCGCGCATGTGGCCGAACACGGGCTGCTGCGCCGCTCGCTGGCGCCGCATCGCCGCTACGTGAACTCGGTCCTCTTCCTCCCGCGCGGTCACCGTCCCGGACAGCACACCTGAGCGGCCCCCACGCACCCTCAGCGCCTCGCCCGGGCCCAAACGGTCCGGGCGCAAGCTAAGCGGTCTTGCGCGGCCTGGAGGTCTTCTTCGCCGCGCTCGCCTTCGACGCCGTCTTCTTGGCCGCCGTCTTCTTGGCCGCGGTCTTCTTGGCCGGGGTCTTCTTCGGAGTGGCCGCCTTGGCCGCGGCCTTCTTGGCGGCGGGTTTCGAGGCGCTCTTGGCGGCCGTCGCCTTGGACGAGGACTTCTTCGCGGCGGTCCTCTTCGATCCGGCGTCCTTGGCGGCGCTCTTGGACGAGGCCGACCGGGACGAAGCCGTCTTGGACGAGGACTTCTTCGCGGCGCTCTCGGCCCCTGCCCTGCCCCCGGACCTGCCCGACCCGCCCGCGCGACGCTCGGACAGCTCATGCACGGTCGCCTCGCCGCCCTCCTCCCGCCCGCCCTTGGCCTCCTGCACGCTGCGCTCCAGGACCGACATCAGGTCCACGAGCTTGCCCGAGCCGCTCTCCGCCCTGCGCAGCTCCTCCGGGCGGGGCTCCACGCCCTGGGCCTTCGCCTCGACGAGCTGTTCCAGTGCCTCGCGGTACTCGTCGTGCAGCTCGCCCCAGTCCAGCTCTCCCAGGGTCTCCATCAAGGTGTCCGCCAGATCCAGTTCGGCGTCGCGCACGGCGACCTCGCTCTCCGGCGCGACGCCGCTCACCGAGCGGATCTCATCCGGCCACAGCATGGTGTGCAGCGCCAGCGCGTCCTCGTACACGCGCAGCATCCCCAGGCTCTCGCGGGCCCGCAGCGCCAGCTTGGCGACGGCCACCTTGCCCGATCTGGTGAGGGCCTCGCGCAGCAGCACGTACGGCTTGTCCGCGCGTTTGCCGTCGGCGGCGAGGTAGTACGAGCGGTCCAGCTGGATCGGGTCGATCGCCTCGGCCGGCACGAAACCGAGGATCTCCACGGTTTTGGCCGTGGGCAGGGGCAAAGCCGTCAGGTCGTCGTCGGTCAGCAGGATGGTCTGCTTGTCCTCCGTCTCGAAACCCCTGCCGATCTCCTCGCGCGGCACCTCTTCCTCGTCCAGTTCGCACACCTTGCGGTAGCGGATCCGGCCCCCGTCGGGCGTGTGCACCTGGTGGAAGGAGACGCTGTGGTTCTCGGTGGCGGACACCACCTTGATCGGGATCGTCACCAGCCCGAAAGAGATGGACCCTTTCCAGATGGAACGCATACTTTGTCCCTTCTATGGGACTCTCAGGGTATGCCGCATACGGAGATCGGGGGCCACCGTCTGGCCCTCAGCAACCTCGACAAGGTGCTCTATCCGGCGACGGGCTTCACCAAGGGCGAGGCCATCCACTATTACGCCTCCGTCGCCGACGTCATCCTCCCCCACCTCGACGGACGCCCCCTCTCCTTCCTCCGGTATCCGGACGGCGTGGAGGGCGAGAAGTTCTTCACCAAGCACGTGCCGCGCGGCACGCCCGACTGGGTGACCACGCACGAGATCACCGTCGTCAGCAAGACCCCCCTGCACCAGGTCTTCATCCAGGACGAGGCCACCCTCATCTGGGCGGCCAACCTCGCGGCCCTGGAACTGCACACGCCCCAGTGGCAGGTCGGTCACCAGGCGGAGGCCGACTGCCTCGTCTTCGACCTCGACCCCGGCGAGGGCGCCGACATTCTGGACTGCCGGATGCTCGCGCGATGGCTGCGCGAGCGCGCCGCACAAGACGGCATCACGCTGCTGCCGAAGACCTCCGGCTCCAAGGGCCTGCACCTGCTCGCACCCATCGAACCGACGGACTCGGACAAGGTCTCCGCGTACGCGAAACAGCTGGCCCGCGAAGCGGAGGCGGACCTGCCCGAGCACGCCGTCAGCAAGATGGCCAAGGACCTGCGCGGCGGCAAGGTCTTCGTGGACTGGTCCCAGAACAACGCCGCGAAGACCACCGCGGCGCCCTACACCCTGCGCGCCAAGCCCCGCCCCACCGTCTCGACCCCCCTGACCTGGGACGAACTGGACGCCGCCCGCACCCCGGACGACCTCGTCTTCCTCACCTCGGACCTCACGCGCCGCATCGAAGCCGACGGCGACCTCTTCGCCCCCCTCCTTGAGGCCACCGGCCCCCGAAACGGGCGCGCGAAACTGCCGAGCTGACCCACAAGGCCGGGAGACCGAGGACCGGGGGCCGGGAGGCCGGGGGCTCCGTCACCCGGCCCGAGCCGGGCCCGGGCCGCGAGGACCCGGGCCCGGCGCCCGCCGTCGGCCTGCCGCTGAGGCCGCCCTGGACCGTGCCGGTACCCCGGAACGAGGGCTCAGCGGGCCCTCCGCGCAAGGGGCTCAGCGGCACCTCTCATAGAGACTCAGCGTGGCCTCCCTCACAAAGCTCAGCGGCCCTCCGCGCCCCAGTCGCCGCCGGAGCGGGCACGGTAGTCGCCGTCCTGATGCTCACGGCGTTCCCGAACTGAGCGGACGCGGTCGCTGACGGAGGAGGGGAGCCGGTCCTCGACCGCGTCGGCCGCCTTGGAGGCCGCCTCCCGGCTACTGAGCGCAGCCGCCTCGCCCACGTTGCGTACCGCCGGGTTCTCGGCCATCCTCCGGACGCCCTTCCTGATCTGCTCGTAGCGCTCGCGCCCCGCACGGGTGCCGAGCACGTAGCCGACAGCCAGTCCGGATACGAACGTGAGCCGGTAGCGCATGGTTAGCCCCTTCTTTCGGCATCTGGTGCCTGTCTCGGTGCCTCTCGGCGTTCGCCGCCGCCTGTGCGGGTACCGCACCGAGGCGACGGCAATACCGATTTCGGAGCACCCCCTGGCATGCGCTAATGTATTCCTCGCCGCAAGGGAGCGCCCCCCACGGGGAGCGCGACCGGCGAAGCGGTCCCGTGTAGCTCAATCGGCAGAGCAGCCGGCTGTTAACCGGCAGGTTACTGGTTCGAGTCCAGTCGCGGGAGCACCACCCGAAAGGGCCCCTTCGGGGGCCCTTTTTCCATGCGCGACCGCTCCCCTGACACGTTCCCCCTTGTCCAATACGGCAGTTGACCGGGATCGGGAACCGATCACCCCTCTCCTGTGGTCCTCACCTGCGTAGATCTCCCCCGCCGCGGGCGGCAGATCTTATGAGCAGCTATGCTGCGGCAGACGGCGCGCACAGATGTACGCGGTGCGCCGTTACGGGGCGGTAGCTCAGCCGGTTAGAGCAGCGGACTCATAATCCGTCGGCCGTGGGTTCGAGTCCCACCCGCCCCACCACCAGAAGAGGCGCTGACCTGCGGTGATGAAGAAGCCGACTACCGGCCATGGCCTCTTCACCCCCGTCAAGATCGTCAGCTCGCCCGATGCTCGCCCGAAACGCAAGCGCCCCACCTCTGCGCCGCACGCGTTCCGCTTCGCCGCTGGCCAGGGGAAGAGGAAAGCTGATCCGACGACGTGCGCCGACTTGCAGCGGCCAAGGCGAAGCGTCGTCAACCCGCTCAATCCACCCGCGCACATCGGGCACGGCGGCAGTCGCTCCAGCAGCGCCGGCGCTTCACCAGGGAGACCCTCGGACGACTACGAAGTTGATCAAGAACTGCTATCGGCGACGATGTGTCGGCAGACCCGAGCTTCTACACGGTAACGCGGCACAGAGACTCTGGGAGCTCTGCTAGCCCCGCTCCTGTCGCGTTTGGAGCTGATCACCGAATCGACCGGCCGCCGCGAACCAGAGACCCCGCGACCGAACTCCCCAGCCACCGACGTGTCCACGCCGGCCACCTTCGGCAGTTCGCCCGCCTACGCGTTACGAGCACACGGTCACCGGTGCGGCTGCCTCCCGGTCGGGCGCATCGGCGGTGGGGCAGGGCGGTTTGTGAACACACATAGCTTCTCCAATGCGCGGAATGCGACGGCGGGGGCGGGAGGAGACCGCCGGAGCGCGAACCCGAGCCGGATTCCGCAGGGGGACGGTGAACGTTCATACGGCGCCGGTGCTCCAGCCCACACGGCCCTGCCGGACGCTCGTCGGCCATTGGAGGGGAGCTGCCGGACGCGCTCAGCCGGAGTAGGCACGACGAAGCAAGCGCGCCATGAGCCGAACTGGGCAACCGGGCGGGCAAAAGCCAGCCCCCGGCATGTACCAGCGTGCATACCTCCCCCATCCACTAGACGGTGCAGCCAGTCAGGCCGACTGAGTGGTTGCCTGCGGTGAGCACGAGCGTGGAACCGGCGGAAGGCCGGTCCGACCGCTGTAGCGATATCGCTGCTGCGATATCGAAACCCGCCTGAAGTAGGGAGCGTTGGGGATTGCAACCGGGGATGTCCGCTGGGGCCGCCATGAGAACGCCAAGCCGCACTTGCGAGCGGTGCGCTGCCGAACTGAGCCAGTACAACCCCGAAGCCCTATGCGCCCTGTACTCGAAAGCTGAGACCGCGCCGGGAGTACCCGACCGTGCATGGCGTAACGAAGCCGTTCAACGGGCGCTGGCCGGCTGGGAGTTCGGGGAGGTACTTCGGCTGGTGTACAAGCGGTCCGGCTTGTCGCAAATGGCCGTGCACAAGCTGACACCGCTTCGCCAGTCCTTCATTTCCGAACTGGAACGCGGCGAGAAGCAGCTCGGCAGCCCTGACCCCCTTCTCGACTTGCTCAACGGCCTGGGCCTGCCCTCCGACCTGCAACCCCTGCTGCTGACCCCCCTCAACAACAACGGGCACAGCACTGGCCGGAACCGGGGCTCGGAGGCCGTATTGCCATGGACGGCGGACCCTATGGTGGCGTCACTCGAAGTGGCAATCGGAGGTTCCGCCATGAAGCGACGCAGCGTGCTCACCACTCTGAGCGGCGCCACTCTCACCCAGTACATCCTGCAATCCGCCGTTGCTCCCGAAGAGGCCATGGCCGCCACCTCCGGCACAACATCAGTCACCGACGACCTGGTTGACTCCCTCCAGAAAACCACCGACGTACTCCGCCACACTGCCGCCACCGGCGGCAGCGGGAGCCTCGCCCACACCGCGAGAACCCACCTGCGGATGCTTCTGCATCTGCTCAAGCACGGCACCTACACCGAGACCCGCGGACGCCGCCTTGCCGCCGTCACAGCCGACACAGCCGACACAGCCGCCCAGACCGGCTGGTACACCTTCGACGGCGGCGACCACGACAACGCACAGGAAATCTTCCTCGGCGCACTGCGCGCCGCGCACGCCTCCGGCGACTCCCCGCCTGCGCGCAGCCGCTCTCGGCTTCCTCACGATCCACGGCTACTCCGTGGGCGACCCGCGCGACGCCATCAGCGCCGCCCGCTCCGCCCGCCAGGCCATCGCCCACCACGATGCACCCGCTCTGAACGCCATGCTCCTCACCCGCCAGGCCCGGGGCCACGCCCGGCTTCGCGAAGAGCGCCACGCACGAGCAGCACTCGCCGAGGCCGAGACCCTCTGCGCCCGCGGCAAAGGAGAGGACGACCCTCACTGGCTGTACTGGATCAACCCAGGCGAGATCCTCGGACAGACCGGCAGCTGCTACCTCGACCTCGGACACCCCGCCCGCGCCGCTACCGCCTTCGCCGCAGCACAAGACGTCCTGAGCCGAGGAGAGACCCGTACCACCGCGCAGTTCCTCTCCCGAGCCGCCACCGCACAGATGCGGGCTGGTAACCCCGACGCCGGATGCGCCACCGCTCAGGACGTACTCACGTCCGGGACCACTTCGGCCGAGCAACTTCCCTCCGCCGGTGCCCATTACGTAATCCCGGATCTGGTGGATGTCCAGAGGGTGCTGAACCTGATCGACCACTGCGTCGGGGGATCCTGAAGAGCTCGTAACACGATCAGGGGCGGGCCTTCTTGAGGCGTCTCCAGCAGATGAGGCTACAGGCCAACGAGACGAAGGCGTTGTGGAGTTCGGTTCGGCGTTCCCCACGGACGGCAAGGCGTTTGAACTGGTGGTGGAGCAGGGCGAAAGTCTGCTCGACAACGTAGCGGAGCTTGCCCGAGCCCTTGATGCTCGGGGCGCCCTTGCGGGAGATGACCGGCAAGATCCGCCGCTTGCGCAGCTCTCGGCAGTTGGGGTGGGAGTCGTGGCTCTTGTCACTGAGGAGCGAGTCGGGCCGGACAGCGCGGGCGCCCGCGCTGTCCGGCCACGGGCGGGATGCCGTCGACCAGGGCGAGGGTCTGGGTAACGTCGTTGACGTTGGCCGCGGTGGTGATGACCTTGAGCGGGGTGCCGCGTCCGTCGCAGAGCAGGTGGTGCTTGCTACCTGTCTTCCGTCGGTCGACTGGCGACGGACCAGTGTCGGCGCCCCCTTTTGCGCGGATGCGGGAGCCGTCCACGCGCGCGCGGGACCAGTCGAGTTCGCCGGTCGCGTTCAGCTCGGCGAGCGGGATGCGGTGCAGTTGGTCGAAGACCCCGGCCTGCTGCCACCGCTCCAGGCGCCGCCAACAGGTCTGCCCGGAACCGAACCCCAGCTCCAGCGGCAGGAGTTGCCAGGCTATGTCGTTGTGCGGGACGTACAGGATGCCCCGCAGACACAGCCGGTCCGCCACTGTTCGTGGGCCCGGCGACTTCTCCGGCCAGGGCGGCAGCAGCGGCTCGATCAGCGCCCACGAGTCGTCGTCCACGATCCACGGCCGGGTGCTCACATCCTCCCGAACGGCGGAATCGTCACATCGGTCACGCCGAAGCAGGGCACCGTAACGAGATCAAGCTACGAGCCCGTAGGACACGGTCTGATACTGCGACGGTCTTCGGCGTGGCTGGTTGCCAGGCTGTTCGCCGGCCTGGGCTTAGATGGGGATCTTGATGATGTCAGGGCGTAACGGAGAGGCTAGCGAGGTGCCGCGAGTACGTCCCGGAGTACGTTCGCGAGCGTGACGCGGGCCAGCTCGTGTCTCACGGTCTCCTCGACGGCCTCGTAGACGCTCTGCATGGCCGGCTGGATGCCGTGGCCCACCACGCATCCCTGGTCCGGGGTGGCGCGGTGCATTGCGAACAGCGGGCCGGGCTCCACTGCCTCGTACACGTCGAGCAGGGTCATCGACTCCAGCTCGCGTGCCAGCGACCAGCCCGCACCCACGCCCCGCCGGGACTCCACGAGCCCGGCCCTGCGCAGCTCGCCGAGCAGCCGTCTGATCACCACGGGGTTGGTGTTCGCGCTGGTCGCGATCTGCTCGGAGGTGGCGACCTCATGGCCCTGGCGCTGGTAGAGGCCGATCCAGGCCAGCGCGTGGGCGGCGATGGTCAGCTTGCTGTTGGCGCTCATGGACTCCTCCTCTCGACCACAACGCTTCACCCTACAGCAGTCGTAACAATGAAGGTTGCGACCAACTGTCGTAACAATTAACGTTGCGACTGCCGGAAGGGATCAACCAACGAGGTGAGAAGAATGAGCAAGCCACTCACGGGCAAGGTCGCCCTGGTCACCGGGGGATCGCGCGGACTGGGAGCCGCGACCGTACGACTGCTGGCCGAGCAGGGCGCCGACGTCGCCTTCACCTACGTCAGCTCCGAGAAGCAGGCGCAGGCCGTCATCGACGAGGTGCACGGCAAGGGAGCCAAGGCCGTCGCCTTCAAGTCCGACCAGGCGGACACGAGCCGGGCGCCGGCGCTGATCGACGACGTGGTCGCGCACTTCGGCGGCCTGGACATCCTCGTCAACAACGCGGCGATCTCGGTGGAGCAGGGCCGCACGGTGGACGACCCGAACGCCGACACCGCCGTACTGGACCGGATGCACGCCACCAACTACCTTGGCGTGATCGCCGTCATCCGGGCCGCCTCCCGAGTGCTGCGCACGGGCGGCCGCATCATCACGGTAAGTTCCGGACTGGGCTCCAGGGTCGGCGTCCCGGGCGTTGCCGACTACTCGGCGACCAAGTCAGGCATCGAGAGGTACACCATGGGGGTCGCACGTGACCTCGGGCCCCGCGACATCACGGCCAACGTCGTGGAAGCCGGGCTGATGGACAGCGGCATGCAACCGCCGGACCCCGACACCCTCAAGGCCCTGCTCAGCTCGCTGTCCCTGCAACGCATGGGGCACCCCGACGAAATCGCCGCGGCGATCGCCTTCCTGGCGAGCCCCGCCGCGTCGTACGTCACGGGCGCGGTGCTGGACGCCCACGGCGGCTACAACGCCTGAACCCGAACCCCTGCCGCGCGCCCCGAAGACATCGCGTCTTCGGGGCGCGCAACGCCAACGACCCGCGTGTGCGTGGACACGCCTCAAGAAGCCCGGATCGTGGTCGTGTTACGAGCTCTAACGAGGGGGAGGTGCTTACTCCCGTTCTCCAGGTGTCACCCGAACGGTGTGGGGCGGGCTTGCTGGAGAGGCTGACCGCCGCCCGGATCGAACTGGCCGCCCCGCCTTTCAGGGGATCTACGGCTGCGGCCGAGTTGGCAGAACGCATTGAGGAGTTCTCCGCGTTGTCTCCGGCCCGGCGGCTCGGGGCGGTAAGCCCTCTTGCCGTCGAAGCCTGACCGTCCTGTCGGCCGAGCGCGGCGAGGATGCCGGCCTCTTTCTCGGCAGAGATGCCGTGCTCGGCCCATCGCGGGTCTTCCACCGGCGCCCCGCCCTTTCGCAGCCACTCCCAGGTATCTGCGACTGTCCGCCAACGGACGGCACGTGAGCCCTGCCGCCTGTGCACGTGTCGAGTCGATCCGCCACACGCCCGCATGAGTGCGCCACAAGGGCAGCTCTGTCCACTGCGTCACGTCGTGATCCAAGAGCAGTTTCTCCAAGGCCGATCTGCTGGTGGCCTGCCTGGGCAGGCTCGACGAGGAAGACGACCGCAGGTTCCTCGCCGAGGCGCCTGCCACCATGGCTGCCTTCCTCGGGTCCCGGGGGTTGTCACGCTGGGGTCAGCAGGTCTGCGTGGCCCGTTCGCCGGAGGTAGTCGATCACCGCGTCTCGGCTCTTCTCCAGGCACACGATCCTGTCCTCGACGACGCGCAGCTCGCGAGCGAGCTCCTCTGCCAGGGTCTGGGTGCACGCGCCTGCTGCGTCCTGGGTCGAGGGAGCCTCGATGTCCAGCACGATCTTGATCATCCTCGTCGACAGACCAGCCTCGACGAGCGCCCGGACGTGACGTGCATGCTCGACCTGGCCCTCTGAGTAGTCGCGGTAACCGTTGGTCGACCGCGACGACTCGATGAGCCCCTGCTGCTCGTAGTAGCGGAGCATCCGAGCCGGGGCTCCCACCTTCTGGGCGGCCTCACTGATCTTCATCACTCGCTCCTCCTCGTCAGCCGACGACTTGACCTTGACACTGATGTCAAAGTCTACGGTGACTCTCGAGACCCCGGCGACCAAGAACACACTGGGGAAAGACGAACACGAGAGGGGCCTTCAGATGACCAACGACAGCTCGATCCCCACCTCCCGGGACATCCTCGTCATCGGAGCCGGGGAGCTCGGCATGCCCGTCATCCGCAACGTCGTCCGACGAGCGAAGGACGTGGAGGGCTCGTCCGTCAGCGTGCTCCTGCGGGCCGGCGCCCTCGCGTCCACGGCACCCGACAAGCAGCGCGACATCGCTGAGATCAAGAACCTGGGCGTGAAGATCGTCGAAGGGGACCTCGTGAAGAACACCGTCGACGAGTTCGCCTCCATCTTCGCCGACTACGACACGGTCATCGGGTGCACGGGCATCACCGCCGGCCTCCAGACCCCGATGAAGGTCGCCCAAGCCGCCCTCCAGGCGGGGGTCCCGCGGTACTTCCCGTGGCAGTTCGGCGTCGACTTCGACGTCATCGGCCGAGGAAGCCCGCAGGACATCTTCGACTCCCAGCTGGACGTCCGTGACCTGCTGCGGTCCCAGGACCAGACCGAGTGGGTCATCATCTCCACCGGCATGTTCATGAACTACCTCTTCGAGCCCGGTTCGGGCATGGTGGACCTGCCCAACGACACCGTCAACGCGCTGGGAAGTCTCGAGACGGCGGTCACCGTGACGACGCCCGAAGACATCGGCGTCCTGACCGCGGACATCCTCTTCGCCGAACCTCGCATCCGCGACGAGATCGTCTACCTCGCCGGTGACACCATCACCTACGGCGAGCTGGCCGAGACGCTCGAGACCGTGCTGGAGCGTCCGTTCCGCCGTGTGGTGTGGACGGTTCCGTCGCTGCTCGACGAGCTGGCCGCCGACCCGGACAACATGACGCGGAAGTACCGGGCGGTCTTCGCGCAGGGCCGCGGCGTCGCGTGGGCGAAGGACGACACCTACAACGCACGCCACGCGATCCCTGTGACCGACCTCCGCCAGTGGGTCGAGGAGAATCTCGCCGGCTGACGCATCCCCCAGCCCCTGCGCGCGGGCAGCATCGACCTGCAGTTCCTCACCGGCGACCTCCAGGGCAGCCATGACCCGGGCGGCGTCGTCTTCACCGTGCACGCCGCGATGTCGGGCATGGAGCGCGAGTACATCCGCGACCGGACGCTGGAGGGGCACGAGTCGGCTCGTCTGCGGGGGAAGGGGATCGGCGGCGCGAGCGTCACCGACGACGAGATGCTCGGCATGGCGCTGCACCTGCGGGACCAGGAACTGAGCCTGCGCGAGATCGCCGCCCGGCTCGTCATCACCATGGGCGCCAAGAAGGGGCAGCACCCTTCCCCGCCGACCGCGCGAAGGGGCACGGGACACCCCCCACCGCTGACGCCACCCGCATCCCGACCAAGGTCGTGCTCTCCTTCGAGGACGAGCTGGTGCGCGACAGCCCGCTCGCCCCCTACGCCCGCGCCTACAAGGAGCTGCGGCAGCCCGTGGTCCCGGACGACAAGGGCCGCTATGGTCGGGCCGACGTGGTGGTCTGGATTCCCTCATCCATGCGGCCGTTCGACCCCACCAACAGGCGCCGCAAGCTTGTACACATCACCCCAGAAGGCCGTAGCACCCTGGACGAAGCACTCCCCGTGCAACGCCAGGTGGAAGACACCATGACGGCATCGCTGACCCAGAGTGAGAGGGCTGAACTCAACCGTCTGCTCGCGAAAGTACTCGCCCTGCAGGGCGACGGTTCCACACCTGGCGAGCTTGAAGAACGGTGAGAGTTTGACCGGAGGGCCAGGCTTGCGGGAGTAGCACACAGAGTGAAGGGCAGTGTCCGTCGATACATACACTCTGGGTCAAGATTCCGCCCGATGCCTCAGGATGAGCCGTGCTGACCCGGCTCAGTCAGCCGACGGCACCGGCTCTGCCCGGTGCCGTAGGACCTTCCGGCAGCCTTCTTTCTTCTTTACAAGCGGTTCCGCCAACCGACCATGTAGGACACGGTCTAAACCAGTACCGTCAGAGCAAGGCGGCCTGACGGGCCGTTTCCTGTGTGACGTGCTGCAGTGCCTCGTCCAGGTCCTCGAGCCCTACCAATGGGTTGAGCAGTACGGCGCGCAATACGGTGCTGCCGCCCACCCGGGTCGTGGACAGCAGGAGCCGTCCGGAGTGGAACAGAGCCTGCTGCACCCGCTCGTGCAGAAGATCCACGTCCCTCTGTGAGAGACCTGGCTGAACGAGCCGGAAACACACGACGGTGGTGTCCGGCTCCGTGACCAGCTCCAGTCCGGGGGCCTTGTGGATGCGTTCGGCAAAGGACGTGGTGCGCTCACGCGCCCGGCGCAGGATCTGCGTATATCCAGCAGTCCCGAGATGCCGGATGCACATCCACAGCTTCAGGGCTTCGAGCCGACGCGAGCCTTCGAGCCGCCGGTCACCGGCGTCTTGATCCGAGTCTCGCTTGAGCGCGTACTCGGCATGGAAACGCAGCCTGTCGGATTCGTGATCATTTCGCAGCAGCAGGGAACCCACCGCATACGACGCGTACAGCGTTTTGTGCGGGTCCCAGGAAACGGAGTCTGCCTGGTACCAGTCAGACGTGGCAACCGGATCGGTCAGTGTCAGCATGCCTCCCAGGGCCGCGTCCATGTGACACCACGCCCCGTGGCTGCGGGCCGAGGCCAAGAACTCAGGCAGCGGCTCAACCACACCGGCGTTCGCGGTACCCGCAGTGCAGATAAACAGGAACGGATGCAGATCCTTACTCGCCAGTTCGTCGGCCAGCCTGCAGACCGCGCCGTCACGCAGCCGGCCGGTCACGTCCGTAGGCACCCGGACGATCGCATCGTGGCCCAGTCCGGCCAGCGAAGCGGCCTTGTCCAGCGACACATGGACCTGGTCACTGGCCACGATACGCAGCGCCGTCAGATCCCGGCCCTCTTGCAGGGCCCGCTCGCGAGCCAGGTGCACCGCAAGGAGGTTGCTCATCGTGCCACCAGAGGTGAGCATGCCACCCGCACCGGCCCCGTACCCGACACGGGCACAAAGCCAGTCCACGACCTGCCTTTCCAGCGTGGCGGCAAGCGGTGCTTCCTCGTAGATGAAAGCGCACTGATTCGTGGCACCGATCAGCAGGTCCGCAAGCACAGATATGCCGAGCGGCGGCGGGACCATATGCGCCATCGAAAGAGGATGCCGCGTATCTACGGCATGCCGCACAAACGTGTCACACACCTCAGCGAGAACATCATCCAACTTCGCACCCTCATCGCCTGACAGTTCCAGGCTTACGGCCTTGGGAGGCGTGAACGGGCTCCTCCGCGGAACCTCAGCCTCAACGAATTCCAGCAGTGTGCGCGATGCCGCCTGGACACCTGACAGGCTGAAGAGGCCCAAAAGCCAGGGATCCAGGGGTTCTTCCGCGGCTGCGGTCAGTACTCCAGCACCTTCTTGGGTTACAGACATGATTCTCCGTGCGGCCGTGTTTTCTGCACACATAGTCATGAGGCCCTTCCGGGATGCTTTGCCGTCCGAGACGACGGTGCCGTGGGCACGCCCGGACGTCTCGACTCGCCGGCAGGCGGTGTCGGCGCCCGACGGGCCCAGTCTCGACCAGGGCTCTCGTGGAATCGAGTCCCCGATCGTGGACGCCGGAGCGAGGGCCGGCGGGTGACGGCGGCCTGTGGTTACTCCCGTAGGCGGTCTTTTTTCTAGCACTTTGTGGCCGCGAGCTTCCCCATCTACTACTGACCTGTGACAGCGGACCCTGACCGATTGCCAGCGAAGTTTGACCGCTGAATCCCCAGGTCACGGGATGCTCGCAGCGATCGGTGCTCGGCCTCCAGCGGGAGCTGACCTACGACGGGCTGCGGGCCGCCGAGGCGAAGGGCAGCAAGGGCGGGCGCCGCCCTGCCGTCCCGTCCGACAAGACCGACGCCGTGCGCACCGCATACCTGGAGGGCCGCTTCATCGCCGCCCTCGCCCGCGACCACGCTGTCAGCCGCGGGGCCATCCGCACCGCCATCGCCGACCTCCTGCCCGAGCACACCACAGCCGACCACGAGGGCACCCCGGCCCCGGAACTGCCGGTCACCCTCGACATGCCGGGCAAGGTCGCCGACTTCCTCCGCACCACCGAGCTGGAGCCCGCCGAGCGGGCCGCGCTCGACCAGGGCGCGACCGTACGACGCGGCCAGGGCTACACCCTGCGCGTCAGCGCCATCCCGGCCGTCCACCGCCGGCTCCTCGACCACTGCCGTCCCCTCGACGGCATCCAGGGCGCCCCGGCGATCCCGGCACAGCGCAAAGCCCGCCGCGAGTACGAGAACCGCGTCAACGCCCTCGTGGCCGACACCCCGCACTGAGCGCCATCCTGGAGGTATGGCCCGCCGCCGGTACTGCTACGTCTGCGGCGCCGTGCTCCCCAAGGGGGCGACACGGCGGCGCCTGTACTGCGGTCCGGCCTGCCGGGCCCAGGCGTACAGGGACCGGCGAGTTACTTGCCCGGACTCCGGGCCCCCTTCGCGGCCACGTCGCCGCGAGCGACCCCCGGCAGCCCAGCGCCGCGAGTGACCGTGCTCACGCCGTCCGCCCTGGAGCTGACTCAGTCGTAGGGCCGGCTCTCATGGCGCAGACACGCAGCGCACAGACCGTACGGAGGGCTGGGGTCGTTGGTGCGCGCCCCGCAGGCCCAGCAATGCCCGTGGTCGCGCGCGGTGCACGAGTCGGGACACTCATCAGGATCGGGCTTCCCGATCAACGGGTTCCGGGCGTCTCGGCCGTCCTGCTCCACGGCACCAGTCTGCGCCGGCCTGCGGCCACGCGCACCGCCCCTTCAAGATCATCCCGTGGCCCCTTTCGGGCTTCCCTCGGCGATTCCCCTACCTGGCCTTTCTCGGACTGGCATCCGCTCTCTGCTGTTACAAGCGGTTCCGCCAACTGACCACGTAGGACACGGTCCAAGTCCGAGTAGCCCGCCTCGGCTTCACACCCGAGGCGGGCGTGCTCGCGCTCGACCGGGAAAGGAACAACCCAGGAGCGCTGGCGTGACCACATGCCTGCCCGCGTCGTCCTGACCTCCATCGGCCTGCGCCTCCAGCCGCCAGGTTCGAACTGGCTGCCCTTCGCTCACACTCTGCTGACCCATGCTGAGCGGCGGCCTTCTGGGGTGGTCCTGTCCTACAGCGTGTGCGCCCCGCTGTTTCTCTCCGGCTCGGCCGCTCCTTGGCTCGGGGCCGCGATACAGCACCTCGCTTCTCGCGGCGTATGGAGCCTCATGGAACCTCTTTCATCCTGAATAGCTGCAGGTCAGGAGAGTGTGGACGGCGGTGACGGCACGGCCGATGCGGCGGGGGGAGCAGCATGCTCCGCGTAGGAGGCGCCAGGACTTGAGCGGGGCGAAGGCACGTTCTCGAGGGGCGCGCACGCGAGCTTGGTCGCGGTTGAACTGCTGGTGGTGCTCCGGGAGTTCGTGATGCCGGTGGTACGGCGTGCGGAGTGTGTTGTCGGCGCCTTGGTAGGCGCGGTCGGCGAGCACGGGGGTCTGGCGGGTGAGGCGGGCTTCGGTGGTCCCGTGGGCGCGGGCCGCGGTCAGGTCGTGCGTGCGGCCCGGCGTCGCCCGTGAGAGCCACAGGGGCGTCTCGTCCGGTAGTGCGATGACCTGCACGTTCATGCCGTGCTTCCGGTGTTTTTGTGAGTAGTACGGCTCATCGGTGGCAAGGTGGTCGATCGGGATGAGCGGGCCGTCGACGATGACGAAGTCGCCCTCGCCCAGGCCGGCCTGGGCTTCGCGCAGTCCGGACTCCCAGCTGGCCGGGACGTCGATGGTCTCGTCCACGTACCGCCATGCTGTCGCCTCGGAGATCCGAACCCGGCGCGAGCTGGGCGAACGTCTCGTTCTTGCGCAGGTGTGCCAGGGCGAGGAGGGCCTGGTGGAAGCAACAGAGCGTGCGCCACGTCGAGTTCAGTTCACGCCTTCGGGCGTAGATGAGCCAGGAGACATGCTCGACCAGCTCGTGCGGGACGTCGAGCATGGAAGGATACGGAACCCGATGGAGCCCCTCGGTTGCCGGTGTGATGGGTGAGATCACCACGCCGACGACGAGGGGCTCTGCCATGTCACCGCCCCCGCTGACCAACCCACTTCACCCCTACAGCACAGGATGAAAGAGGTTCGGTGACCGGAAAGTGTCCCGGCGGTTCAGGGCGACTTGAACGTCGGCGAACCGCCGGCGGCGGGCATCGACTCGGGGCGATCAGCAAGCGCTGACCTCCGAGGGCCCGGCGACGTCCGCCGCAAGCTCGACGCGACACAACTCCGGGTTCTGGCACAGGCGATGGATCCCCGCCTGGCCGCCTCCGGCCGACCCGACCAGTTTTCGATGGCGGCCCGGATCGCTGAGATCGTGCGCCGTCAAAGATCTCTATCAACCGTGAAACACCTGCTGAAGTGCCCACGAGAGTTCGCAGACCATGCCGTTACGACAAACGTTCGAGTCGAGGCCGATACGAACCCTGGGCCCCGGTTGAACCGCCGACCCCGTCTGCCCGTTTTCACCTGCCGAGGAAGCGCACCGGACCCCGGAAGGAGCACGCGACAGATGACACGGCCGCCGGAAACAGGAGATCTCGAGAAGTTGAGGGCGCAGCATGCTGCGAGTTGGGAGCAACGCGAGCAAGCGGAGCGGCTGGTAGATGATCTATATCGCGACCTGGCATCGGCTCAGCTGGACGTAAAGCAAGTGGAAAACGGGATGAAAGCGGTCGAGAAGCGAGATGCCGAGCTTGCTGCCCGGGCTACCACTATGGGCGTGACACAGTTCAGTAATCATGAACAGGTAGGCCAGCGCGCATCCGCGACACTGCTCAGCAGGTACAAAACGTCAAGAAGTACTGCCCGGCAGTTCCACAGGCAGGAAGACTTTGACGACATGTTGATACATGGTCAAGCCTACGTCATCACCAAGCTGGAACAGCAAAAAATACTAGAGGACAGGTTGAATACTCTGGCTACACTCGACCAATCCTCAACGCGCGCCCCGGTCCAGGAATCCACACAGGGAAACACACGGTCCTCCCCGCCCGATTTCCGGAGCATCGCTCAGGCCGTTCAAGGGACCCAGCCATCCGGCTCTCGGAGCACAGACGGGAACCGGCGCCCAATACAGCCACCAGCTGTCACCGCCCACAAAAGCAACCCCAGCAACGGGCGCCCGCCGACACGCGGCAAGTGATTCCACTCGACGGACGCCTGGGCGTACCCGCTCAAGACGCCTGAGGCCACCCCGCTCCGTACGGCTTCGGCCCTTGGCGCATCGACCAGGAGCCGAAGCCGTCACCTGACCGCAGTCCTCACCTACGCATCAGACCCGCACCTCGACCGTCCGCGACAGCCGGGCCGAATACTCCCGTGAGCATCATCGGCACGGGGTGAACGTGCAGGTGGCGACCGACCCCGCTGGTCGGCTGCCGCGAATCTCGCCCGCACCGCCCTGCCGCGCCCACCACCCGACAGCCGCCGCCCGCACCCATCGGACCATCCGGGTCTGCGAACGCCGGGGCGCCCCGGCCCTCGCCGATCGCGCTCCATGCGAGCCGGCCCGTGGGTGACGAGACCCCCAGACGTCCGCCGGGCCGCGAACTCCCCCTGACCCGGCAAAACCGCCAACGGCGCGGGCACAGGTCGAGCGCGGCGCGGCCCGCTTGAAGTAGTGGCGGATCTTCCGCCGATGCCGTGCAGCCCGAATCGAATGACGTCTATCGCCGCGGCCCTCCTCGCATTGGAGCGGCAACACTGAGAGCGCTCGCTGATCCGGCACAGCACTCGGCCTCCAGCGCCGATCCTCACAGGTTGAGGGCTCGGTGATGAGGCTGCATGCAGCGCAAGTGCACGAGCAGAACGGCCCGAGAGGTGGGAATCGGTCGAGCAGGGCTCTGCGGCCGCGGCTCGACTGGCGGAAAGCGCCGGCGGCAGGTTCTACTGGAATGGAAAAACGTGACGCAAAGGCGCTATCCGTCACAGCTGGATATCTTTAATAGCGCGGGTTACCTCGGGTCGTGACGGCTGTCGTCGTGGGCCGCGCTATGCGCCAGGAGAAAGCGATATGCCGATGGCGGCGAATTGAGCCCGGGGAAGGGCTCGGCGTGACCAAGTCCGGCTCACAGCTGCTGACTTATTCGAGGTTCACGGACAAGACCCCCAGAAAGGTGGAACCTAATTCCAGGAATTAGGTTCCACCTTTCTGCTGATTCGAGTTGTCCGCGAACCTCTGTCAGGGTCTAGGCATGGCCAACGCCACGGCGCTTCTTGGCTTCTTCACTGATTCCGTATTTTCGGAATCGCGCCTGCCCTGAGCTTGGCGACGGGCTGTTCCAGCCCGCATGAAGGCCAGCCGAAGTCCCAGGACGCAAAGCGCCGTTCGGTCTCGTCGAGCGCCGAGAAAACGGCCGCGGCGAGCGCGAGCGAGTCAGCTTCGGCGTCAAGGCGCGGTGTGGCCTCGGGGGTTGAGCGGACTGCCCGAGCCTTCACCAAGGCGTACGCGCAGCACGATGCCCGCGACGGCAAGGACCGTTCGTACGCGGACGCCGGTGCGCGGGCCGCCAAGTTCGCGGCGGGTGAACTGGTGGATGTCCTGGGCCAGAAGCGGCCGGGTCAGGACGCACCCGGGCAGTGCTTCGCGCCGGACAAGGGCGCCAGACGGTCAAGATCGCCTCCGCTGTGGCTCCTGACGGCGCACCCGCGGCGGACAAGTCGTCGGCCCTCGTTCGAGTCGCCTACACGCTCACGACGACCCCGAAGAACGGCCGGCCGCGGCACAGCAGCGAACAGCTCGCCTTGCGGCTGGAGCACACCTCCAAGGGCCGGCGGGTCACCGACTTGCCCTTGGCGTGACGGAGCCACGATGAACAAAGGTGTGCAAGCTGGCCTCGCGCTCTTCACGGCCACCGTCGTTTCGGGCGGCGCCCTGCCGACCACGTTCGGCGGGGCCGACAACGCCTCCGCGCAAGAGACCGGTCCCGGCGGCGGCATCAGGGCGGACGCACCCGTTCCCGGCTGGGTCCGCGAACTCGTCAACAAGCACGCAGGCGAGTGTCCGCAGGTCACGGCCTCGCTGCTGGCTGCTCAGTTCTACACCGAGAGCAAGTTCAACCCCTGCGCGACGTCACCGGTCGGGGCGCTCGGTATCGCGGCAGTTCCTGCCGGCGACCTGGTCTCAGCATGGCAAGGACGCTGACGGAGACGGGGTCAAGGACGTCCGCGACCCCGCCGATGCCGTCGCTGCGCAGGCCGCGTACGACTGCTCCTTGGCCGAAGGGGTCAAGGACGTGCCGGGCGACCCGACAGACACCATGCTCGCGGCGTACAACGCGGGCAGCGGTGCAGTGATCAAGTACGCGGGCGTCCCCCCGTATCGCGAGACCCGCGACTACGTGCGGAGAATCCGTGCGCTCGCCTCGAAATGGGCGGAGGCCGTCCGTCCGGACGCTCCAGCAGGCAAAGGCGCCGCCCGCGCGTTCTCCGCCGCGAAAGCAGCGTTGGGTACCTGGTGCCGGTGGGGCGGCAGTTGCGTGAAGCCGTACACCGGGGCGGGCGGCTGCGACTGCTCGTCGCTCACCAAAATGGCCTGGGCCGCAGCGGGTGTGAACCTGCCCCGAGTCACCTACGACCAAGTCCGGGCCGGGACCGCCGTCAAGAGCGATTCGCAACTGACGCCCGGAGACCCGCTGTTCAGCGTCCCCGGCAGGGCTGGTCCCGAACACGTCGGCATGTACATCGGCGACGGCCAGGTCATCGAGGCTCCCCATACAGGGGCCCGGGTGCGGATCAAACCGCTGAGCTGCTGGAAACCGCAGATCATCGCCATGCCTGGTCATCGTCTACGCCCCGTACCGGCCCAAGGGCACCTCCCAGCGGCGCACGCTGTACCGCTGGTGGCGGATCGACCGCTACCGCCGCAAGGCACTCCGCCGTACCGGTGGAGTGCGGGTCTCCCCTGCCTTCGAGACCGGCGTGCGTCGCGACGGCACCCCGTCGGATGCGGCCCTGGTGGAGCCGGAGGGCATCGCGGGCATGGCATGGATGCCGGTCACGGTCCGCGGACAGAAGGCCGTCAACGTGCTCCAACCGGAGGCCGGGGGTGTCACCGGCACCCTGGAGATCGCCTCCCCCGGGCTCGGCGGCACAGAGGTCGGCGATCAGGTCGTCGCGCAGGAGCGCTGGGGCGAACTCCTCGACGCCTTCGGCAACGTCGAAGAGCACCCGGTCAAGCGAGTCCAGGTCCTGGCCCGCCAGATGAAGTCCGACCCCTGCGCGCGTCAGCGCTTCATCGCGCAGCGCGACGAGTCCGCGGCGAGTCCGCGGCGACGGCCGACGCTCCGCAGTGGCTGAAGGACTCCGAGGTGAACCCGGTATCACCGCTGACCACGGCCGTGACCGAAGACCTCCTGGACGTCGCCGAAACACACGCCCTCACCTCTCCTGCGGGACGGCTCGACCCACCGCTTCTCGCGGCGTTGGACGAAGCCCCGAACGTCGCCCCCATTCCGTCACTGCGGAAACGGGTCGCCGATGGCCGCGGACGCGGCATCACCGTGATCTACGGCCTCCAGGGCTGGGCCTCGGCCCGTGCCCGCTTCGGCGAGGACACCGCGAACGAGCCGGCGTCCTTCACCAACCGCATCATCGTCTTCGGCGGTGCCAAGGACCCCGCCTTCCTCAAGGACATGTCCGACCTGTGTGGCCAGGTCAAGCGCGTGCGGAAGACCAAGACCACCACCGGCGGCGACCGCTGCGGTGGGCACTCCACGGCGACCCACAGGGAACTGGAGCCGGTCCTGCGCGGGTATGAGATCCGCGGGCTCGATGACGGTCAGGCGCTCGTACTCGCGGACAGCCTTCCACCCGTTCTTACTCGTCTGGACGGGATGTGGTCCTGCGACTCCTGGCCCGAAATCCAGGCCCACATCCAGGACCTCAGAGCGGCCAACGAGCAGGAGCGCCGGGAGAGGGCTACCGCGAAGAGGCGTCAGTCCCAGGCGCACGCCGCCACCTGGGCAAGCAGGAAAGGGGCTTCCGCGTGACCACGAACCCGTTCGCCCGGTACGCGGCTTTCCCCGAAATGCCGTCGCTGATCGCGAACTACGTCGCTGCGCGGAGCGCCGAGGAATCCGCGGTGGACGGTCCGTCTCCGTGGGGCATCGGAGCCCTGCCCGCCGAGCTGCTCGAACCGATGCCGGTGCGGCTCGACTCCGTGTGCCGCTGGTTGAACCGCACCTACGCATGGCAGCCGCACCAGGTCATCCCGCCCTGCTGGAGCGAGCACCAGCACCTGCCCTGCGAGATCGCGGCCCTGGCGTTCGCCCGCATCGACGCATACGAGGACGCAGGCTCGTCCGTGGTTCGGCACGAGCAGTACGACCGGTTCCTCACCCGCATGAACAACGCCCTCGGCAAAGCCGGTGATGAGTGCCGCAACGGCCGCCACGACGACCAGCCCGTCACGATCCAGCTCGCGGCCTGGCCCTGGGCGACCTCACCGGACAACGAGCCCCAAGGCTCCGGGCCCGAAGAGGAGAAGGCTGCGTGATCCCGGACCGGACATCTGGTCAACCAACCGCGGCCCGCGCCCCGGAGGTGAGAGGGCGCCCAGCCGGTTGCAAGGTGACCGAGACCGCCGTCCTGCCGACTCGCGCCGACCCAACATGCCGAACGCTCCGAGTCAGTTGCCAGCATTGCCCGTGTCCGAAGCGGGGCTGCACTGATTTCCTTTTTGGAATGGATTCTCGGTGCAGCCCCGCGTAACCGGCATGCTGGCGGAGCTAGAAAACTGCCGTCGGTGTCAGAATCTATTCGACGCCGATGGTGTGTTCTGCGGAATCGGCGTAGGTGGCAGGTGGCCCAACCAGGTGTCCACTGGCGTCGTATTCGCGAACGGTAGTCTCGCTGCTTGCTCCGAAGGCAGCGGTCAGAACACCTTCCGTGCTGGCAATAACACCATTGGGCACGATCTTATACCCTGAGATGTCAGTAGCTCCCGTCTGTGCTACCACACTGGGCGTGTAATTGAATTGCTGGAGGTCTCTCACGAGTTTGTCAATCGGGATCCACCACAGTCGGTGATGAGGATCCTCGTTGTCAATGGAAATATTCCTCTCGAACTGCACAGCAACCCCACCGTGCAGCGGAATAGTGGCCGTGAAGGGGACCTCGTAGTTCTTCATGTCCACATGCATGGTGACGTCAGCATAGTGCCCAGGAGGGACCTCGACGGGAAGACTGTACTTGTAATCCCTTTTACTCGAACCGAACGTCTTCCGCCCTGCGCTGAAATTAATTTCACCGCTCTGTTTGAACCCGCCACTCGCGACAAAAGGAAGTTCGAGTGTCCCGCTTACTTCGTAGCCGAGTTTGAAGCCTCCAGTAATGGTGACTTCCACGGACTCCGTGACTTCCTTGGAGAATTCTATCGTCTCCTTCACGGAGACGCTGCTGTGTCGAGCATCGATACGCCTCGACCCCCCGAACTCTTTGATGGGCTGCAGATGCTCCGAAACGGGCCGATAGTTGACCTGTACACCCGGGCCCTCTTGAACCTTCTTCCACTTCTTGAGGTACTCACTCTTCGATAAGTCCCAGTTCTCCTTCGTTGTGGCAATCCAGAGTACCCTGCCTCCGCCCCCGAGCCACGCCTTTTGCTTTTCAGCCCAAGCGTAAGTCAATTCATCAATACTGAGACTGGTCATTCCGAACTCCAATCAAGTGCCACTTTGGTGCGCACCTGACTCGCGTCAGGGGCGCTCAATTTGCGACATGGATTTTTCGCCCGCTCGGAAACGTAGGCGAAAATGTCTGCCGAATGTGACGCTAATATTCGATGGGCCGTTCGTCAATATGGCATTAATGGCCACACTCGTACGGGCCGCAACGGCGACAATGAGACTTTCCAACTTGGCTCGAAAGCAGGGTCGATCTCGCCGGGATGACGGTCTTTTACGCAGGACATCTGCGACTCCGTCTTCCGGCCGCTGCCGTTCCTCCACACCGACTCCGTCGCAGCACGCAGTACGTTGCGGACCGGGTCGGCACTGGACTTCTCGTCGATGTACATGCTCCTACCCAGCCGGGGGTAGTCGAGGTCCAGATGCCACCAGTCCAGTAGCAGTTCGCTATTTCCGCTGGTCAGAAGTGCGTCTGTGGGTGTATTCGCCTGACGTGCTGAGAGGCACTGTGAATTCGTGACGGGGTGCGGCGGCGGTGGTGGCAGCGGCGGGCGACGGCCAAGTGCCGGCGTCGCCAAGGCCGGCTCATCGCGTGGTCGGTGTGCTGAAGGTGTGCCAATGGGGAAGTGCGAGTTGCCAGGAGGCACCGGATTTCCGCCACGGTAAGCGATGCAAGGGAGCTGGAAGAGTTTTTCTGCAGACCCCTTCTCTGTTCCCGCAGCGAGGGCCATGGCGGCGAGAAGGGCGTTGGCGAGCACGGCCAGGGTGACATGCCCCGGAGGCGAACATGTTCGTGTCCGAACACAGGGCGCCGAGGGCATGGCCGGCGAACGGTGTGCTGACGCGGCGGACCTCGCTCAGGCGCGCGTCCGGACACCACGGGGAGGCGTGCCAGGCGCCGAGCAGGAGCGACTGAGGGGGCCGAGGTCGAACTCGGCGGTGACCAGGCCGTGAGGGTTTTCCAACCTGTCTGCCGGATACGGGTGTTGGGGGCATGGGTGGTGTGCGGACGTGGAGAAGCTCCTGGTAGACGGGTGGGTGTCGAGTCCAAGCCGTCCTGCCAGGAGCTTCCGCGTGTTTGTCTACCCAGCCGGCGCCGATCTGTCCACCTCCACCCTGCGCTTCCTCGCCCGTGAACTGGCCGCACGCCGTCTTGAACGCGGGACTCGATGGCGTCGGCTGACCGCCTGATGGCAGGCGCTGCTCGTGGTGGCCCATCTGCGGTGCGGCCATACCTACGCTCAGCTCGCCGCCGGGTTCGGTGTGGGCACCCCACCATCGCCTTCCGGTACATCGCCGAGGCCGTCGAGGTCCTGGCAGCACTGTCACCGATCCTCGCCGAGGCGGTGAGGACCGCCTCCACCAAGGCGTTCGTGATCCTTGACGGCACGCTGCCGCCGATCGACAGGATCGCTGCCGACCGGCCCTTCTACTCCGGGAAGCACAAGAAGCACGGCATGAACGTGCAGGTGATCGCCGATCCGGCGGGGCGGCTGCTACGGGCCTCGCCGGCGCTGCCCGGCGCGGTCCACGACATCAGGGCCGCGGGAACCCACAGCATCGTCCAAGCCGTCCTCACCCTGCACCTGACCTGCCCAACTGAAGTTGGAAACGGCTCAGTGTCAGCGGCGGTAAGCACACCGTCCCGCTGTGGATCTCCGAAACCTGCTGCGACCCGAGCTGCTCAAGGAGCGCTCCCTTTGAACCACTCGGCGGTGGGGTGCGTTGCAGCAGAGTGCGAAGAGTCTGAAGTGACCTTCGGTCCAGGAATCCGACATGAGGACGTGGCAGACCATGGCTGCATCACGGGGCAGCATGCTCCCGCTGGAAATTCAAGCGTACGAGCGATGGAAGGAAAGGGAGATGCGAGGGGAATGGAATATGTGGGACGGGGAGCCTGCAAGGGCCGAGATGAATGATTTGGTGGACCGTCTGATGGCTGCCACTGGATTGGAGCGCGGCCCGGCGACCATACGCCTGGGGGACCTCAAGGGGCTGGCTCGGAGGCACGCCTACGAGGAGGGGTCCGCGCTCGGACTGAACGGAACTACGGCCGCAAGTATCCGCAATACGACGCTTCCTGCGAACGGGCAGTCATCGAGTTCAACCCTTGCCAACAGGAACGGAAACGGTGCCAATACCGGCAATGCGCAGCGGTCGCGCAGCCGTAGCCGCTGACCTCTTTGCGTCCCACCCTGTCGGCGCGGGGACGCGTGCCGAGGTGGTCGGCCCATGACACCGTGGCCGCTGCCACTGGTCCTTGGGACGTTCACCGGAAGCGAGGCCGAGGCAAGGTCCGAATAGCCCGGCCGACGCCATCCCCTTCCTCGCCCGACCGGCCTCCGCCGGGACGCCCTGGGCGAGAGCGGCACTCTCGCCCCGGAGCACTGCCCCTATCCGAGGGCTCCGCTCTTCACGGAGGTCACGAAGGCCGCCCAGGCACCGGCCCGGAAGGCAAACGCGGGCCCCTCCGGCTGCTTCGAGTCCCGCACGGCCATGATGCCGCCGTCGAGAGGTGCTCCCTCAACGCAGGCTCCGCCCTGGTCGTTGCCGTAGCTCGACTTGAACCAAGCAGCGTCGCGCGGGATCACAGCCACGCTCCTCCTGGGCATCAATGCTCCTTGGCTGCTTTCTTGATGAGACTTGAGACGACCTGTACGGCAGAATTGCGAAATCGCGTACAGAGGAAGAGAGTTGACGGTTGGGCGGGTTGTGTATAAGCGTTCGACAGTACTCCTTGCAGATGCCTCACTGAACCCACCAAATCGCCTCCGGCAGCGACGGACCCGAGGACTACGGGGACGAGCTCTGATGACCGTCATTGTCCTCACCAACTGCCCTGTCGGTCTGCGCGGCTTCCTCACCCGCCGGCTGTTGGAAATCTCCGCAGGCGTCTTCGGCGGCGACCTCTCGGCCCGCATCCGCGACACCCTCTGGCACGAAGGCCGGCAGTACGCCGGCCAGGGCCGCGCCCTGCCGGCCCACACCACCGACAACGAACAGGGTTTCACCTTCCGCGCCCTCCCCGCGGCGAGGAACCCTCCACCGGGCGGAAATCATGCGTAACGCCGAGGGGTGGCACAACTTCTCCGGCAAGCACAAGGCCCACGGCCTGCTGTTTCTCGCGCTGACCGACGCCAAGGGCAACCTGATCGGGATCTCGCGGCCCCTCCCGGACGGTCCAGCGAGATCACCACGGCCCGCCACAACAAGATCACCGAGCAGCTGAGGGAGTCCGGCCTCGGTGCCCTGCCGACCTCGGCTTCGTCGGCCTGGAGACCACCCCGACGAGCGCCCCGTGGTCCTCACCGGCCGCAAGGCCACCCGCAACCAGACGATCACGCCACCGACCTCGGCGAGAACGCGGTCACCCGCTCACACCAGAGCCATGACCTGCAACTTCACGAGGACACGAGCTCAATGACGACCTTGCCGGCCTTGGCGCGGGCCTTCTCGGCATACTCCATGGCCTCGCGGGTCTGCTCGAAGGGGAAGACACGGTCGACGACGGGGCGGACCTCTCCGGCGTCGATGAGCCGGGCGAGTTCGCACAGCTGGTCGCCGTCGGCCTTCATGAACAGGAAGGAGTAGGTCACGCCCCGGCGTTTGGCGTGGCGTCGGGTCTTGAAGCTCAGCATGTTCATCGCCTGCCGCAGGACCGGGTTCGCGCCGAGCTCGCGGGCGAAGTCCGCGTCGGGCGGCCCGGCGATGCTGATGACCTTCCCGCCTGGTTTGAGGACCCGCAGCGACTTCTCCAGGGTCTTGCCGCCGAGGGTGTCCAGGACGAGGTCGTAGCCGTCCAGGAGCTCCTCGAAGTCCTGGGCGCGGTAGTCGATGACGACGTCTGCGCCGAGTTCCTTGACCAGGGCGGCGTTGGCCGCGCTCGCGGTGGTGGCCACGTGTGCGCCCAAGTGTCTGGCCAGTTGGAGGGCGATGGTGCCCACTCCGCCGGAGCCCGCGTGGATCAGGACTTTCTGGCCCGGCTGGACCTGTGCCCTCTCGACCAGCGCCTGCCATGAGGTGAGGGCCACCAGGGGAAGGGAGGCGGCCTCCGCCATGGTGAGGGCGGTCGGCTTGTGGGCCAGGTCGTTCTGGTGGACGGCGATGAGTTCGGCGAAGGTGCCGATGCGGTCCTTGCCGGGCCGGGCGTAGACCTCGTCACCCACCCCGAACCGGGTGACGGCCGAGCCGGCCCGGACCACCACTCCGGCGAGGTCGTTGCCCAGCACGAGAGGGAGCCGGTACGGCAGGATCTGCTTGAAGGCACCGTCGCGGATCCTGAAGTCCAGCGGGTTGACGCTCGCCGCATGGATCTTGACCAGCACGTCGTCGGCGCCCGGCTCCGGATCGGGCATCTCGGCGGGGCGCACCGCCGACTGGTCACCGTACTTCTCGATCAAGTAGGTCTTCATCGCCGTCTCCCTGACTCGTCCGCACAGGGACGGGATCTCCGCCCGCTCGGACTCTCCGGTACGAGATACTTTCTGGTATTCACCGCTGGTTCATGACCCCTCACGCCGATGCGGCGGGCACGCCTCACGCCGCGTTCGGCGAAGTGGCCAGGCTCCGCTTCACGTGCCGGGTGGTCTCGTCGGCGAGGACCTCGGGCAGTCCCCGCTCGACGCCGGACAATGCCTGGGCAGCGACCTCGGCGGGGTCGGCCTTCTGATCGGCGGGAACGCCGACGGCCATGTCGGTGTCCATGTATCCGACGTGCAGCGCCGTGACAGTGATGCCGCGGGGCGCCAGTTCCTCCCGGGTCGCTCCGGTCAGCGCCCATGCCGCGGCCTTCGCCGCGGCGTAGGCGCCGAGGTCGGCCGGGTGCAGCCAGGACAGGACCGACAGCACGTTGAGCACAGCGCCGCCGCCGTGGGACTCGATGACCGGGGCGAAAGCCCGCGTCACGGCGAGCGGGCCGAAGAAGTTCACCTCCATCTCCAAGCGCGCCGCGTCCGGGCTGCCCGTCATCAGGGGCGTCCCGGTGGAGATGCCCGCGTTGTTGACCAGCAGCGTCGTGTCGGAAGCGGTGCGGGCCGCCGCCCGGACCGACTCCGCGTCCGTCACGTCGAGCCGCAACGGGATGACACCCGGAAGGTCCATCCCTTCGGGGCGACGGGCCGCCGCGTACACCTTGGCCCCGCGTTCCACGAGCTGGGCCGCCAGATGCCGTCCGAGCCCCCGGTTGCCGCCGGTGACCACTGCTACCGCGTCCTTCAGTTCCATGCCCACTCCCCATGCCACGGCCGCCGTCAAGCGACCCAAATTAGATTACGGACACAATCTAAACACTGGTCTAAGATAGATGCCAGTCGACATCCAAATGGGGAGGTGGCCGATGGGCCGCGTATCGCAGGCGCAGGCGGAGGAGAACCGCCGGCGGGTCATTGAAACCGCGTCCCGCCTGTTCCGGGAACAGGGGACCCACGTCAGCGTCGCCGACATCATGAAGGCCGCCGGTATGACCCACGGCGGCTTCTACAAGCAGTTCGCCTCCAAGGAGGCACTCATCGACGAAGCCACCGCCCGCGCGTTCGGCGAACTCGCCCAGCACCACAAGGACGGGCTCGACCAGTACGCCGGGCAGCGCGACGCCGCCCAGCGGGCACTGATCGACACCTACCTCTCCGCCGAGCACCGCGACAGCGCGGCAGAGGGGTGCCCCGTCGCCGCACTCGCCACCGACATGGCCCGCGACGGCGGAGAAAGCGAGGCCCGCCGGGTCTACACCCAGGGAGTGGGCGACTTCGCCGACTGGCTCGACATCAAGGACCAGGACGGCCTCACCCGGCTGTGCACCATGCTCGGCGCACTCGTCCTGTCCCGGGCCACCAAAGGCTCGCCGCTCTCCGAGGAGATCCTCACCACCGCACGCGAGGCACTGACGGCCACCAACTGACCGGAACCACCGTGCGGGGCGGCACGCCGCAGGAATGGTGGCCTCTTCGCACCCGGTCGTCATCCACTTCTCGTAAACGACTCTCCGCGTTGCCCCTCGCTCCCGCACGCCCGGTCTTCCTGGGTGGCCACCGACGCGATCGTCATCTGGACCACCGAGTGACTACGGCCTCGCGGTCACCGCGCCGCGCCGGGCCGGGCGACCCCTCGCGAGGACGACCTGCCGGCACACATCTGGCCCAGCCACCACGCCAACGTCCACTTTTACGGCACCCACACGGTGGACATCGACGGCGAGGTGTCCACGCTCGATGCCGACGGCCGCTGTGGCTACCCGCCCGGGGCTGACCTCTGACTGCGCGGCTCACGGCGGCCGGATCGTTCGGTCCTGCTGGGCGCGGTGAGGCGGCTCGGGCCCTGGTTCCCACGCCGACGAGGGTGGTGGAGCTGGATGCGGCCGGTTTCAGGTGGGGCGGCGGATGGCCTGTATGGCGGTGTCGTAGAGGTCGAACAGGTCCACCTGTCCGCCCAGGCGTACCCATTCCTCGTTGGCTGCCTGCAGGCAGGTGATCGCTGCGGCTGCGCTCGCGCGGGCTCGCAGGGCGCGGCGGTCGGAGTCGGGCAGTCGCGGCTCGATCAGCGGTGTGAACAGGGCTTGCCAGCGGGCTTGTTTCTCGGCGTGGCCGGCACGTAGGGAATCGTTGCCGAACAGCAGCGTGATGAACTCCAGGCGCGCTACGTCCGCGCGGTCTCCGGGGCCGCGGACGTGCCTGTCGTCCTCTACCAGCGCGGTGCGGCGCGGCTGACGGAGCAGACCGCCGCCGAGGCCGCCGCGCTGCCCAACGTGGTGGGGATCAAGGACGGTGTCGGCGATCGGGAAGAGATGGCGCGCATCGTCCAGTCGGTGCGCGCGCTGCCCGGGGGCGAGGACTTCCTCCTCTTCAACGGCCTGCCGACCGCCGAGGTGAGCATGCCCGACTACCGGCGCATCGGCGTCGAGTTGTACTCCTCGGCCGCGTTCGCCTTCGTCCCGGAGGTCGCCACCGCCTACCACCGCGCCCTCGCGCAAGGCGACGAGACCCTGGTGAGCACCCTGCTCACGGAGTTCTTCGAACCGCTGGTCGCGCTCCGCGACGAAACCCCGGGATTCGCGGTGTCGCTGGTCAAGGCCGGTGTGACACTGCGCGGGCTGAACGTCGGCGGTGTCCGGGCCCCGCTTCTCGACCCCGAGCCGGCGCAGCTCGCGCGGCTGGCGGAACTCATCGACAAGGGATTGCAGGTGGTGGAAGCGTGAGCGCACACTCCCCGACCGATACCGGTACGCCTTCCCCGCAGGCGTCCGGCAGCCCGGCCCGTGCCGCAGGCAGCCCGGCCCGTACGGCCGGCGGCCCTGCCCGTGCCGGGGAAGGCTCACGTATCCGGGAGCTGATCGTCACTCCCCTCGCCTTCCGCGACCCGCCGCTGGGCCGTCCGTACGGCGTCCGTGCGGCGTCCGTGCGGCGTCCGAACGGCGTCCGAACGGCCGCGTGGACGGTGGCGCTCACAACGCCTCTTCGCGGGCCAGGACGATGTCGAACCTGACTCGCGCCCAGTCGCGTTCCAACAGGCGGCCGTCCGGGGCCGGTGTGCCCGCTGGGCGCCGCACGAAGTCCTTGACCAGGGACTCCTTCACCCCGAAGACACTGTCCGCGCCCAGGTGTTCGTCTCCGCTTACGAAGATGTGCGTCACCAGTCGGCGCGCGCCCGGGGCGGTCACCATGAAGTGCAGATGCGGGGCGCGCACCGGGGAGCGGCCGGCCGCCTGGAGCAGCTGCCCGACGGGGCCGTCGTGCGGGATCGGATACGGCGTGGGGGTGAGCGCCCAGAAGCGATAGCCGCCGTCGTCGCCGGTGAAGAGGTGGGCCCGCGCGGCGGTGCGGCCGTCGCCGTACTGCACGTCGTAGAAGCCGTCGTCGTCGGCCTCCCACACCTCGATGCGCGCACCGGGCACGGGTCTGCCGTCGGTGTCACGGACGGTGCCCTCGACCCAGCACGGTTGCCCTTCTGCGCCGTTGGAGATGTCGCCGCCGTGGTCGATGCGTGGCGAGCCCTCGGTGAAGAACGGGCCGAGGACGGTGGCTTCCGTGGCGGCCCCGTGCGCCTCGTCGTTGACCGTGATGGTCTGCGTCGAGGCGCCCAGCACGTCGGACAGGAGGATGAACTCCTGTCGCCTGCCGTCGGTGATGTGGCCGACGGCGGTGAGGAATTCGATGGCCTTGTTCCACTCGGCCTCGGTGAGCCGCACCTCGCGCACCACGGCGTGCAGGTGGGTGACGAGCGAGCGCATGATCTCGCCGAGGCGGGTGTCCTCGCAGGTGTCGAACGAGCGCAGCACGCGCTGTACGAGATCCTCCTCGCGGGCCCGCTGCCCGGCGGAGACGACGTCACGGTTGAGGGTCATCGCAGCTCTTTCCTTCCCTTGTTCATTCTTTCGCGGAAGGCGGCGAGCCCGGAGAGCACAGCGACAGGGCACGGTGCTTCCCCTCCTGGCCCGCGCGTTCGGTGGCGCTGATCGTCCGGTGCGGCGGACGGCGGCCGATCACGGTCGGCTGCCCGCGCGCCCTGTACTCGCTGTAGCCCCTGCCTATGCTCAGTGGGAGCCTGCCACCGGCGCCGCGATCACAACGTCCGGGGGCAGGCATCCTGTCGGGGTGACTGCTCCGCACACTCCCCCGCTTGTCACCGACGACTGCGGCAACGCCCTGGTCTCCTTCATCCGAGAAGCGGAGGACAAGCCGTCCAGCCGCGCACCGCTGCCCGTCGCGCTGGTGGCCCTGTGGCACGGCAATCGCGTGCTGATGGCCTTCGACCGGCTTCTTCGCCCTGGCCGGATTCTGTCCTCATCCGTATCCCTCACGGCGTCAGGGCCGAGCTGCCAATGGACCGATGTCCGTCGGCAGTTGCGGGAAGCGGCCGGGCCGGCGGGATCACCCGTTCCAGCGACGGCTACGGACGGCTACGGACGCGAGGGACGACGAGCCGTGCATCCGGCGTGACAGTCCGGCGTGCCGTCCGGCGAGACAGTCAGGGGTTCGTCGTCGGGCGGCTCATCGTCATGGGTGCTCGTCTCCCAGGGCTGCCCTGGGGCTCGCCGTCACGTGGTGAAGACGAGGCTGACGTTGTGTCCGCCGAACCCGAACGAGTTGGCCAGCGCGGCGGACCACCGGCCGGTGCGCCGCTCACCGCGCACCACGTCCACTTCCACGCGCGGGTCGAGTTCGTCAAGGTTGCGGGTGACCGGCACGGCGCCGTCCCTGAGCGCGAGCAAGGCGGCCATGGCGCCGATCGTTCCGGAGGCGCCGATCATGTGACCTGTCATCGACTTCGTCGCCGTCACCGCGGCGTGGCTGCCGACCGCCCGGCCGATCGCCTCGGCCTCCGCCAGGTCACCGGACTCCGTCGAGGTGGCGTGGGCGTGCACGACCCCGATGTCCGACGGGTCCAGTGCCGCGTCGCGCAGCGCCAGTCGCATGGCGTAGGTCTGGCCGTCCGCGTCGGATGCCGTGATGTGGTCCGCGCTCGAACTCACGGCACTGCCGGCCAGCGCGCCGTGGGTGCGTGCGCCACGGGCCCGGGCGAACTCGGCGCGTTCGAGCACCATCATTCCCGCGCCCTCGCCCATCACGAACCCGGACCGCTTGACGTCGAACGGGCGGGAGACGGCCTCCGGGTCGGTGGACTGCGTGGAGAGTGCCTTCATCTGGGCGAACGCCGCGAGGGTGAAGGGGTGCAGGCATGCCTCCACGCCGCCCGCGACGACCACGTCCGCCCGCCCGGCGCGGATCAGATCCTGCGCCAGGGCGAGGGCCTCCGCCCCGGACGCACAGGCGCTCACCGGGGTCCTGGCGCCGCCCTTCGCGCCCAGGTCCATACTCACCCAGGCGGCAGGCCCGTTCGGCATCAGCATGGGGACCGCGAACGGCGACAGCCGCCGGATCCCGGCGCGTTCGAAGAGGTCGTCCTGACCCAGCGTGGTGAGGACGCCACCGGTCCCCGTACCGATGACGACGGCGATCCGCTCCGGCTCGGCCTGCGGAGCACCGGCGTCCTGCCAGGCTTCGCGCGCGCTGAGGAGGGCGATCTGCTCGCCCCGGTCCAGCTTGCGGGCCTCGGGCCTCGGCAGCAGGGAGGCGGGGTCCACCGTGAGCCCGGCCGCGACGTGCACGGGCAGGTCAGCGGCCCACTCCTCCTCCAGCGAACGCACCCCGGACTTGCCGTCCAGCAGGCCCGACCACGACGACGGCGCATCGGCTCCCAGCGGCGTCATCGCACCGAGGCCCGTCACCAGCACTCCACGACCATTACGGGTCACAGGAACTCCTCCATTTGTATAGGTATTACACAGCGCCTGAATTGCCTCCTGGGGATCATGCCAGCACCCAGAACGGACACCAGGGAAGGAAGCGACCGACCCGGAGGGGAGAAATTGTGCTACTCCAACAATGGAGTGAGCTGAGACGGGAACGCACGCAGCCGATACGCGGACGCGCTCCTCCCGTTAGGGTCCACGGGTGAGCGAACTCGACACCTTGCACGCCACCCGCGAGGCATACGACGCCATCGCGCCCACCTACGCGCAGATGTTCCACGACTCCCTGAGCGACCGCCCGCTGGAGCGCGCGCTGCTGAGCGCCTTCGCGGAGCTGGTGCGTACGAGCGGTACGAGCGGCGGCGGTGCGGTCGCGGACCTCGGGTGCGGGCCGGGTCACCTGACCGCCCGTCTCCACGAGTTGGGGCTGGATGCCTTCGGCGTGGACGCCTCCCCGGTGATGATCGAACTCGCTCGCGAGGCCGGCTCCGGGCTGCGGTTCGAGGTCGGTTCGATGGCCGCGCTGGACATCGAGGACGGCGCGCTCGGCGGGGTGCTCTCGCGGTGGTCCGTCATCCACACCCCGCCGCGGGACCTGCCGCCCCTCCTGGCCGAGATCGCCCGGGTCCTGGCTCCCGGCGGACACCTGCTGATCGAATTCCCCGCCACCGACGGCCCGCACATCGAGACGCAGAGCTACGACCACGCGGTGACGACGGCCTACCGCTGGTCCCCCGACCACCTCGCCGGCCTCCTGCGCGATCAGGGGCTGGTGGAGTCGGCCCGTACGGTGATCGAGCCCAAGCCCACCGACCGGCGGCAGTTCCAGGAAGTCCTGCTCCTCGCACACAAGGAGCAGGCGCGGACGCGGACGTAGGCGCGGACGCGGACGTAGGCGCGGACGTAGGCGCGGACGCGAACGTAGGCGCGGACGTAGGCGCGGGCGCGAACGTAGGCGCGGACGCAGGCGCGGACGCGGACGTAGGCGCGGACGCAGGCCGGGAAACCTCCCGGCGCCCGCCGCCCGGACCCCGGCCCCTCGCCGAACCGCCGCACTTGAGGAGCCACGCCATGACCGCTCCGCGCCCCTCCCCAGTGGTCTGCCGAGGGGGTTTGCCGAGGTGCCGGGAGCGGACAGGCTGAGGCCATGCCTCGCCGAATCATGTTCGTACAGCTCAAAACGGGCTACGACACCGATCGCGGACCCTCGTGGATCGGGTGGGTGGACTTCTCCAAGACCTGGAGAACGGCCTACTTCCAGGGGCGGACGCTGCGCCGGGCCACGGGGCTCGGCCTGTCCGACGCGAACTTCCGCGACATCGACACCCATGAGGATTTCTGGATCTCCGGGCCGAAACGCGACCGCAGCGACACCCGGTACGGGCCAGAACCGCCGACCGTCGAGGAGGACGCGGCAGACGCCTACCGGGCGTTTCTTCAGGGGGCGCCGCTTCCTGGCCGGGAGAACGGCAAGGACCCGGCGTGAGCCGCTACAGCACTTGAGCCGCTACGGCGCCGCGGCGCGGCAGGCCGGGCTCCGCACCGGCGAGGAGGCGGCGGCGCCAGCCGGTGCCAGTGCCGTGACGGATCGAGCTTGAGCAGTAGTCCGGTGAGTTCGGACGGCATGGTGATCATGCAGTCGTGGCCGGTCGGCAGCTCCCACACCTGCGCGGGAGAGCCGTTGGGCTGCACCGGGGGTACGGGGCGCCGGGGGATGCCGGCCGGTTTCGCGCCGACGCAGTGGATGTGGGTGCGCGAGATCGCGTGCACGGCCGGGTTGTCCAGCCGGACGGGCTGCTGGAGGCAGCCCACCGGCTGGTCCGAGAGCATCGAGCGCAGCCACGCGACATCTTCGGGGTCTGTGACCCCGAACAGGCCGAAGGGGTAGGGCTGTTCGGGCAACGGCGGAATCCGCCAGCCGCTGTCGGACTTCTCGGCGAGGTCGATCAGGTTCCGGGTGGCGGGCTGGACGTCGGCCGCGGTTTCGCCGTCCTCGGGGACCATCGCGTCGAGGTACACCAGGTGCGCGATCCGCTCCGGCACCTGGTTGGCCACGGACGAGATGACCAGCCCCGCGTAGCTGTGGCCCACGAGCACCACGTCGGCGAGGTCCTCATCGCCGATCAGCCCGGCGATGTCGGCGACATGGGTGTCGAGCCCCACCTCGGGCCCGAGCAGGTGCGCCTTGTCGCCGTAGCCGGTCAGCGACGGGGCGAGCACGCGGTGCCCGGCGCGCTCCAGCAGCGGAATCACCCGCTCCCAGCACCGCCCGCTGTGCCAAGCGCCGTGTACCAGCAGAAATGTCGCCATGGTGGTCCGGTCTTCCTCTTGCGGGTGGGACGCGCAGGTCACAGACGGTTCCCCTTCGCGCCTCGGTACTCTTTGAGAACCACCACCATGGTGATCCACCGCTACACACAGGGCAATAAGGCACATTTCAGTGCCCCGGTTCTCCGGAGGTAACCGTGATCGCGAAGAACAGCGGGCCGGAGTCCGCACAGGCGCAGGACGCACAGCCGCAGGACGCGTGCCGGACCCGTGAAGTGCTCGACATCGTCGGGGACAAGTGGTCGCTTCTGGTCGTCCGCACCCTCAAGGACGGGCCGCTCCGCTTCACGCAGCTCAAACGGTCCATCGACGGGATCAGCCAGCGCATGCTCACCGTGACCCTGCGCGGCCTGGAGCGCGACGGAATCCTGAGCCGCACCGTGCACAACGTCATGCCGCCGCACGTCAGTTACGAACTCACCCCGATGGGCGCGACGCTCCGGGACGCCACCGCGCCGCTGCTGGAGTGGAGCATCGCGCACCTGCCGCACATCGACGCGGCCCGCGCGGAATACGACACCCGGCGCGCCTAGGGCCTGCCCGCGAAGGCCCGCCGGGGAGGGCGAGGAGCCGCCCGGGGCGCCCGTCAGCGGCGCATTGACGAATCGGAACGTCGCTCCGTATATTTTTCGGAACGACGTTCCGCTTCACGTGTGACGGAAGACGAACGCCCCCGACCACCCATGCCCCCGCCAGGCGCCTCCGAAGGGACACCCACCTCATGAGTGCAGCGACCGCAGCAGCCGGCACCCCCGGCCCGCCCTCCCCCGTGCTCTCCATCAGCCCCGTGGTGCTGGCGGCCCCCGGCCGCGCCGTGGACCTCCAACTGCGGGTCTCCGCACCCACGATCGGGGACAAGCTGCCGGTCATCCTCCTCTCGCACGGGCAGGGCCCCTCGAACCACCTCTCCTCGCTGAACGGCTACGCGCCCCTCGCCAACTACTGGGCGGCACACGGCTTCGCCGTCATCCAGCCCACCCACCTCAGCTCCAGAACGCTGAACCTGGCTCCCGACACCCCCGGCGCTCCGCTGCACTTCCGCTCGCGGGCCGAGGACATGACGCGCGTCCTCGACGGGCTCGACGCCATCGAGGCCGCCGTCCCGCAGCTCGCCGGGCGGCTGGACCCGGGCAAGGTCGCCGTCGCCGGACACTCGATGGGCGGGCACACCGCGAGCCTGCTGCTGGGCACCCGGCTCACCGATCCGCAGGACGGCACGGAGGTGAACCTTGCCGAGCCCAGGATCACGGCGGGTGTGCTGCTCGCCGCACCCGGCCGAGGGGGTGATGCCCTCACCGCTTCCACGGCCGAGAACTTCGCCTTCTTCTCGTCCACGGACTTCTCCGGGATGACGACGCCCGCGCTCGTGGTCGCGGGCGACAAGGACGCCTCCGCCCACCTGACGGTCATGGGCCCGGACTGGCACGCCGACCCGTACCATCTCGCCCCCGCGCCCAAGACCCTGCTCACGCTGTTCGGCGCGGAGCACGGGCTCGGCGGGGTCTCCGGGTACGACGTCGCCGAGACCACGGACGAGAGCCCCGAGCGCGTGGCCGCCGTCCAGCGGCTCACCTGGGCCTACCTGCGCTCCGAGCTGTACCCCGGGGAGTCCGCCTGGCAGGCGGCGTGCGAGGAACTGACGTCAGGCCCCGGCGCGGTCGGCCGCGTCGAAGCCAAGTAGCGGCGCCGACAGGCCCGGTGACGGGGCATCACCCTCGCCGGGACGGTTCTGGAACGGATGAGGCCCCGCGGTTTCTCCCGGTTCGGGGAGTAACCGCGGGGCCTCGCACGCGAGGTGCCGCGCTGAGCTTCCGCTCTGCCGCTTCGGCCGTCCTGCCGGGCGTGCCCGACAGGACGGTCTACCGGTCTACCGGCTTACTTGACGGCGTTGAGCAGCTCGCTGTTCTCGGTGTCGCCGCTCAGCTCCCAGACGAAGGCACCGCCGAGCTTGTTCGTCTCGGCCCAGTCGGCCTTGGCGCCGATCGTCTCCGGAGTGTCGTAGCTCCACCACTCGTTGCCGCAGTGCGCGTAAGCGGTGCCACCGACCTTGCCGGTGGGCGGGCAGCGGTCCTTGAGGACCTTGTAGTCCTCGATGCCCTGCTCGTACTTGCCCGGTGCCGGACCCGTCGCCGTGCCGCCGGGCGCGTCCTGCGTCACTCCGGTCCAGCCCCGGCCGTAGAAGCCGATCCCGTACAGGAGCTTCTCGGCGGGGACGCCTCTGAAGATGTAGCTGGCGATGGTGGACTTCATGTCGAACAATTTCTTCGGCGTGCCCTCGTAGGTCTCCAGCGGCGAGTGCGGCGCCGTGGGACCCTGGGCGTCGAAGGCGCCGAAGTAGTCGTACGTCATCGGCAGGAACCAGTCCACGTACTCCGAGGCCGCCTTGTAGTCGGTGGCCTCCATCTTCCCGCCCTTGGTGCCGTCGGCGGTGACCGCGGCGGTGACCAGCTTGTCCTGGAACTTGCCGCGCAGCGCCTTCAGCAGGTTCGCGAAGGCGTCCTTGCCGCTGGTGTCACAGCCCAGACCGCACGCGTTCGGGTACTCCCAGTCGATGTCGATGCCATCGAACAGGCCCTTCCAGCGCGGGTCGTTGAGCAGGCTCGCGCAGGAGTCGGCGAACGCCTCCGGGTTCTTGGCCGCCTCGGCGAAGCCCTGGGACCAGGACCAGCCGCCGAAGGACCACAGCACCTTCAAGTTGGGGTGCTTCTTCTTCAGCTTCATCAGCTGGTTGAAGTTGCCGCGAACCGGCTGGTCCCAGGTGTCCGCCTGGCCGTCCACGCTCTGGTCGGCGGTGTAGGTCTTCTCGTAATCGGCATAGCTGTCGCCGACGGCGCACTTGCCGTCCTTGACGTTGCCGAAGGCGTAGTTGATGTGCGTGAGCTTGTCAGCCGCGCCCGAGGTCTCGATGTTCTTGACGTGGTAATTGCGCTGGTAGACACCCCATTCGGTGAAGTAGCCCACCTTCTTCTTGCCGTTCGTCGGCGTGTCGGCCGCGGCGGTCGCCGTCTGCTTGTCCACGCCCGAGTTGTTGGCCGTGAGCAGTGCGGCGGCCAGGGCCGCGGCGCACAGCGCGCCGAGCAGGGCGGCGATCCCGCGCCGGGGCAGGCGCAGGCGTCTGGTGGAGGAAGAGTGTTCTCTGTCAGGTCGGAGCATGGTCACCTCACGTGTGGGGTGCGTGGGATACGGGGATTCGTACCGCTCATCGTTCCGGGGGTACGGGGAAGGCCCGAGCCCGCAATGGTCCGATCCAACCCCGTACTTGGAACGCCCTCCAATACGGCCGAGATCACCGACCGGTTCACATCTGAACGACCTGACTGCCCACGGACACCTCACGGACACCCGTGGGCTGCTCCTCCCGGCTGATCACCGGGTCCGGCGGGGTGCCGTTTCACTCGTCACCGGTTCAACCGGTGACGAGTGGCGGGACCGCCGGGACCTCGACGGCCCCGGCGATCTCCTCCGGGGTCATCCGGAAGGTCTCGGGGTAGTGCTCCCGCCGCGTGCGCCGGGCCGGTTCGGTGGTGCGGAACGTGTAGAGGCACTGCCGGCACTGGAGCACCTCCCAGACATCCGGCACGGGAGAGGCCGCCAGGGTGCCGAGTTGCTCGAACGCGCAGCGGGGACAGATCTCATGGCTCATGGGACACCTCTGTTTCTCGGGGGTTCGGGTCTGCTGCTCGGGATTCGGGGGCCCGGTTCAGCGGGCGGCCAGCAGCGACCGGAGACGGCTGGTCCACTCGGCGGTCTCCGGCAGGTCCTTGGCGGGAGTGCTGAAGTTGCCGCGGTCGTCGGGGTGTACCGGCGTGGTCGCGTCAATGATCATCTTGCTGGTGATGCCCGCCGGGCTCGCGGCGGGAGCCAGTTCGAGAACCGAGAGGTTGGGGATGACGACCACATCGTCCCGGGGATTGACCTTGGCCGACTGGGCCCACAGCACCTGCGGCAGGTCGAAGGGGTCCACGTCCTCGTCCACCACGATGACCTGGGAGACGTAACCGAGGCCGTGCGGCGTGGTCATGGCCCGCATCGCGACCGCCTTGGCGAAGCCGCCGTACCGCTTCCTGGTGGAGATGATCACCAGGAGTCCGTGCGTGTACATCGCGTTGACCGCCTGCACCTCGGGGAACTCGGCCCGGAGCTGCTTGAGCAGCGGAACGCAGGTGTTGGGGCCCACCAGGTAGTCGCACTCGGTCCAGGGCATGCCGATGTAGAGGGACTCGAAGACGGGCCGGGTCCGGTAGGAGACACGCTCGATTCGGACCACCGGCATCCGCCGGCCGCCCGAGTAGTGCCCGGTGAACTCCCCGAAGGGGCCCTCGATCTGACGCACCCGCGACTCGATGACGCCCTCGATGACCACTTCGGCACCCCACGGCACATCGATACCGGTGTGCGGCGCCGTGGCGATCGGCAACGGTGCGCCGCGCAGCGCTCCCGCCATCTCGTACTCGGACTGGTCGTAGGCCATCGGCATGCCCGAGACGATCGGGATCACCGGGTCGTTGCCGAGCGTGATGGCGACCGGCAGGTCCTCGTCCCGTTCCTCGGCCTTGCGCAGGTGCTGGGCGATGTCGTGCATCGGCACCGGCTGGATGGCCAGCCGGTCGGGACCGGTCACCTCCAGCCGGTAGGTGCCCAGGTTCTGCTTGCCGAAGTGCTCCGGGTCGTCGGGGTCGCGGGAGACGACGGCGGCCTTGTCCAGGTAGAAGCCGCCGTCGCCGTCGTTGAGCCGGAAGAGCGGGAGGATGCGGAAGAGATCGACGTCGTCGCCGGTCACGGTGTTCTCCCGCCAGGGCGCGTCCGCGCGCCGCTCGGGCGTCACCGGGAAGGCGTCCCAGCGGCGGGCGAACTCCTCCACCTGCTCCTTGGTCGAGGTCTCCTTGGGCAGACCGAGCGCCAGGGCGTGATTGCGCCAGGAGCCGTGCACGTTCAGCGCGATCCGGGCGTCGTCAAAACCCTTGACGCGGTCGAAGTAGAGCGCCGGCGCGCCCTCGCCGATCCGCCCCGCGGCGTTGGCGGCGGCGGCCAGGTCCGGTTCGGGAAGCACCTCTTCACCGATGCGGAGAAGCTGTCCCTCCTCCTCCAGAGTGTCCAGAAACGTACGCAGATCGTCATGAGCCATGGCGGACTCCTTCTCGTTCGGTCAGGGGCGCGGCGGCGCCGTCGTCGGGGCGGGGCGCGGCGGGGCGCGGCGAGGCATCGGGGCGGAGCGCGGTGGGAGCGGCACGGCGGGCGGAGCGCAGGCCGGGCCAGCGCCTGGCCGTCGGGGCGGGCAGCTCGAACTGGTCGAGGACGCGGGCCACGAGGTGGTCGACGATGTCGTCAACGGTGGCCGGATGGTTGTAGAAGGCGGGCATCGGCGGCACGATGCGCACGCCCATCCGGGCCAGCGTGAGCATGTTCTCCAGATGGATCTCACTGAGCGGAGTCTCCCTGGGCATCAGCACCAGGCGGCGATGTTTCTTGAGCACCACATCGGCGGCGCGCGCCACCAGACCGTCCGCGTACCCCGCCCGGATACCGGCAAGCGTCTTCATGGAGCAGGGGGCGATGACCATGCCGTCAGTGCGGAAGGAACCGGAGGAGACGGCCGCCCCCTGGTCCTCGGGGCCGTAGTGCACGTCGGCCAGCGCGGCGACCTCCCGCGCCGAGCGCCCGGTCTCCAGTTCGATGGTGGTACGTGCCCAGCGGCTCAGCACCAAGTGCGTCTCGACGTCCGGGAGTTCGGCGAGCCGCTCCAGCAGCCGCACGCCGAAAACCGCTCCGGTCGCCCCGGTCACCCCCACGATCAATCGCATCCCGCTCCCCTCCACTCCGTCCGTCTGCCAGTTCGTCCATCTGCCAGTTCGTCCGTCTGTCTGTGTGTGCGTCCCGTCCGACGCTAGGAGCCGTCCGGCGCCCGGCAGCGGTACGCTCGGGACTCATGATGGGGAAAATCGGACACACCGGGGGCGGCGGCACCGGAGCGCCCCCGTGCCCGCGCTGACCCCCGGGCGACGGCCCCGGGCGGCGCGGGGCGGGCGGGCACCGGCCGGGGCGCTGACGGGGATCACCGATGTCGCCTACCGGCCCTCGCTCTCCGCCCCCATCGGCATGGACGTACTGGACACCGCCGAGCTGCGGGCCCGGGGCCGGCGGCGGTCCCTCGACCTGGCCGCACCCCAGCGCCCCGGCTTCCACCACCTGATCCACGTACCACCGGAGGGCACCGCGCTGCCGCACACCGTGGACTTCTCGGACCACGTCATCGAGCCGGGCGGCTGGCTGTGGATCCGCCCCGGCCAGGTGCACCAGTACGCGCGCGGCAGCGGGGCCGCGGGCGACGAGCCCCCGGCGGACTGTGTGCTGGTGATCTGGCAGCCCGGGTTCGTCCCCGCCGAACCGCCCTACGAACGCGACCCGCTGGTGCCGAGCGGCCCGCACGCCGAGGCCGTCGGCATCGCCCTGCGCCACCTCACCCACGAATACGCCGACCTGGCCGCCATCCCCCTGGACGCCCACATCGAGGCCCTGCGGATGCTGCTGTCCGTGCTGCTGATGCGGCTCGCGCACGCGCGCCCCGCCGCCCCGCCGAGCGCGCGGCCGGAGGGCCCCTTCCGGCGCTTCGAGGCCGCCGTCGAGCGGGACTTCGCCCGCACCCACCGGGTCGCCGACTACGCCGCCGCGCTCGGCTACAGTCCGCGCACCCTCACCCGTGCCACCCGGGCGGCCACCGGCCGCAGCGCCAAGACCTTCCTGGACGACCGGATCCTCCTGGAGGCCCGGCGGCTGCTGGTCCACACGGAGGCGCCGGCCTCGGAGATCGCCCGCCGGCTGGGCTTCGGGGACCCGGGCGACTTCAGCAAGTTCTTCCGCGCCCGGGACGGCCGCACCCCGCTGGCCTTCCGCGCCGCCGCACGCGGCACCACGCCCGCCCCGGCCCGCGGCACCACGCCCGCCCCGGCCGGCGGTACCGCATCCGCCCCGGTCCGCGGTACCGCATCCGCCCCGGTCGGCGGCCACGCACACGGTCCACGGGCTAGGCGAGGGCCAGCTCCGCCCAGATGATCTTCCCGGTGGCCGTGTGGCGCGTCCCCCACCGCTCGGCCATCTGCGCGACCAGGAAGATGCCGCGCCCGCCCTCGTCCATCTCGGCCGCGTACCGCAGATGGGGCGAGGTGCTGCTGGCGTCGGAGACCTCGCAGAAGAGGCTGTGATTGCGGATGAGCCGGACCCGGATGGGCGGCGCGCCGTAGCGGATGGCGTTGGTGACCAGCTCGCTGAGCAGCAGTTCGGCGGTGAACCCCGCCTCCTCCAGACCCCACGCGGCCAGCTGCTCACTGGCGGCGGCGCGCACCTGCTCCACCGCCGCCGGGTCGGGCTCCACGTCCCACTGCGCGACCTGGTCGGCGTGGAAGAGCCGGGTGCGCGCCACCAGCAGGGCCACGTCGTCAGCCGGACGGCTGGGCAGCACGGTCTCCAGGACCTGCGTACACGTCTCCTCGGGGGTGGGGCCGCTGCCCACGAGTGCCCGGCGCAGGAGGTCGAGGCCGACGTCGATGTCCCGGCCGCGCTCCTCGATGAGACCGTCGGTGTAGAGGACCAGCCGGCTGCCCTCGGGCAGCTGCCGTCCCGCCGCCTCGAAGCGCACATTCGCCCCCATGCCGAGGGGCGGGCCGGGGGGCAGGTCCACGAATTCCACCGCCCCGTCCGGAGTGATCAGCGCGGGCGGCGGCTGTCCGGCGCGGGCCATGGTGCAGAACCCGCCGATCGGGTCGTAGATCGCGTACAGGCAGGTGGCTCCCGAGACGGGGGTCCGGCCCTGCGAGGTCTCCTCCTGGTCGGCGCGGGTGACCAGCTCGTCCATCCGGGCGAGGAGTTCGTCGGGCGGCAGATCCAGTGCCGAGAGGGTGTGGATGGCGGTGCGCAGGCGGCCCATGGTGGCGGTGGCCTGGAGGCCGTGCCCCACGACATCGCCCACCACCAGCGCGACGCGGAAGCCGGTCAGCGGGATCACGTCGAACCAGTCGCCCCCGATCAGGGCCTGGGCCGGCAGGTAGCGGTGCGCCACCTCCAGCGCGGGGTGGGTGATCTCGGCGCGGGGGAGCAGGTTCTCCTGGAGTGTCACGGCGGTGGCGTGCTCCCCGGCGAAGCGGCGGGCGTTGTCCACGCCGAGCGCGGCCAGCGCGACGACCTCCTGGGCGAGGAAGAGGTCCTCCTGCCCGAAGGGTTCCGAGCCGGGACCCCGCCAGAAGTTGACCATGCCCAGCAGCACTCCGCGGGCGCGCAGCGGGACGAGGACCAGGGAATGGATCCCGTAGTCGATGACGCGGCGCGCCTGCTCCTCGCCGACCGCCGCCCACGCACCCGAGGCGTCGCGCAGGTCTGCCATGAGCACGCCGTGCCCGTCGCCGTGCACCCCGGCCTCCGGCGTGGTCGGCGGCAGGTGGAGCCGGGTGCCGGCCGGGAAGAGCGGGTGGTCGTCGCGGACGCCGTGCACCGCTGCCCGGCGCACCGGGACCAGCCCGTGGACGGCGACCGGCTCCTCTCCCCGCAGCACCGGCTCCACCAGATCGACGCTGGCGAAGTCGGCGAGCCGTGGGACCACCACCCGCACCAGCTCCTCCGCCGTGCGGGTCACATCCAGTGTCGTGGCGATGTCGGCGGCGGCGTCGTAGAGCAGTTTCAGGTGCTTGCGGGCGGTCTCGGCCTTGCCGGTGAGGGCCTGTAGCTCGGTGGAGTCGCGCAGGGTCGCCACCGTGCTGCCGTCGGCCCCGTGGTCGTCGGTGCGGCGCTGGTTCACGGCCAGCAGGCGGTCCCCGACCATCAGCATCTCGTCGGTGGCCTCCCGCCCCGAGGTCAGCAGCGCCGCCGTACGCGAGGGCAGTCCGAGCTGGTCCACGTGGCGGCCCTCGACGTCCTCCGTCAGCCCCAGCAGCCGCCGCGCCTCGTCGTTGGCCAGCGTCAGCCGCCGCTCGCCGTCCACGATCAGCACGCCCTCGCGTACCGCGTGCAGCACCGCGGCGTGGTGCTGGTACTGGCGGGCGATCTCGGCCGGGTCCAGGCCCAGCGTCTGGCGGCGCACGCGGCGCGCCAGCAGTACCGACCCGATGGTGCCGACGACCAGCGCCAGCACCGCGAGCCCGGCCAGCATGGGGATCTGGCTCGTGGTCTCAGCGCTCACCCGGTCCAGCAGGATGCCGACCGAGACGAGGCCCACCACCCGGCCGTGGTCCTTGATCGGCACCACGGCGCGCACGGACTTGCCCAGCGTGCCCCGGTAGATCTCGGTCAGCTGCTTTCCGTGCTGGGCCGGGCCGATGGTGCCGCGGAAGCGACGCCCGATCTCGGCGCGGTTCGGGTGGGTGAAGCGGATCCCGGCGGGGCTCATGAACACCACGGAGGTGGTCCTGGTGTCCTCCTGCACCCTCATGGCGGCCGGTTGCAGGGCGCGGGTGGGATCGGCGGACTGGACGGCGCTGATCGCCCCGGGTGACCGGGCGAGCGTACGGCTGATGGCCAGCACCTTGTCGCGGCTGTCGGCGTTGGCGGCCCGGATCGTGGAGGTGATGCTCACCGCCGCGCCGATGCCGACGACGATCACGAGGACCACGACCTGGAACAGCAGCATCTGCCCTGCCAGACGCCACCCACCCCGTGCGAGGCCAGGTCCCATGTCGTCACGCCGCTCTCACTCGCCGGAAAAGCATAATTTGTCCCGATAGTCACCTTAGCTACTGGCAATCCTTATACGGATACACGTGAGCGGCCCCGCTGGCGACACCCGCGCGAGGGACGGGCAGGAGGCGGGGCAGGGGGCGGGCCGGGCGTGGGGAGGGGAGGGGAGCGGCCGGGACGAGCCAGGGCCGAAGCCGGGGCCGGGCGGAGACGGAGCGAGCGCGGAGAGCGCGGGGGCGTATGCCCGGGGCGCGCGGGCGGCCGGCCCCCGGGGCCGGCCCCGGCCGGGGAGGGGGAGCGACCGCGACGGGAAGGCCCTCCCGGGCCCGCATCCCCACCACGTGCGGGCCGCCGTCCCACGCGGCGCCCCACGCGGCGCCCCACCCGGCACCGGACCGGGCCGGGCCGGGCCGGGCCGAGCGCGACCGGCCGCACACCTGGCACGTGTCGTGGCGCGCGACCGGAGTGCGGGCCCTCTTCACTCCGCCAGCCCTCCCCACGGTGCGCGATCCCCCGAACTCGCCACCAGGCAGGTCGCGTTGAGCACACCGCACGGCTCTGCCGCGTCCGCGAGCCCGGAGCGGACGCACGGCGGCCCGCCCCGCGGGCGCCCCGGGACGGACTCGCACAGAAGCACGGCGAACGCGTACAACCCCTCCCCGACTCAAGGTGTCTTACTGGGTATCCGGCGCATCGACCACATGCCTCGGATGTCAATTTTCATGGTGAAAGAGGGGGAAATATCCTTATGCGTTCGACTCGGTACGCGAAGGGCGCGCTCGTCGCCGCCACCTGTGCACTGGTGCTCGCCCCGGCCGGTGCGGCCTACGCGGGCAGCGGTCCGGCCACCGGACCGTCCAGCAAGACCCTCACCCGCACCACCGCCCCCTCCCCCGAGGGGAACCCGGCCAGCAAGGTGGCCAAGGCGGCCGGCGTGTGTGACGACGCGGTGGCCATCGGCACCACGGGCCTGATCAAGCGGAACGGCACGACGATCGCCTCGGTCAAGCAGTTCTACTCGAAGAAGTGCAAGACGAACTACGGCTACGTATGGGTGTGGGAGAGCTTCCGCAAGACCGCCAAGCCCTACGACGTGACCACCGGCGTCTACGACTACACCGGCGACAAGACCGTCGGTAAGACGGCGTGGAAGGCCACCACGAAGCAGGAGTTCTGGTCCGAGCAGGCGAACACCGTCGATCACTGCACCTCCGGTGTCGGCACCCTGCGTCCGGCCGGTGCACCGCAGGCACTCCAGGCGTTCTCGCAGAAGCGCTGCTGAGCGGCGTCCGGCAGCGCTGAGCGGCATCCGGCGCGGCCGGACCCACCACCGGCAACACCGGGGGCCGGGCACCACTTTGGTGGCGCCCGGCCCTTTCGCTGCCCACGGGCCCCGTACGACACCTCCGTACGACACCTCCGCACGGGGTCCTTTGCGGCAACCCCCTGTACGGCGCCCGGCGCGACCCGCCGGAGCCGCGTCAATGCTCATCGACGGTGACGCCTGATCTTACTGTGATGTTCCGGTCTGACCTTTATGTCCGGAAACCCAGTTCTTCCTCAAGGAGAAGATCCATGCGCACCCCTGTGTCATCGAAGGGCGGCCTCGTGGCCGCCGCTTGCGCGCTGGCCCTGCTGCCGGCCGGCGCCGCCAGCGCGGGCGAGGCCCCGGCGCCTGCCGGGCACCGCCAGCTGATGCACTCCCAGGCGACGCCCGACGGCAACCCGTCCAGCCGTGCGGCGCAGGCCGCAGGCGTCTGCAACGACGCCTACCAGATCGGCAAGACCGGCCACATCAAGCGCAACGGCCAGATCATCGGCTCGGTCAAGCAGTTCTACTCGAAGAACTGCCACCGCAACTACGGCTACCTGTGGGTGTGGAAGAGCTTCCGCGACAAGCACCGCGACTACTCCACCAACATCGCCGTCCACGACTTCCGTACGAACGAGCTGGTCGGGCTCCGCAGCTGGAGCAAGACCCACCAGCAGGAGTTCTGGTCCTACCCCGCGGACACCGTGCGCCACTGCACCGCGGCGCGTGGCGTCATCCGTGCGCCGGGTGACAGCAACCAGAACTACGCGTACTCCTCGAAAGTCTGCTGAACTCGAAGGTCTGCTGAAGCCGACCGCGCCGAAGGGGCCCGCGACCGCCTGCCGGTCGCGGGCCCCTCGCGTTCCTCACACGGCGGAGGCCATCCGCCGCACCGCCTCCCGCAGGATCTCCGGCGAAGTGGCGAGGTTCAGCCGGGCATGGCCCGCGCCTCCCGTGCCGAACGCGGGCCCGGAGTTGAGCGCCACGCGCCCCCGCTCCAGGAAGGCCGCCGCCGGGTCGTCCCCCAGGCCCAGGCCACGGCAGTCGAGCCAGGCCAAGAAGGTGCCCTCGCCCGGGATGCAGCGCACCTCGGGCAGGTGCCGTGCGAGCAGTTCCGCCAGCAGGGCCCGGTTGTCCGCCAGACCTGCCAGCAGACTGTCGAGCCAGCCGGTGGCGTGCCGCAGCGCCGCCGCGTGGGCGATGATGCCCACGTGGCTGGGGCCGTGGCTGACCTCCTCGGGCAGGGCGGCCAGCTCCTCCGCGGCGCCGCTGCCCGCGACGGCCAGCGCGGCTTTCAGCCCGGCGAGGTTCCACGCCTTGGAGGCCGACATCAGCGAGAAGCCCGTCTCGCCGCCCGGCACCGAGAGATACGGCACGTGCCGCGCTCCGGGCAGCACCAGCGGCGCGTGGATCTCGTCGGCGACCACCCGCACCCCGAAGGCGCCGGCCAGCGCCGCCACCTGCGCCAGCTCGTCGGCGGTGTGCACGGTGCCGGTCGGGTTGTGCGGGCTGCACAGCAGGTAGGCGGCGCGGCGTCCGCCCCCGGTGGCGCGGGTGAAGGCGCTCTCCAAAGTGGCCGGATCCAGCCGTCCGGCGGCGTCCAGCGGGGCTTCGACCACTCGCCGGTCCATGTGCGTCACGAACTGGTAGAAGGGCGTGTAGACGGGGGCGTTGACCACCACCGCGTCGCCGGGCGAGGTGACCAGCTTGAGCATCTCGACGACGCCGAGCATCACATCGGGCACGAGCGCCGTACGGGATGCCGGAAACTCCCAGTCCCAGCGCCGCCGGGCGAATCCGTCGAGAGCGTCGGCGTACTCGTCCGGGCCCGCCGGGTATCCGGTGTCCCCGCGCCGCAGCGCCTCCTGGACCGCTTCGGCCACCGGTTCGGCTACCGGCACGTCCATCTCGGCCACCCACAGCGGCAGCACGTCCGGATCGTAGGCGCGCCATTTGGCGCTCGTGCGGCGGCGCAGGTCCTCCAGGGTGCACCGGGTCAGCGGATTGGGCGGCCGTCCGCCCGGGGTGTCCCGATCTGCCTGGTCGTCCATGCCGGTGGTGCGCAACTGTCCCTCTCTCTCCTGACGTGCCCGCACCGGTACCAGTACCACTACCAGTGGCCGGGCGGTGTACGTACATGGCCGGGCTGCCTGCGGTACGGCCGCGCGGACCTCCCTGGCCGCGTCGGTGGCCCTGGCCGTGGGCCGTGTCGGAGGCCGAGGCCGAGGCTGTGGACCGTACCCGCGGCTGTATCCGTACCTGTGCCATCCGTACCTGCGTTATCCGTACCCGCGTTCGGGCCGGCCGCCGTCGAAACGGGGGTCCGGCCCCGGTACGGGAAGGTATGAGGCATCATTCCGGCCATGGGGATAGTCGCCGGATTGGACAGCTCAGCCGAGTACACGAACATCGTCGTCTGCGACGCGGACACGGGCGGTGTCATCAGGCACGGCCACGCCGAGCACGCGGGAGAGCGCGACGACCCCCAGTCCTGGCTGATCTCCCTCGGCAAGGCCGCCAGCACGGGACAGCTCGCCGACGTCCAGGCCATCGGCGTCGCCGCCCAGCAGCAGGGCCTGGTCGCGCTGGACGGCGGCGGCAATCCGGTGGGGCCCGCGCTGCTGGGCAACGACCGGCGGGTGCAGACCGCCGCCGCCGACCTGGTGGAGTCCTTCGGCGGCCGGGAGGCGTGGGCACAGGCCGTGGGCGCCGTGCCGCAGGCGGCGCACCCGGTGGCCAAGCTGCGCTGGCTCGCCCGCGAGCATCCGGAGGCCGCACAGCGCGTGGCCGAGATCATGCAGCCGCACGACTGGCTGGTGTGGCAGCTGCTGGGCCGCCCCGCACGCCGGGTGACCGACCGCGGTGACGCGTCGGGCACCGGATACTGGTCGGCCGCCACCGAGACCTACCGCGCCGACCTCGTCGAACTGGCGCTCGGCCACCAGGTCGGACTGCCCGAGGTCATCGGCCCCGCGCAGCCGGCCGGCCAGACGCCGGAAGGGCTGCTGATCTCGGCCGGGACGGGCCAGACGATGGCGGCGGCCTTCGGACTGGGCGTCGGCATCGGTGACGCGGTCATCTCGCTGGGCGCCACCGGCTCGGTGTGCGCGGTGCACCACGAGGCGCTGGTCGATCCGTCCGGCATCATCACCTCCTACGCCGACGCGACGGGCATGCACCTGCCCGTGGTGCGCACCCTCAACGCGACCCGGGTGCTGCGCGGCGCCGCCGGGATGCTGAGCACCGATCTGGCGGGACTGTCCGAGCTGGCCATGCGCTCGACGCCCGGCTCCTCCGGGCTGGTGATGCTCCCCTATCTGGAGGGCGAGCAGACCCCCGAACTCCCGCACACAGCGGGCTCGTTGCACGGCCTGCGGCGCGAGAGCATGCAGCCGGAGTTCCTGGCGCGGGCCGCCGTCGAAGGCATGCTGTGCGGACTGGCCGACGGGCTGGAGGTGCTGCGCAGGCGCGGCGTGGCCGTCCGGCGGGTCTTCCTGCTGGGCCAGGCCGCGGAACTGGGCGCCGTCCGGGCCGCCGCGCCCGGGCTGCTGGGTGCCCAGGTCGTGGTGCCCGAGCCGGCCCCCTACGCGGCGATCGGCGCGGCACGCCAGGCCGCCTGGGCGCTGTCCGGCTCGCCCCGGCCCCCCCAGTGGCCGGCCGCCTCCTGCCAGGTCTTCGAGGCGGGCGAGGAGGAACTGTCGATGGGCCAGGCCGTGCGGCAGCAGTATGTGACGGTACGCGAGGAGATGTATCCGGGGGCGCTGCCGGCGTAGCCGCCGCGGGGAGTACCTCACGTCACCGCGCGTTCGGGCCCGGGGGCCGGTGGAGCCCCCGGGCCCGGTTCAGCTCGCAGCGATAGCCGTACCTTTTGCCGGGACTTGGCCGTGGAAGCACCGGAAAGAATAAAAAATAAGGCCCGATTACGACCACACGCTTGTACGCTCTTCCACTTCTGCCGTCACCCCCCATCGAGCCATCGAGCCATCGAGCTAACGAGTCACCGAGGAACTCCGTGTGCTGATCCGCCTTCTCCGCGCCCGGCTGCGCCCTTATAAGCAGCCGATCGCGCTTCTCGTCCTGATGCAGCTCATACAGACCTGCGCGACGCTCTACCTGCCCACGCTCAACGCCGACATCATCGATCACGGTGTCGTGAAGGGCGATACGGGCTACATCCTGCGCTACGGCAGCCTGATGCTGGCCGTCTCCGTGGTGCAGGTCGTCTGCAACATCGCCGCGGTGTACCTGGGAGCGCGTACCGCCGCGGCCCTGGGCCGAGATGTCCGCGCGCACGTCTTCGACCGCGTGCAGGCGTTCTCCGCCCGCGAGGTCGGCCAGTTCGGCGCCCCTTCGCTGATCACCCGCACCACCAACGACGTGCTCCAGGTGCAGATGGTGACACTGATGGCCTTCACGCTGATGGTCATGGCGCCGATCATGTGCTTCGGCGGCATCTTCATGGCGCTCGGCCAGGACGTGCCGCTCTCGGCCGTGCTGCTGGGCGTCGTGCCGGTGCTGGGCATCGCGGTCGGGCTGATCGTCCACCGTATGCGCCCGCTCTTTCGCACCATGCAGGAGCGGCTGGACAACGTGAACCGGGTGCTGCGCGAGCAGATCACCGGCGTCCGGGTCATCCGCGCCTTCGTCAAGGACGACTACGAGCGCAAGCGCTTCCACCGGGCCAACACCGACCTGACCCAGGTGCAGCTGCGCACGGGCCAGCTGATGGCGCTGATGTTCCCGGTCGTGATGACGGCCGTGAACATATCCAGCGTCGCCGTGGTCTGGTTCGGCGCGCACCGGATCGACAGCGGCGCCATCGAGATCGGCGCCCTCACCGCGTTCCTCGCGTATCTGATGCAGATCGTGATGTCCGTGATGATGGCCACCTTCATGTTCATGATGGTGCCCCGCGCCGAGGTCTGCGCCGAGCGCATCCAGGAGGTGCTGGACACCGAATCGAGTGTCGTACCGCCCGCCGACCCGGTGCGCTCGCTGCGCCGGCACGGGCAGCTGGAGCTGCGCGGGGCCGGGTTCGGCTACCCGGGGGCCGAGGCGCCGGTGCTCCACGACATAGGCCTGCTGGCCCGGCCGGGCGAGACCACGGCCGTCATCGGCTCGACCGGCAGCGGCAAGTCCACGCTGCTGGGCCTGGTGCCCCGGCTGTTCGACGCCACGGCCGGCGAGGTCCTGGTGGACGGCGAGGACGTGCGCACCCTCGACCCCGATCTGCTCGCGAGCACGGTCGGACTCGTGCCGCAGCGCCCGTACCTCTTCTCCGGCACCATCGCCTCCAACCTGCGCTACGGCCGTCCCGAGGCGAGCGACGAGGAACTGTGGCAGGCCCTGGAGGTCGCCCAGGCCAAGGACTTCGTCGAGCGGATGGACGGCGGACTGGAAGCGGAGATCGCCCAGGGCGGCAGCAACGTCTCCGGCGGCCAGCGCCAGCGGCTGGCGATAGCGCGGGTGCTGGTGCACCGGCCCGAGATCTATCTGTTCGACGACTCCTTCTCCGCGCTGGACTACGCGACGGACGCGGCGTTGCGCAGGGCGCTCGCCCGGGAGACGGCGGAGGCGACGGTCGTCATCGTCGCCCAGCGCGTGTCCACCATCCGGGACGCGGACCGCATCCTCGTCCTGGACGAGGGCCGCGTCGCGGGCGTCGGCAGACACCACGAACTGATGGAGGAGAACGAGACCTACCGGGAGATCGTGCTCTCTCAGCTGACCGAAAGTGAGGCCGCATGAGCGACGCACGCACAACCACCCGGCGGCGGGCGAAGGCGATAGCCGCGCCTCTGACTTGTGCGGGCGGAGAAGCGAACCAACAAACACAGCGCGACGCACGCACAACCACCCGGCGGTGGGCGAAGGCGATAGCCGCACCTCTGACTTGTGCGGGCGGAGAAGCGAACCAACAAACACAGCGCGACGCACGCACAACCACCCGGCGGTGGGCGAAGGCGACAGCCGCGCCTCTGACTTGTGCGGGCGGAGAAGCGAACCAACAAACACAGCGCGACGCACGCACAACCACCCGGCGGCGGGCGAAGGCGACAGCCGCACCTCTGACTTGTGCGGGCGGAGAAGCGAAGGAAATGGGTACAGCATGAGCGGGCCAGGGGGTATGGCGGGGGCGCCGCATCAGCGGTCCATGGACTTCAAGGGGTCGGGGAAGCGGCTGCTGGCGCAGTTCAGGCCGGAGCGTGCCTGGCTGGTGGTGATGCTGCTGGTCCTGGTCGTCAGCGTCGGCCTGAGCGTGCTCGGGCCGAAGATCCTCGGCCACGCGACCGACTTGATCTTCGGGGGGTTCATCGGGCAGAAGCTGCCGGCGGGCCTCAGCAAGGAGCAGGCTCTGGAGGGGCTGCGCCATGACGGGCAGGGCGGCATGGCCGACATGCTCTCCGGCATGGATTTCACTCCGGGCCACGGCATCGACTTCGGCGCGGTCGGCGAGGTGCTGCTGCTGGTGACCGCCGTGTACGGGGCCGCCGGGCTGCTGATGCTGTGGGCGGGGCGGATCTCGGCCCGCGCGATCAGCAACACCGTCTTCCAGCTGCGCGAGCAGGTCGAGGCGAAGCTGTCGAAGCTGCCGCTGTCCTACCTGGACAAGCAGTCGCGCGGCGAGGTGCTCTCGCGGGTCACCAACGACATCGACAACCTGGGGCAGACGCTTCAGCAGACCCTGGGCCAGCTCGTCAACTCGCTGCTGACCATCGTCGGTGTGCTGGTCGTGATGTTCTGGATCTCGCCGCTGCTGGCGCTGGTCGCGCTCGTGACCGTGCCGCTCTCGGCGCTGGTCGCCACGCGGGTGGGCAAGCGGGCGCAGCCCCAGTTCGTGCAGCAGTGGAAGTCCACGGGCAAGCTGAACGCGCATGTGGAGGAGATGTACACCGGGCACTCCCTGGTGAAGGTCTTCGGGCGGCAGCGCGAGTCCGCCGAGGTGTTCGCCGAGCAGAACGAGGCGCTCTACAAGGCCGGGTTCAAGGCGCAGTTCATCAGCGGGATCATGCAGCCGGCGATGATGTTCGTGGCCAACCTCAACTACGTTCTGGTGGCCGTGATCGGCGGGCTGCGGGTGGCCTCGGGCGCGCTGTCGATCGGTGACGTGCAGGCGTTCATGCAGTATTCGCGGCAGTTCAGCCAGCCGCTCACCCAGGTCGCGTCGATGGCGAACCTCATACAGTCGGGGGTGGCCTCGGCCGAGCGGGTCTTCGACATCCTCGACGCGGAGGAGCAGTCCCCCGAACCGGACAAGGCGCGCGCCGAGCGGCCGGCCGAGTCGCGGGGCCGGGTGGAGCTGAAGAACGTCTCGTTCCGCTACGCCGAGGACAAGCCGCTGATCGAGGACCTGTCGCTGGCGGTGGAGCCCGGTCAGACGGTGGCCATCGTGGGCCCGACGGGCGCGGGCAAGACCACCCTGGTCAATCTGCTGCTGCGCTTCTACGAGGTCCGCGAGGGCCGCATTCTGCTGGATGGCACGGACATCGCCGCCATGGACCGCGAGGAGCTGCGGGAGGGCATCGGCATGGTGCTCCAGGACACCTGGCTGTTCGGCGGCACCATCGCCGAGAACATCGCCTATGGGGCGCAGGGGGCCACGCGTGAGCAGGTGGAGGAGGCCGCGCGCGCCGCGCACGCCGACCGGTTCATCCGCACGCTCCCCGACGGCTACGACACGGTGCTCGACGATGAGGGCACCGGGGTGAGCGCGGGCGAGAAGCAGCTCATCACGATCGCCCGCGCCTTCTTGTCGGACCCGGTGATCCTGGTGCTGGACGAGGCGACCAGTTCGGTGGACACCCGCACCGAGGTCCTCATCCAGCGCGCGATGGAGCGGCTGGCCTCCGAGCGCACCAGCTTCGTGATCGCCCACCGGCTGTCCACCATCCGGGACGCGGATGTGATCCTGGTGATGGAGAACGGCTCGATCGTCGAACAGGGCACCCATGAGGCCCTGTTGGCGGCGGACGGCGCGTACGCGGGCCTGTACAAGGCGCAGTTCGCGGAGGCGGTGGCGGAAGTGGACTGACGTGACCGGCCGGCGCGCACGCCGGCCGGTCACAGTGCGAGCCCCGAAGGGGCGCGGGGAACTGCACGACCAGCCCGAAGCCCAGCCGCACCCCGCAAAGCACAGGCAGGGACACCCCCTGCACAGCACCAGGAAAGAGCCGCGCGGCGGAAGGGATTCAGCCGCCGAGCTTGTCGGCCGCCGCCTTGATGTCGGAGGCGAAGGTGCTGACCTCCGTGTAGACGCCGGGCTTGCCCGGCCTCGCGCAGCCGTCGCCCCAGCTGACGATGCCGACCTGGACGAGGTTGCCGCTGTCGTCCTTGCGGAACATCGGTCCGCCCGAGTCGCCCTGGCAGGTGTCCACGCCGCCGGTGTCGAGCTTGCCGGCGCACAGTTCCTCGCCCTCGACCAGGTCGGGGTAGGCGCTCTTGCAGGTGGCGTCGTCCACGAACGGCACCTGGGCCTTGAGGAGGTAGCGCTGCTGGTCGCCGCCCTCCTTGTCGGCGCCCCAGCCGGCGATGGTGAAGTCGCCGCTGTTGAGCGAGTCGTCGCCGGCTATGGGAAGGGTGGGCTGGTCTATGGGCTTGGCCAGCTTGATCAGGGCCCAGTCCTTGCCGGTGCCGTTGTAGCCGGGCGCCTGGAGGATCTCGGTGGAGTTGACCTTGACGGCTGCCGGGTCCTCCAGATCGACGACGCCCGCGGTGGCGGTGATGCTGGTGTCCTTGCCGCTGCCGTCCACGCAGTGGGCCGCGGTCAGCACGATGTCCTGGGTCAGCAGCGAGCCGCCGCAGCCCATGGACAGCCGGACCATGAAGGGGAACTCGCCCTGTTCGGCCGGGGTTCCGCCGACGACCTTCGAGCCCGGCGCCGCACCGGGCTTGTCGTCCGGGGCCGCCGAGGCGGCCGACGGGCTGAGGCTGAAGGCGGCGAGCGCCACGGCGCTGAGGGCGGTGGCTCTCTTGAGGTGCTTGACCGTGTTCTTCAACGGACTTCCTCTCGTGGGGGGTTGACACATGTGACGAGTCCATGACAGGCGACGGCATACGTACACCCTCCGGTGCGCGCTGTCAGAGGTGGCATGGCCCGCGAGTGCTGCCGTGATTATGGAGAGGGCGCGAACGGCGTGACAAGAGCGCCTCACGCCCCTCCCCCACCGCGCGCACCCCGCGCACACAACACGCGCGCCGCCGTGGCCGGCTCACTCCGCCACGGCGGCGCCCGAGCGCGCGAGGTCAGTCCAGGTAGCCCCGCAGCTGGTCGGCGAACGCGTGGTCGCGCAGCTTGTTGAGGGTCTTGGACTCGATCTGCCGTATCCGCTCGCGCGTGACACCGAAGAGCCGGCCGATCTCCTCCAGGGTGCGCGGGCGGCCGTCGATGAGCCCGTAGCGCAGCTGGACGACCTTGCGTTCACGCTCCCCCAGCGTGGAGAGCACGGCCTCCAGATGTTCGCGCAGCAGCAAGAACGCCGCCGACTCGACCGGTGAGGGCGCGTCCCCGTCCTCGATGAGGTCGCCGAGGTTGACGTCGTCCTCCTCGCCGACCGGTGCGTGCAGCGAGACCGGCTCCTGGGCCAGCCGCAGCACCTCGCTGACCCGCTCCCCCGTCAGGTCGAGGTGGGCGGCGACCTCTTCGGGCGAGGGTTCGTAGCCGCGCTCTTGGAGCATCCGGCGCTGCACCCGCACCACACGGTTGATGAGTTCGACGACGTGCACGGGCACCCGTATGGTGCGCGCCTGGTCGGCCAGGGCGCGGGACATGGCCTGCCGGATCCACCACGTCGCGTAGGTGGAGAACTTGTAGCCGCGCGCGTAGTCGAACTTCTCCACGGCGCGGATCAGCCCGAGGTTGCCCTCCTGCACGAGGTCGAGCATGGTCAGGCCGCGGCCCACATAGCGCTTGGCCACCGAGACGACCAGCCGCAGATTCGCCTCGATGAGACGGCGCTTGGCCATCCGCCCCCGTACCACGAGCTGGTCGAGGTCCAGCGCCAGCCGCCCCTCCAGGCGGGGCGCGTGGGTGAGCTTCTCCTCCGCGAACAGCCCGGCCTCCACGCGGCGGGCCAGCTCGACCTCCTCGGCCGCCGTCAGCAGCGGAATGCGCCCGATCTCGCGCAGATACTGCCGGAACAGGTCGGCCGAGGGGCCGCTGCCGGGCAACTCCCGCGGCGGCGGGGGCGCGGGGGCCTCCCAGTCCGGCTCGGCGGGGGCCGCGTGCTCGGGCACCGTTCCGGCGACCGGCGCGGGAGAGGGAGGCGGGGCGGGGTGCGGGGGTGGCCCGGGGGCGAGCGGCTCGGGTGCGAAGGGCCCGGCGAGGGGCTGCCCCGAGTGCGCGGGAGGAGCGGTCGGGGCGGCGTGCGGGGTCACGGCTGGGGCTGTCGGGGCGGCGGGGCCCGCCGTTGTCAGGGTCCGGGTCTGCACTGGGGCGACCTCCAGTGTGATCGCTGCCGGTTCGGGGCGGCGTGCGAAACAGGGACGGCCGCGGCCCGACCGCGCTCCATCCCGTTCGTCGTGTGCGGATCCGCGGGGGAATCCGGCCCCTCCTGGCCGGTACCGCCCCGCGCCGGGGACTCAGGCACCGCCCACCAGTGTGGGGTACGACACACTGCCGCCACGAGGGTCGTGCGGGCAGTTTTTACGCCGAACGTGACTTACCGCGTACGCCTCATTACGAACTCCCGGGCCCAGTGGGATCCGTGGGGCCCGTGGCGCCGGAGGTGCCCGCGGGGTCTTGCCAGCCGTGGGTGAGGAGGTCGAAGACGGCCTCGACGGCCGCCCGGCGGTCCCGACTGCCCTGCGTGAGGGCCGGGACCTCCAGTACGAACCGGGCGAGGGCCACACAGGCGGGATCGTCGCGCCGGGCGCCGCTCTCCTCGGCGATGGCGGCGGCCAGGGCGTCGGTGTGCCGGGTCCACATGCGTTCGGCGTACGCGCGAAGCGCCGGCGTGGACTCCATCAGGGCGGCGAAGTCGGCCCATTGGGGGTGCGCGGCGATCGGCAGCCAGGTCTCCAGGACGTGCTCCCGGAGCGCGTCGGGAATGCCCTGCCCGGCGGCCCGCTGCCGCACCGCGGCGATCAGCCGGGACTCGCGGTCCTCGTCGCGGTCGAAGACCAGCGCCTCTTTGCCGCTGAAGTGCTTGAAGACGGTAGTGGTCGACACGTCGGCGGCCTCGGCGATGTCGCGGACGCTCACCTGGTCGTAGCCGCGCGCCAGGAAGAGCCGCAGCGCGGCGTCGGCGATCGCTTGCCGGGTGGCCGCCTTCTTGCGCTCGCGGCGGCCGACGGGGGGCTCGGTCATGGGGCGAGCGTACCCGAAAGTTGCCTCCATGAATAAGTTGACTCGTTGCACTTTTTTATCGACTCTGCTTTTCTGGACACCCCGGGCCACCGAACCGCGCCCAGGCGCCGAGCCCAGGCACCCAGCCCAGCCCAGGCACCCAGCCCAGCCCAGCCCAGCAGCCCAGCCCAGACGCTGAGCCGGGACCGGCTGAGCCGACGAGAGGAAACCCATGAACTCCCCAGCACCCGGCCGCGCCCGCATCAGCGTCATAGGCGCCGGCCCCGGCGGGCTGACCTGCGCCCGCGTCCTCCAGCGGCACGGCATCGCCGTCACCGTCCACGAGCGCGAGGCCGGGCCCGACGCGCGCAACCAGGGCGGCACCCTCGACCTTCACGCCGACAACGGCCAACTCGCCCTGCGCGAGGCCGGGTTGCTCGACGCGTTCTTCCAGCTGGCCCGCCCCGAAGGGCAGGAGATGCGCCAACTGAGCCCCGACGGCACGGTGCTGGCCCGCACGGTCCCGGAGCCCGATGACCTCTTCAAGCCGGAGATCGACCGCGGTCAGCTGCGCGACCTGCTGCTCGACTCCCTCCAGCCGGGCACCGTGCAGTGGGGCCAGGCCCTCAAGACCGTCGGCGGACCGGACAGCGGGCCACGCCGGCTGCACTTCGCCGACGGCACGAGCGCCGAGGCCGATCTGGTCATCGGCGCCGACGGCGCCTTCTCCCGGGTGCGCCCGGCCGTCTCCCCCGCCGTCCCCGAGTACACCGGAATCACCTTCTTGGAGGCCCGGTTCTCCGACGTCGAGAACCGGCACCCCGGCATCGCCGAACTCGTCGGTCAGGGCGGCGCCGCCGCAGCGGACGGCGAGCGCGGCCTGTTCGCCCAGCGCGACAGCGGGAACCACATCCGCGTCCACCTCATCCGCCGGGCCCCCGCCGACTGGATCACCGCGAGCGGCCTGAGCACCGAGAACCCCGATCACACCGACGGCATCCGCGCCCGGCTGCTGGCGGACTACGCGCACTGGTCGCCACGCATGCGCCAGATGGTCGCCGACAACGACGGCCGCTACACCGACCGCCCGCTCTTCGCCCTCCCCGTCCCGCACACCTGGGAGCCCAGCTCGACGGTGACCCTGCTCGGCGACGCCGCCCACCTCATGCCCCCGCTCGGCGTCGGGGTCAACCTCGCCATGCTCGACGCCGCCGAACTCGCCCTCGCCCTCGCGCACGCCGCCACCGTCGAGGACGCACTGCGCGCCTACGAGAAGACCATGCTGCCCCGGTCCGTCGAGACGGCCACGCTCCTCGAAGGCGCCGCCGAGGGCTTGCTCACCGCCGACATCCCCGACTTCGCGGCCACCGACACCGGCGGCACCCCCCGCCCCTGAGCCACGCCACCCGCCCGCTACGGCCCCCGGGCCCGCGTCAAAGGGCCGCCGCGCCGCGCTCGCGCAGCGCGATGCCGTACTGCTGGAGCGTCCAGATCTGCTGCCGTACGGCGGAGGACTGCTCGATGTCCTGACGGGCCTCCAGCCGCCGCGCTGCCCCCTCCAGATCGGAGATGCGGGCGTTGACGGCGGCCCGGCGCACCGCGACCAACTGCTCGCCCGCGTACGCCGCGTCGGGCTCCCGGTTGCGGGCGCTGCGCAGCGGCTCGACGGCCAGTTCGGTGACCAGGGAGCGCACCCCGTCATCCGGTGCCGCCTCGCGCACCCGGGCGAGATAGCCGCTGTCACCCGCACCCGCCTCGGCGCCGCCCGCGGCCTCGACGGCCTGGCGCACGACGGCGTACGGCGGGGCGGTGAACTCATCGGCCCCGTACGCGTCGAAGGCGGGCGAGACCAGTTCCGGCCGCTGAAGCGCCAGCTTCAGCAGTTCCCGCTCGACGCGGTGCGCGGGGCTGCGCAGGTTCAGATCGGGTCCGCGCGGCGTCACCGGCGCCTGGCCCGAGTGGGCCGACCGTGGCCCCCCCTCGGGCGTGCGCGGCCCGCGCTCCCCCCGTGCGGGCGAGCCGCCGCGCTCGCGCGCCCAGCGGGCGAGCTGCGCGACGCGGCGCACCACGAACTGCTCGTCCACGATGCCCAGCAGCCCGGCCAGCTCGACAGCGCTCTCGTGCTGGACGCCGCCGTCCTTGATCTGGGCGATGACGGGCGCCGCCTCCTCCAGCGCGGCCGAACGGCCGCCCGCCGTATCGAGGTTGTGCCGGTCCACGATCGAGCGCATCGCGAACCGGAAGAGCGGCGCGCGGCTCTCGATGACCTTGCCCACGGCCTCGTCGCCCTGGGCGAGGCGCAGGTCACAGGGGTCCATGCCGCCGGGGGTGACGGCGATGGAGGTGCGCGCGGCGAACTTCTGGTCGTCCTCGAAGGCGCGCAGCGCGGCCTTCTGCCCGGCCGCGTCCCCGTCGAAGGTGAAGACCACCTCCGACTGGCTGTTGTCCATCAGCACCCGGCGCAGGATCTTCACATGCTCGCCGCCGAAGGCGGTCCCGCAGGTGGCGATGGCGAGGGGCACCCCCGCGAGGTGACAGGCCATCACATCGGTGTAGCCCTCGACCACGACGGCGCGGTTGGCCTTGGCGATCTCGCGCTTGGCCAGGTCGATGCCGTACAGCACCTGGGACTTGCGGTAGATGGGCGTCTCGGGGGTGTTCAGGTACTTCGGCCCCTGGTCGTCCTCGCGCAGCTTGCGGGCGCCGAAGCCGACGACGTCCCCGGTGATGTCCCGGATGGGCCACATCAGCCGGCCCCGGAAGCGGTCGATGGGCCGGCCGTTGCGCGCCTCCTGGGCCAGACCCGAGAGCGTCAGCTCCTTGTCGCTGAAGCCCTGCCCGCGCAGATAGCGCACCAGGTGGTCCCACCCGGCGGGCGCGTACCCGACGCCGAAGTGCTGGGCCGCCGCCTGGTCGAACCCCCGCTCGGCCAGGAACCGCCGCCCGATCTCGGCCTCGGGCCCGTCGAGCTGCTCGGTGTAGAACCGGGCCGCGACCTTGTGTGCCTCCACCAGCCGGGTGCGCTCCCCCTGCTGGGAGGCGCGCCCGTATCCGCCCTCCTCGTAGCGCAGGGTGATCCCGGCGCGGGCGGCGAGCCGCTCGACGGACTCGGAGAAGGACAGGTGATCGACCTTCATCACGAAGTCGAGCGTGTCGCCGCCTTCCTGGCAGCCGAAGCAGTGGAAAAACCCCTTGCTGGGGCTGACATGGAAAGAGGGGGACTTCTCATCATGAAAGGGACACAGACCCTTGAGATTGCCGCCCCCCGCGTTGCGCAGCTGGAGGTATTCGGACACGACGGAGTCGATCGGGACCGCGTCCCTGACCGCCTTCACGTCCTCGTCATTGATCCTGCCAGCCACGAACAAAGTCTACGGCGCCCACCCGACCCCCCACTCCCGAGGGGACCAGCCCCGAAAGGAGCGCGAGGAACGGAGCCCCGAAAGGGGCGCGGGGAACTGCGCGACCAGCCACAGCGCACCCGCACCCCGCAACGCACACAAAGCGGCACCCCCTTCCCAGCCCCCCAAGGCCGTCCGCACTAGGGCCGAGGCACATTCCGAAGGTTCGACCGAGCCATCTGCACCATCCGCCCCACGCCCCCCGCCAGCACCGTCTTCCCCGCCGACAGGGCGAACCCGCTCACCTGCTCGCGGGTGATCTTCGGCGGCAGGGAGAGCGCGTGGGGATCCGTCACCACATCGAGCAGCGCGGGCCCCTTGTGCGCCAGCACATCCCGAAGAGCGCCGCGCAGGTGCTTCGGCTTCTCGACGCGCACCGCGTGCGCCCCTGCCGCCTGGGCCAGCGCCGCGAAGTCCGGATTGCGGTTGTTCGTCCCATAGGCGGGCATGCCGTCCACCATCATCTCCAGCTCGACCATGCCGAGCGAGGAGTTGTTGAACAGCACGACCTTGACCGGCAGGTCGTACTGCACGAGTGTGAGGAACTCGCCCATCAGCATGGCGAAGCCGCCGTCGCCCGACATGGAGATGACCTGCCGGTCCCGGTCGGTGAGCTGGGCGCCGATGGCCTGCGGCATGGCGTTGGCCATGGAGCCGTGGCTGAAGGAGCCGATCACCCGGCGGCGCCCGTTGGGCGTCAGGTAGCGGGCCGCCCACACGTTGCACATGCCGGTGTCCACGGTGAAGACGGCATCGGCGGATGCCTCCTCGTCCAGGATGGAGGCGACGTACTCGGGGTGGATGGGCGTGTGCTTCTCGACCTTGCGGGTGTAGGCGCTGACGACGCCTTCCAGCGCGTCGGCGTGCTTCTTGAGCATCCGGTCGAGGAAGGCGCGGCTCGTCTTGGGCCGCACCCGTGGGGTCAGGCAGCGCAGCGTCTCGCGGACGTCACCCCAGACCGCGAGGTCGAGCTGAGTGCGGCGGCCGAGGTGCTCGGAGCGCACATCGACCTGGACGATCTTGCAGTCCTTGGGCAGGAAGGCGTTGTACGGGAAGTCGGTGCCCAGCAGGATCAGCAGGTCGCACTCGTGGGTGGCCTCGTAGGCGGCGCCGTAGCCCAGCAGCCCGCTCATGCCCACGTCGTACGGGTTGTCGTACTGGATCCATTCCTTGCCGCGCAGCGCGTGGCCCACCGGGGACTTGAGGCGCTCGGCGAACTCCATGACCTCCTCGTGCGCCCCGGCCGTGCCCGCGCCGCAGAAGAGGGTGACCTTCTCCGACGCGTCGATCATCCGCACCAGCGCGTCCACCTCCGCGTCCGCTGGGCGGACCCGGGGGCGGGAGGCGACCAGCGCGTGTTCGGGGCTGTCGGGCGCGGGCCGGGCGGCCATGTCACCGGGGAGGGCGACGACGCTGACGCCCCGCCGGCCGACCGCGTGCTGAATGGCCGTCTGGAGGACCCGGGGCATCTGCTGCTCGGTGGAGATCAGCTCGCTGTAGTGGCTGCACTCGGTGAACAGCCGGTCCGGGTGGGTCTCCTGGAAGAAGCTGGTGCCGATCTCGCTGCTGGGGATGTGCGAGGCCAGCGCCAGCACGGGGGCCATGGAGCGGTGTGCGTCGAACAGCCCGTTGATCAGGTGCAGGTTGCCGGGGCCGCAGGAGCCGGCGCAGGCGGCGAGCTTGCCGGTGAGCTGGGCCTCGGCGCCGGCGGCGAAGGCCGCGGCCTCCTCGTGCCGGACCTGGACCCAGTCGATGGCCGCGTTGCGCCGGATGGCATCGACGACGGGGTTCAGACTGTCGCCCACCACCCCGTACAGGCGCTCGACCCCGGAGCGCACCAGTGTGTCGACGAACTGCTCGGCCACCGTCTGCTTCGCCATCGCTCACTCGTCCTTCGCTCGCCGTTCGCCGCTCGCGGCGTGTTCAGCTCGCCGCCCGCGTGCGCGGACGCGGGCGGCACCTGAGCAATTTATCCCGTTTGTCCCATGTTGCCCTATGGGGGCCTCACAGGTTGCCTATGCGGGCGCCGCCGGGCGCCGCCACATGGGCCTCACACGGGACCGGCGGTCACTCATGCTGTTCCAGCTGCACCCGGAGCATCCGCCGCTCCCGCACCGTCCGGGGTGCCCAATGACGCGAGCGGCACACCCGGATCGGCCAGCGTGTGCGGATCGACCTTCGCGCCGGAGCGGATGAGGTCCTGGATGGGGCCGGTCACATCCCAGATGTTGGCGTTCATCCCGGCGAGCACCTGGTTGTCGCGGAGCCAGAAGGCCACGAACTCGCGCTTGCCCACATCGCCCCGGCACACCACCTGGTCGTAGGAGCCGGGCGGCGCGTAGCCCGAGTACTCCATGCCCAGGTCGTACTGGTCGGAGAAGAAGTACGGCAGCCGGTCGTAGGACACCTCCTGGTCCAGCATGGAGCGGGCCGCGGCCGGGCCGCCGTTGAGCGCGTTGGCCCAGTGCTCCACGCGCAGCCGCTCGCCCAGCAGCGGGTGGCGCACGGCGGCGGCGTCCCCGGCCGCGTAGATGTCGGGGTCGGAGGTGCGCAGCGCGGCGTCCACGGCGATGCCGCCGGACGGGCCCGGCGCCAGCTCCAGCCCCGCCGCCTCGGCCAGCGCGGTGCGGGGTGCGGCGCCGATGGCGGCCAGCACGTCGTGGGCCGGGTGCTCGTCGCCGTCGTCCGTGCGCACGTGGTGGACGAGCCCGTCCTCCCCGACGATCTCGGTGAGCCGGGCCCCGAAGTGGAAGCGGACGCCGTGCTCGCGGTGCAGGTCAGCGAAGAGGGCGCCCAGCTCGGGCCCGAGGACGCTGTGGAGCGGGGTGGGCGAGGGCGCGACGACGGTGACCTCGGCGCCGTAGGAGCGCGCGGCAGCCGCCACCTCCAGCCCGATCCAGCCGGCACCCGCGATCACCAGATGGCCGTTCTCCTGGCCGAGCGCCGAGAGCACGCCGCGCAGCCGGTCGGCGTGCGCGAGCCGGCGCAGGTGGTGGACCCCGGCCAGGTCCGTGCCGGGCACCTCCAGCCGCCGCGGCTCGGCCCCGGTGACCAGCAGCAGCTTGTCGTAGTGGACGCGGGTGCCGTCGCCCAGGCTGACGGCCTTGTTCTCCCGGTCGAGCCGCACCGCCGGCTGTCCCAGGTGCAGCTCGATGTCGGCGCCCGCGTACCAGGCGGGCTCGTGCACGAAAACGCTGTCGCGCTCGTCCGAACCGGTGAGATAGCCCTTGGAGAGCGGGGGGCGCTCATAGGGATGGTCGCGCTCGTCACCGATCAGGATGACGCGGCCGGTGAAACCCTCCGCGCGCAGGGTTTCGGCGGCTTTCGCCCCGGCCAGCCCCCCTCCGACGATGACGAACGTACGGTGTGCGTCGACCACTTGAAGCCTCCTCGATGACGCTGCCCCCGGTGGGCTGTGCTGTTCGGCTGTGCTGGTGGTGCGTCCGTGCGGTCCATGAGTCCATCAGTCCATGAGGCCCGTGCGGCTCTCCCCCGTCGTCCACAGGTGAGCGTCCCGCATCGGTAGGGGCGCGGGAAGAGGGAGGAAGAGAGGGGAAGGGACGCGCGGGTGCCACGGCAGGTTCCGTCCCGGGACGGGCGGCGGCGGGGTGGCCGGCCGGATCGGCGGCGGACGCGGTGCTCACAGGACTGTCAGCGCCCTGTGCAAGGAGCGGGCCGAGACATCGGTCAGCGACGAGATCTGATCGACGACCACCCGCAGCCGCGCCGCGTCCTCCGTCCGGGCCCCGGACCCGGCTTCGGCGGCCTCCGAGGCCGCCGGGGTCCCAGAGGCGTCCGCCGCTGCCGTGGCCTCCGAATAGAGCGCCGCGAACTGCGGGTCGAGGCCCTCGGGTGCCCGGGCGAGCAGGGCCTCGGCCAGCTCCTCGATGACGATCCGCTGCTCGGCCCGCAGCCGCTCCAGGTCGGGCCGCTGCATCACATACCGGTCGGCCACCGCCTTGAGGACGGCGCACTCCAGGCGGACGTCCTCGGGCACGACCAGCTCCGCCGCGTACCGGGTGAGCCGTCCGGCCCCGTACGCGGCGCGCGTGGCGGCCTCGGCGGCCAGGCAGAAGCGGCCGATGAGCTGGCTGGTGGCGTCCTTGAGCCGGGCCTGGGCCAGCGCCGAGCCGTCGTGGAAGTGCGGCCACCAGTCCTGCTCCAGCAGCCGGTCGAGCGCGGCCGACAGCTCGCCCTCCCCGGCGCCCGGCGCGTAGCGGGCCGCGGCGACGTCGAACACGTCGCTCCGCTCGGGTGCGGACAGCAGCAGCCGGGGGTCGAGGTGTCCGGCGCGTATGCCGTCCTCGACATCGTGCACGGAGTAGGCCACATCGTCGGACCAGTCCATGACCTGCGCCTCGAAGCAGCGCCGCCCCTCGGGGGCTCCCGTGCGCAGCCAGCGGAAGACCGGCAGGTCCTCCTCGTAGACGCCGAACTTGGGCGAGCCGGGCTCGCCGGGCCGCTCGCCGCGCCGCCAGGGGTACTTGGTGGCGGCGTCCAGCGCGGCCCGCGTCAGGTTGAGCCCGACGTGGGCCTGGCCGCCGGGCTCGGCCGAGAAGCGCTTGGGCTCCAGCCGGGTCAGCAGCCGCAGCGACTGCGCGTTCCCCTCGAAGCCGCCGGCCGGGGCGGCGATCTCGCTGAGCGCGGCCTCCCCGTTGTGCCCGAACGGCGGGTGCCCCAGGTCGTGCGCCAGGCAGGCCGCCTCCACCAGGTCGGGGTCACAGCCCAGGGCCGCGCCCAGCTCGCGCCCGACCTGGGCGCATTCGAGGGAGTGGGTCAGCCGGGTGCGCGGGGTGGCGTCCCAGGCGGAGCTGCTGGAGCCGGGCGCGACGACCTGCGTCTTGCCGGCGAGGCGGCGCAGCGCCGCCGAGTGCAGCACGCGGGCGCGGTCGCGCTGGAAGGCCGTACGGCCGGGACGCTTGTCCGGCTCGGGCACCCAGCGCTCGGTGTCGGAGGGCGCGTAGCAGGGTCCGGGCGCGCTGTCCGCGGCGTCCGGTGCGGGGGTGCCGTACGTGCCGTGCATACGCCGACCGTAACCGCAGGGGGCGCCCGGGGTGACGCCGCCGCCCTCTTTCCGGACGCCCGGCCCTCCGCCCGGGGCCTCAGTCCGGGGCCTCGGTCGGGGTCTCTCCGGCCCCCGCTCCGGTCTCGGCCACCACCCACGCGAGGTAGTCGGCGCTGCCCTGGGTGACGGGCGTGGCGATGATCTCGGGGACGTCGTAGCCGTGCGCCTCGCGCAGGTACGACTCCAGAGCCGGGTAGCGGGCGGCGCTCGTCTTCAGCAGCACCTGCCACTCCGGGTCGGTCCGGATCTCGCCCTCCCAGCGGTAGACCGAGGTGACGGGCCCGTTGAGCTGTGCGCAGGCCGCCAGGCGGCGTTCGACGGCGCCCGCGGCCAGCTCGCGGGCGTCCTCCTCGGAGTCGGTGGTCGTCAAGACGGTCACAATCTCGGCCATGGGCGCACCGTATCCGCGCGTATCCGCGTCCGGACCCCCGCGGATCCATGCCCCGGACCGCGCCCGTCTGTGCCCGGGCCCGTGTCTGTCCGTGTCCGTATCCGCCTGCGGCGGGGGCGGTGCGCGCGCGGCGTCCGATTCGTTCAAGACCACGGCGCCGGGGACGGCCACGATGTCGGTATGACACCGCGATTCGACCTCATCGGCCTCCTCACCTCGGACCTGGCCGCGAGCCTCGCCTTCTACCGGCGCCTGGGCCTGGACATTCCCGCCGGGGCCGAGGAACTGCCCCATGTCGAGGCCACCACCCCCGGCGGCACGCGGATCGCCTGGGACACCGAGGAGACCGTGCGCTCCTTCACCCCGGACTGGACGCCTCCGCCGCGCGCGGCCGGCCGGATCAGCCTGGCCTTCCTGTGCGACTCCCCCGCCGAGGTGGACAAGCTCTACGGCGAGCTGACCGGCGCCGGGTACGAGGGCGCGATGGCGCCCTGGGACGCGGACTGGGGCCAGCGTTACGCGGTGGTCCACGATCCGGACGGCAACGGCGTCGATCTGTTCGCACCCCGCTCCTGAGCCCGCAGCCGCAGTCGTCCCCCCTCCCCGCCCGAACGCGGAGCCGTACCCGCCCGAGTTCGCCGCCGGCCCCGCTCTCACCGCTCCGGGCGGGGGGCGGGGGGACGCGTCAGCTCCGTCACCGGTACCCCCGCCAGGGATTTGACCTCGCGGGCGAAGTGGGCCTGGTCGGCGTAGCCGGCGCGCAGCGCGGTGGTGGCCAGCGGGGTACCGGCGGTGGCCAGGCGCAGGGCGGTCCGCAGGCGCAGGATCCGGGCCAGCGTCTTCGCGCCGTATCCGAACGCGTCCAGACAGCGCCGGTGCAACTGGCGCTCGCTCAGCCCCACGCGCGCCGCGACCTGGGCCACGCTCATGCCGTGGCGCAGCGCCGCCACGACCGCGTCCGTGAGCGCGGCCTCCCGGGGGTCGGGCGCCGCGCGCTCGTAGGCGCGCAGGCGGCGGCGGGCCACCGCCTCCAGCGCGGTCGCCGGGTCGGCGGCGCCCGCTACCCGGGCTGACAGCTCCCGCACCTCGCGCCCGGACCACACGGCGGCCAACGGCACGCGCTGGTCGCGCAGTTCGTGGGCCCGTACGCCGAAGACGCGCGGACCGGCGCCCGGGGGCAGGCGCAGCCCCGTCACCGGCTCGCCGAGGCGTTCCACGCTCTCGAAGGCGTGGGTGTCGGGGCCGGCGACGACCAGTTCCCCGTCCCACAGCAGCAGATCCATGCAGCCGTCCGGCAGGACCCGCCCGCGGGTGCCGGGCGGCGCCGCGCCCCGGCACCACACCACGGCTCCCGGCACCCTGGAGGGCCGCTCTTCGTACGTCACCCCGGCAGTCTGCCCGATGGGCGGCGCGGGTCCGGTCCGGCGCCGTGCGGCACCGTGCGGCGCGGGGTCGCCACTGCCCGGCGCGGGGCCATCGGGACCGGAGCGGGTCCGTCACCGTCCGGCGCGGGACCGTCGCCGCCGACCCGGGCCCGTCGCCGCCGGGGCCCGGGTCCCTCGCATCCCCGGCAGCCGCCAAATGCCCGCCCGATACCGGTAGTTGACCGGCGTTCACGCGCGCGGGGATAGTCTCGTGACGTGACCTGGACACCCTTCGATGCCGACATCGAGCGGAACCGCGGCCTGGCCGCCGAAGGTTCGGTGAACGCGATGAGCGACCTGGCCATGGGGCTGCGCGACCGCCACCGGTACACGGGTGAGCCCGCCGACCTGCTGGAGGGCATCGCACAGCTGCGCGCCGCCCTCGGGTACACGCCGCACCACCCCATCCGGCACCCGCTCATGGCCAACCTGAGCGCACTGCTGCTGGACCACTTCCAGTGGTTCGGCGATGTCTCCGCGCTGCACGAGGCGCTGGCCCGGCTCGGCGAGGCGCTGCCGGAGCTGGCGGAGGAGGACCGGTTCCTGGTGACGATGATGCGGGCGGACACGCTCATCCTGCTGGCCGAGCACCACGCCGACCCCGCCTTCCTCGACGACGCGATCGAGTCGATGTCCCGGCTGCCGGGCGAGCCGGCCGCGCAGTTCGTACGGGGCCGCGCCCTGTCCCTGCGGTACACCCTGACCGACGATTTCGCCGCGCTCCGCGACTCGGCCGCCGTCCTGACGCGCAGCGTCCGGGCCACACCGCCCGATGACCCGAACTACGCCCTGCGGATCTGCGAGTTGGGCAACGTGCTCCAGCTCTCGGCGGAACGCACCGGGGACGAGTCCGTACGGGAGCGCGCCATCCGGTATCTGCGGACGGCGGTGGCGGGCACGCCCGATCCCTCGGACATCCTGCTGGAGCGCAAGACCGGCCTCGCCGCCGCACTGCGGGAGCGCGGCGCGCACACCAACGACATCGGGGCGCTGCGGGAGGGCGTGGCCCTGCTGCGCGAAGTGCTCGCGGCGACCGGGACCGACACCCGCTCGTGGGGCAACCGCTGCGAGAACTACCTGATCGCCGTGCACGAACTCGTCGAACAGACCGGTGAGACCGCCCTGCTGGACGACGCCGTGGCGATCGGCACCGCCGCGCGCGGCAAGGGCAGCCATCGGGCCACCATCCCGCTGCTGCTGGGGCTGATCCACCACACGCGCTTCTTGCACAGGGGGCTGGCGGACCGCGCGGGCCGCGCCGACCTCGCGGCGGCCACCGCCGCGTTCGGCGAAGTCGTCGACTCGACGCCGTATGAGGACCAGAACCACGCGGTGGCGCTGGGCAATCTGGGCCGTACCTGGCTGGCCGCCCACCAGCTCGGCGGCGATCCGGCGGCGATCCGCCGTGCCGTGACCGCTCTCGGCAGCGCCGTCCGGGCGACGGCGCACGACTCGGCCCGGCGCGGCGAGGTCCAGATCAACTACGGGGACGCGCTGTACGCCCAGTACGAGTCCCAGCACACGTCCGGCACCGCGGACCCCGGGGTTCTCGCCTCGGCGGGCCACGCCTACCGGGAGGCGGCTCAGAACGAGGCCGCGCGGCCCCTGGTGCGGATCCGAGCCGCCCGCGCGTGGGCGGACACCCATGCGCGGGCCGGGCAGTGGCACCCGGCCCGCGACGCCTACGCGTTCGCGGTCGGCCTGCTGCCGCTGCTCGTGCCGCGCCGGCTGGCCCGCGCCGACCAGCAGCGCGTGCTGGCCGAACTCGACGGCCTCGCCGCCGACGCCGCCGCGGGCGCCCTGTGGGCCGGGGACCCCGAGACGGCGGTACGGCTGCTCGAACTCGGCCGTGGCGTGCTCGGCGGCCAGGTGCTGCAAAGCCGCAGCGACCTCTCCCGGCTGCGCGCCGTGGCGCCGGGGCTCGCCGAACGGCTCAAGGACGCGTTCGAGCGGCTGCCCCCGTCCGCGCGGCAGCCGAGGGGCGCGGCGGCCGACCAGCGCTACGACACGGACATCCTGCTGCGGCACCTGCTGGAGGAGGCGCGCGCGATACCGGGGTTCGCGGACTTCCTCGCCCCGCCGGACTTCGCCGACCTGGCCGCGTGCGCGGCGCGGGGGCCGGTGGTGCTGATCAACGTGAGCCGGCTGCGCAGCGACGCCCTGATCGTCCGGCCCTCGGGCGTCACCACGGTCGGACTGCCGGAGGTGACACCGGAGTCCGTGGCCGAGCGGTCCGCCGCGTTCGGCGCCGCGCTGGACGCCTCGACCCGGCCGGGGCAGGGCGAGGCCGCAGCGCAGTCCGCCGTCACCCAGGTGCTGGGGTGGCTGTGGGACGCCATCGCCGAACCCGTACTGCGACACCTCGGCCACACCTCCGCGCCCGCTGTGCCCGCTGGGGGATCGGGCTCCGGTGGCTGGCCGCGGGTGTGGTGGTCGCCGGTGGGGCGCCTGGCGCTGCTCCCGGTCCACGCGGCCGGCCGCTTTCCGGGCACGGCGACGGTCCTGGACCGCGTGATCTCGTGCTACACGCCGACGTTGCGGGCGCTGCGGCACGCCAGAATCCGCCAGGAGCGGGCCGGCGACGGCCGACCGGTGGGCAGCCCGGCGAGCGGCCCGGCGGATCGCCCGGCGGACGGCCTGGTGATCGTGGCGGTCCAGGACGCACCCGGCGCGACGGCGCTGCGCGGCGTGGCACGGGAGGCCGCCACGATCGCGGAACTGGCCCCGGCCACGCGGCTGAACGGAGCGGCGGCGACGGTCGATTCGGTGCGGAACGCACTGCAGTCACACACCTCGGCGCACTTCGCGTGCCACGCGGCGAGCGACCCCGAGGACCCCTCGGCCGGTCATCTGCTGCTGCACGACGGCCCCCTGTCCATCCTCGACGTCTCCGCCCTCGACCTGACCGGCGCCCGGCTCGCCGTACTGTCCGCGTGCGAGACCTCACTGGGTACCCAGCAGATCCCGGACGAGAGCCTGCATCTGGTATCGGCCTTCCAGCTCGCCGGGTACCCGCAGGTCGTCGGCACCCTGTGGCGGGTCAACGACCGGGTCGCGCGGCTGGTCGCCGTCGAACTGCACGAGCGCCTCGCCGCCGGGGAGGATGTCGCGACCGCGCTGCACCACGCCGTGCGCCACTGCCGCGAGCGCTTCGCCAGAACCCCGACTTTGTGGGCCGCGCATCTCTGTTCCGGGCAGTGAGCCGTACCCGACAATGAAGGACGGCCGGTTCCACGGCGACCGGTTCCACGGCGGGCGGGGTACGGCTGCGAGGGGCGGCGGCAAGGTGTTCCGTAAGAAGAAGAACACGACGGCGAAGACGCGGACGTCGAACACGACCGAGCACGACACGACCGAGCACTACGAGGCCGACTTCGGCAGCGCGGAAGTCGAGGTGACCGAGCGGCCGGGTGAGGCGACGCGCGTCAATGTGAAGCTGAGGCTGAACCCCGAGAGCTACCAGGGGCTCGACTTCGAGTCCAAGCGCAAGACTCTCGGCCTGCACCATCCGGAGACGCTGCACGCGCTGCACGTGTACGCGGTGACCCTGGGCGAGCTTCCCGACCGGCTCGACGACGCGATCGAGCTGCTGGACTGGCTGGTCGCCGCCCGCGCCGACGACCAGGAAAACCGGCTGCTGGCGTTGAACGACCTCACCCGGCTCCTCCAGGACAGCGGCAACCCCGCACCCGCCGAACCCCGGCTGCGCGAGGCGCTCTCCGGCTGGGAGCGGCTGCGCGGCCCGGACGACGCCCAGACGCTCCAGATCGCCTCGAACCTGGCACGGACCCTGCTCGACCTCGGCCGCCATGAGGAGGCGGAGGGGCTGATGCGCGACACCGCAGCCCGCCGCGTCCGCGCCTTCGGCGCCACCCACCCGGACACCCTGAAGAGCAGGAACGTCCTGGCGGGAGCGTTACGCGGCACCCCCGAGCGGCTCGCCGAGGCCGAGCGCATGTACCAGCAGATCCTGGCCGACGCGGCCGACGCGGCCGGTGAACTGTCCTTGAACGTGCGGCACAATCTCGCCGCCGTACTCATCCACCAGGGCAGACATGCCGAGGCACTGACGATGTACCGGGAACTGGTCGCGGAACGCTCACGCCGGCAGGGCCCCGACCACCCCGACACCTGGCGCTCCCGGCACAACCACGCCGTCGTGCTCAACTCCCTCGGCCGCACCGCCGAGGCCGAGGCACAGATCGCCCAGGTCCTGGACGGCTACCGGCGGGTCCACGGGCCCCGGCATGTCGCGACCCTCGGCGTGCAGACGGACCTGGCGGCGATGAAGGCCAACCAGGGCCGCACCGCGGAGGCACTGCCGCTGTTGCGCGACGCGATCGAGGGCTATCGCCGCACCCTGGGCCCGGTCCACCCCCGCGTACGCGAACTCATGGGCGTGCTGGCGCAGTTCGGCGGGTGAGCGCGCGCGTGATCACGTTCGTGGTCCGGGGGCACGGGAGGGTGGTGCGAATCCGTCACCCCCCAAGGGGGTGACGGAAAAGGAGAGAGGTGCCGCCGGGTGCCGTCGCCTTCCGCGCAGGAACCCTACGGACGGTGCGCGGCGTACGCGGTGAACCGCGCCCAGGTGGCGGGGGAGAGCGCGAGGGTCGGACCGCTGGGGTCTTTGGAGTCCCGAATGTGAACCTGAGCGTTCGGGCAGGTGGCGACCTCCACGCATCCCCCGCCCTCTTCGCCGCTTCAGCTCGACTTGTACCAGTCATAAGCGACTTCGAGGCAATTGCCGCCCTCTTCGCCGCTGTAACTGGACTTGAACCACGCCAGATCCACGGGTCCGGTGGTCCTCAGAACGAACGGGCCGGTGAGGCTTCCATGGGTCGGCCGATCGAAAGGCATGATCTGGATGGTGAGCCCCGGGATGTCTGTGCGCCGGAGCAGGTGCCGCAGCTGCTCGCGCCAGACCTCACGCCCTCCGAGCCGAGTGCGTACCAGCCCCTCGGAAAGAACGAAACTGCTGGTCGGCGGAGCCTTACGGTGCAGGATGTGCTGCCGTTCCATCCGAGCGGCCACTTTTTGTGCGATCTCCTCCTCGTGGAACCGCGGCACCCGCGAGGTGAAGACGGCCTGAGCGTGGTCCCCGGTCTGCAAGAGGCCGGGGATCACCTGGTCTCGTACGAAGAGATGACGATGGCCTCTTGTTCGCGGTCGATGAACTCCTCGGCCCACAACGGGTACTTGTCCACCTCCGGCATGTTCTCCACAGCGACGGACAACGCTCCTTTGGTATCCAGGATGTCGTCCTTGGGGCGCTTCTTCGGCGGCATGACGGTGTCTCTCCCCCAACCGGCCCAAGGCTGACCGGTGCTGAACTCGTACAACGAATCTGTACGAAGGGAACCGGTGTTGAGCGTAAGCAGAGGAGACGACGGTTCTCCCATGAACCATGAGAATGGGCTGCCTCATTTCCGGGAGCACTTCTACGGCCGACAGCGGAGTTCCGTCCCCCGTATCCGGTCGTTCGCCGGGCCCGTTCTCCGAAGACAGCTGACCTCGGAGGGCGCGGGCTGCGCGGCTGGGCCGGTACGCGGTTCGCGACCGGGGCCGCACACGGTCGCCCCATACACCCGGTCGCCCACTTGCGTCATGTGTGGTGCGGGAGAGGATGGAGGCATGGATGATGTGAGCGCACTGGCGGCCGAGCACCTGACGCTGGCGAAGAAGAACCCGCACGGCATCAGCGCGTACCTCTTCCTGCACGACGGGCCCCTGCGGCAATCGGTGATCGCGCTGAGGTCCGGTTCGTCCCTGGAAGAGCACAACACTCCCCCCGCGGCCAGCATCCACGTCCTCCAAGGGCGGGTGCGGCTCACCGAGGGGACGGCGGACCAGGACATCGGCACCGGCCAGATCCAGCGCATCCCGCAGCTTCGGCACGGGGTGCTCGCGCTGGAGGACTCGGTGTTCCTGCTGACGGCCGTGACGGGCACCGACACGGAGTGAACGCCCCCCGCGGCGGCGCGGCCGGCCGGCCGCGCCGCTCGTGCCGCCCATTCACCGGAGCGACCACTCCGCGACACGGTGCAGCACGGAGCGGAGCGCCAGCTCGTAGCCGAAGACGCCGTGCCCGGAGACCATGCCCTGGCACACGGGCGCGGTGACCGAGGTGTGCCGGAAGGGCTCGCGGGCGTGCACATTGGAGATGTGCACCTCGACACACGGGATCCCCAGCCCCGCCACGGCCTCGATCGCGTCGCGCAGCGCGTAGCTGTAGTGCGCGTAAGCGCCGGGGTTGAAGACGATGCCGCTGTCACCGGCCCGGGTGCCGTGGATCAGGTCGATGAGGGTGCCCTCGCTGTTGCTCTGCGCACAGCGCACCTCGGCGCCCAGTTCCCTGCCGAGCGCCGTGGTGCGCTCCTCGACGTCCCGGAGTGTGGTGCTGCCGTACGTGGCGGCGTCCCGCTCGCCCAGCAGGTTGAGGTTGGGGCCGTGCAGGAGCAGTACCCGGGGCGTGGAGGTCTCGGCGGCGGCTTCATGGGTCGCGGTCATGGGGGCAGCCTAGAGCCGCCACCTCCGGCTCGGCCCCCCGCCCGAGCGGCCGGCCTCGACCGCCACCGGGCGGGTGGCTAGCCTGCACAGCAGGATGGCCGTACAGCGGCACCGAGGCGAGGAGCAGGGCGGAGCGATGGCCTGGACAGCGCGGAACATCCCCGACCAGAGCGGACGCACCGCGGTCGTGACCGGCGCCAACAGCGGGATCGGGTACGTGACGGCCCGGGAGCTGGCCCGGCGCGGGGCGCGCGTCGTGCTGGCGTGCCGCAGCGAGGAGCGCGGTGCCCGGGCGCGGGAGCGGCTGGTGCGCGAGCTGCCGGAGGCCGAGGAGCGCACCGAACTGCGCCGGCTGGACCTGGGCGACCTGGCCTCGGTGAGCGGCTTCGTCAAGGAGCTGCCGGAGGGACGGCTGGATCTGCTGGTCAACAACGCGGGCGTGATGGCGCTGCCCTTCCGCAGGACGGCGGACGGCTTCGAGTCCCAGTTCGGCGTCAACCACCTGGGGCACTTCGCGCTCACGGGCCTGCTGCTGGAGCGGCTGCTCGCGGCCCCGGCCCCCCGCGTGGTGACGGTCTCCAGCGGGCTCCACGTCCTGGCCAACATCGACATCGCCGACCTGAACAGCGAGGGCGCCTACCGGCGCTGGATCGCCTACGCCCGCTCCAAGACGGCCAACTTGCTCTTCACCCGCGAACTGGCGCACCGGATGGCCGACACCCCGCTGGTCGCGGCGGCGGCGCACCCCGGATACGCGTCCACCAATCTCCAGACGGAGGGTGTCCGGATGGAGGGCAGAAAGGCCGCCGAGCGGGTGGTGCGCGCGGGCAACCGGATGGTGGCCCAGTCCGCCGAGGGGGGCGCCTTGCCGACGCTGTACGCCGCGACGGCGCCCGAGGTCGCCCCGGACTCCTTCACCGGTCCCCGGATCCTGGCCTGGCGCGGCGGCCCCGCCCCCGCGTGGCGGGCGCCGTGGACCCGCAGCGACGCGGCGGCCGAACGGCTGTGGGCGGCCTCCGAACAGCTGACCGGCGTCCGCTACGGAGCGTCCGCATGATCCGCGTACTGGTCGTGGACGACGACTTCATGGTGGCCCGACTCCACAGCACGCTGGTCTCCCGGGTACCCGGCTTCGAGGTCGCCGGGGTCGCGCACAGCGGCGCCGAGGCGCTGGCGCGGGTGCGGGAGCTGACGCCGGACCTGGTCCTGCTCGACCTGTACCTGCCGGACCTCAGCGGCCTGGAGGTACTGCGGGAGCTTCGGGGCGACGGGGCGCCGGGCGGCGGCCCCGACGTCCTGGTGATCACGGCGGCGCGGGACACGGCCAGCGTGCGCGCCGCGCGGCACGGCGGCGCCGTCCAGTACGTCGTCAAGCCGTTCGAGGGCCGGCTGCTGAGCCGGCGGCTGGAGCGGTACGCGGCCGAGCGGCGCGAGTTCGACCAGCTGACCGCCCCCGGCCAGGACGAGCTGGACCGCGTCTTCTCCCCCGGCCCCGAGGAACCGGGCGCGGCCCGGCAGGCCCCCGCCCGGCCGGAGGCGGACCTGGCCACCCGCCCCCAGACCCTCCCCAAGGGCCTCACGGAACAGACCTGCGCCCTGGTACGCCGCACCCTCGAAGCCGTCCCGCCGCAGGCGGGCCTCTCGGCCTCCGAGTGCGCGGAGCGCAGCGGCCTCTCCCGCGTGAGCGCCCGCCGCTACCTGGAACACTTCGTCGCCACCGGCACAGCGACCGTAACCCTCCGCTACGGCACCACCGGCCGCCCGGAACGCCGCTACCACCAGGTGTGAGCCCGGCCCGCCGCCGGTTGCCGCCCGGGGGCCGCCGCCGGGCGGCGAAGGGCGGCCCCGTACACCGACGCGTCCCCGCAGTGGAGGAGGCGGCACCCCCGCACGGGTGCCGCCTCCTCTCGGTCCCGGGCACCGGCCGCCGGTGAGGGTGGGGGCGGTCGGGGCCCGGAAGGGGTGTGCCCTGCGGCCGGGGGCGCCGGCCGCAGGGTCTTCGGTCAGCCGGTGGTCTCCTGGGAGGCGGCGGCGCGGCCTGCCTCCAGGCGGGCGACCGGGATGCGGAAGGGCGAGCAGGAGACGTAGTCGAGGCCGGCCTCGTGGAAGAAGTGGACGGATTCGGGGTCGCCGCCGTGTTCGCCGCACACGCCGAGCTTGAGGTCGGGCCGGGTGGCCCGGCCGGCTGCCGCCGCGTCGCGGACCAGGGCGCCGACGCCGTCCTTGTCGATGGTCTCGAAGGGCGATACGCCGAAGATGCCCTTCTCCAGGTAGGCGGTGAAGAAGCTGGCCTCCACGTCGTCGCGGGAGAAGCCCCACACGGTCTGGGTCAGGTCGTTGGTGCCGAAGGAGAAGAAGTCGGCGCACTCGGCGATCTGTCCGGCGGTCAGCGCGGCGCGGGGCAGTTCGATCATCGTGCCGAGGCTCAGTTTCAGCTCGGTGCCGTGTTCCCGTTCGACGGCGGCGATGACCTCTTCGGCCTCCTCGCGGACCAGTTCCAGCTCCTGGACGGTGCCCACGAGCGGAATCATGATCTCCGCGCGGGGGTCGCCCTTGGCGGCCAGCCGGTCGGCCGCCGCCTCGGCGATGGCGCGTACCTGCATGGTGAAGAGGCCGGGGATGACCAGGCCGAGGCGTACCCCGCGCAGGCCCAGCATGGGGTTCTGTTCGTGCAGCCGGTGGACGGCCTGGAGGAGGCGCAGGTCGTTCTCGTTGGCGTCCTTGCGCGATTCGGCGAGCGCGACGCGTACGGACAGTTCGGTGATGTCGGGCAGGAACTCGTGCAGCGGCGGGTCCAGCAGCCGCACCGTCACCGGCAGCCCGTCCATCGCCTCGAACAGCTCGACGAAGTCGCCCTTCTGGAGCGGGAGAAGCGCCTCAAGAGCGGTCTTCCGCTCGTCCTCCGCGTCGGCGAGGATGAGCCGCTCGACCAGTTCGCGGCGCTCGCCGAGGAACATGTGCTCGGTGCGGCACAGTCCGATGCCCTGGGCGCCGAAGCGGCGGGCGCGCGCCGCGTCCTCGGCATTGTCGGCGTTGGCCCGCACGCGCAGCCGCCGCATCCGGTCGGCGTAGGCCATCATCCGGTGCACGGCCTTGACCAGTTCATCGGCGTCGTCGGCGCCGGCGTGGGTGCGGCCCTCGAAGTATTCGACGACCGGTGAGGGGACGACGGGCACCTCGCCGAGGTAGACCTTTCCGGTGGAGCCGTCGATGGAGACGGTGTCGCCCTCCTCGACGACCACGCCGCCGGGCGCGCTCAGGCAGCGGCGCTTGGTGTCGACCTCCAGCTCCTCGGCACCGCACACACAGGTCTTGCCCATGCCGCGGGCGACGACGGCGGCGTGCGAGGTCTTGCCGCCGCGCGAGGTGAGGATGCCTTCGGCGGCGAGCATGCCGTCCAGGTCGTCGGGGTTGGTCTCGCGCCGGATGAGGATGACCTTCTCGCCGGAGCGGGACCATTTGATGGCGGTGTAGGAGTCGAAGACGGCCTTGCCGACGGCGGCGCCGGGCGAGGCGGCGATGCCCCATCCGATGCGCTGGATGCCGGTCGCCGCGTCGTTCCCGTCGAAGCGGGGGAACATGAGCTGGGCGAGCTGGGCGCCGGTCACCCGCTGGAGGGCTTCGGCCTCGTCGATGAGGCCCTGGTCCACGAGTTGGGTGGCGATGCGGAAGGCGGCGGCGGCCGTGCGCTTGCCGACGCGGGTCTGGAGCATCCACAGCTTGCCGCGCTCGATGGTGAACTCGATGTCGCACAGGTCCCGGTAGTGGGTCTCCAGGGTCTCCATGATCTGCATGAGCTGGTCGTAGGAGGTCTTGTCGAGCGCTTCGAGGTCGGCGAGCGGCACGGTGTTGCGGATGCCGGCGACCACGTCCTCGCCCTGGGCGTTTTGCAAGTAGTCGCCGTAGACGCCCTGCTGGCCGCTGGCGGGGTCGCGGGTGAAGGCGACGCCGGTGCCCGAGTCGGGGCCGAGGTTGCCGAAGACCATGGAGCAGATGTTGACGGCGGTGCCCAGGTCGTGCGGGATGCGCTCCTGGCGCCGGTAGAGCTTGGCGCGCTCGCCGTTCCACGAGTCGAAGACCGCGCGCACGGCGAGGTCCATCTGCTCGCGCGGGTCCTGGGGGAAGTCCCGCCCGGTCTCGCCGCGCACGATGTCCTTGAACTGCTCGACGAGCACCCGCAGATCCTCGGCGCACAGATCGACGTCGGTGGCGGCGCCCTTTGCCCGCTTGGCCTCCTCCAGCGCATCGGCGAACAGTTCGCCGTCGATGCCCAGGACGGTGTCGCCGAACATCTGGATGAGGCGGCGGTAGGAGTCCCAGGCGAAACGCTCGTCGCCGGCCTGTTTGGCGAGGCCCTGCACGGATTCGTCGGAGAGCCCGATGTTCAAGACGGTGTCCATCATGCCCGGCATGGAGAACTTCGCGCCGGAGCGCACGGACACCAGCAGCGGGTCGTCGGACTGCCCGAGGGTTTTGCCCATCCGGGTCTCCAGCGCTTCGAGGTGCGCACTGACCTCGTCGCGCAGGTCGGCGGGGGCCTCTCCGGAGGCGAGGTAGACCTTGCACGCTTCGGTGGTGATGGTGAATCCGGGAGGGACGGGGAGCCCGAGGTTGGTCATCTCGGCGAGGTTGGCCCCCTTCCCGCCGAGGAGGTCCTTGAGGTCCTTGTTGCCCTCGCTGAAGTCGTAGACGAACTTTCGCTCAGCGTTTTCCATGTGAACCGGCACCGGACTCGGCTCCTCCTGGTCGGTTGCCCTGACGGCGGGGAGCGTACCCAGATCGAAGGCTCAGGAGTACGTCCAGCGGCACGTCGAACGGCTGTAACCACCCATGTGCCGAGAGATCGAAAGTGCCGACCCTTCGAGGCTGATTGCGTGCACCATTCAGAAGCTGAACCGAGGCTGACGCTGCGTACGGACATTGTTCACTTTCCGCACACGGAGCGAGAGTTGACTACGGGCCCCTAACCAAGGCTCGGTAAAACGCCGGGCCGCTCCTTGGAGATCTACAGCTCACAATTGAGCGCTCAATTGAGCGGACCCTTTATCAGGGTGGCGCGAATCACGCGGCCAAACGGGTGTCCGTCTCAACATGCGGACGCCTTGGTCGGATCCGGACGGGCGGGAGGCGCACCGGAGACACGGCGCCGGTTCCGCTGTGAGCGTGCGCCCGTTCCGCCCGCGGCGCGCAGGAGGCAGAGTCACGGCATGAGACTTCTGGTGCTGGGCGGAACAGAGTTCGTGGGGCGCGCCGTCGTGGCGGCCGGACTGGAGCGCGGCTGGCAGGTGACGGTCTTCCACCGTGGCCGCCACGCCCCACCGCCGGGCGTCGGCGTACTGCACGGCGACCGCACGGCCGAGAACGGGCTGCGCGCCCTCGCCGGCCCCGGCCCGGCCCCCTGGGACGCCGTGGTGGACACCTGGAGCGGTGCGCCCTCCGTGGTCCGCGACAGCGCGCGGCTGCTGGTCGGCCGGACGGCGCGCTACGCCTACATCTCCAGCGGCTCGGTCTACGCCTACCCCGCCGCGCCCGGCCGGGGCGAGGACCGGCCCGTGGTGGACGCCTCCCCGGACGACGGCCCGGAGGTGGGCTACGAACGCGCCAAGCGCGGCGGCGAACTCGCCGCGCTGGACGCCTTCGGCGACCGCGCCCTGCTGGTCCGCGCGGGGCTCATCCTCGGCCCGTGGGAGAACGTCGGCCGGCTGCCCTGGTGGCTGGGCCGGGCCGCGCGGGGAGGCGAGATGCTGGCGCCCGGACCGCGCGATCTGGGGTTGCAGTACATCGATGTCCGCGATCTGGCCGCCTGGACCCTCGACGCGCTGGAGGCCGGGCGCGGCGGGCCGTACGGGCTGGTCAGCCCGCCCGGCCACACCACCGTGGAAGAGCTGCTGGAGACGCTGGTCCGCGTCACCGGATCCGGGGCCGAACTGCGCTGGGCGGACCCGGACTTCCTCACCGGGGCCGGGGTCGAGCCCTGGACGCAGCTGCCGGTGTGGGCGCCACCGGGCGGCGATCTGTACGACACCCTCCACCTCAGCGACGTCACGAAGGCACTCGAAGCCGGGCTGCGCTGCCGCCCCTTCGCCGACACCGCTGCCGCGACCTGGGAGTGGCTGTGCTCGCTCGGCGGCGAGGCACCGCAGCGGCCCGACCGCCCGCGGCTGGGGCTCACACCGGAGCGCGAGGCGGAGTTGCTGGCCCGGCTGAAGGGGGTGCCGGGTTGAAGAGGTCACCAGCTGAAGGGGTAACCGGCTGAGGGGGTGACGGATTGAAGACTAACCGGCTGAGGGGGCGACCGTTCGAAGAGGTGACGCGCTGACGGGCCGGCTCCGGAGCGGGCGGTCCGGAGGCCGCCGGGACCGACGGGGCCGCCCGGGTGCCGTCAACCGCCGGAGGTGTCCAGTTCGGCGTCCGCGCCCACACCACCGTCGCACTCGAACGGGTCGTCGAGCCAGCCGTCGGGCAGCACCACGCGGTTGCGCGAACCGGTGCGGCCCCGCGGCCCGTCGGCGGCGGCAGCGGGCCAGGGCTGGTCGAGGTCGAGGTCGTCGAGCAGGGCGCGCAGTTCCTCCAGGGAGGCGGCGACGGCCAGCCGCTTGCGCATCTCGGAGCCGACCGAGAAACCCTTGGTGTACCAGGCGACATGCTTGCGGAAGTCGATCACGCCCCGCGGCTCGTCGCCCAGCCACTCCCCCAGCAGGCGGGCGTGGCGCACCATGATGTCGGCGACCTCGCGCAGCGAGGGGCGCGCGTACGCGTCCGCGCTCTGCTCCTGGCCGGAGAGCGCGGCCACCAGGTCGCCGAACAGCCAGGGCCGCCCGAGGCAGCCGCGGCCGACCACGACGCCGTCGCAGCCGGTTTCGCGCATCATCCGGACGGCGTCCGGCGCCGACCAGATGTCACCGTTGCCGAGCACCGGAATTTCGGGCACGGCCTCCTTGAGGCGCGCGATGGCCTCCCAGTCGGCGGTGCCCCCGTAGTGCTGGGCCGCGGTGCGGCCGTGCAGGGCGATGGCGGTGACGCCCTCCTCGACGGCAATGCGCCCCGCGTCGAGGTAGGTGAGGTGGTCATCGTCGATGCCCTTGCGCATCTTCATCGTCACCGGCAGATCGCCCGCGTTGCTCACGGCCTCGTGCAGGATGCCGCGCAGCAGGGGGCGCTTGTAGGGCAGCGCGGAGCCGCCGCCCTTACGGGTCACCTTGGGGACGGGGCAGCCGAAGTTGAGGTCGATGTGGTCGGCCATGTCCTCGTCGGCGATCATCCGGACCGCCTTGCCGACAGTGACCGGATCGACGCCGTACAGCTGGATGGAGCGGGGCTTCTCCGTCTCGTCGAAGTGCACGAGCTGCATCGTCTTCTCGTTGCGCTCCACCAGCGCGCGGGTGGTGATCATCTCGCTGACGAAGAGCCCCCGGCCGCCGGAGAACTCCCGGCACAGCGTCCGGAACGGCGCATTGGTGATCCCGGCCATCGGTGCCAGCACCACGGGCGGCTGGACGGCGTGCGTTCCGATGTGCAGCGGCTGGGTCATGGAACGGAGATCCTCGCGGGTCGTACGGATGCGGAAGCGGATTCGGCTGCGGACAGCGGGTGCGGATACGGGCAGGGAGACGGCTACGGACCGGGCGGGCGGCCGGAGCCGGGCCGAGGCGGTGGGCCGGGGCGGGGCGGACCGTGACGCGGGCGGACACCCCATTGTCCCCCATCCTGTGGCCGCCCTTCAGGGCCCCGGCACGAGGGCCGTCTGCTCCCGCACGGGGAGGACGGCGGTACCGCCGCGCGCCGACCTCCCCGGGGGCGGCCCGAGTGGGAGCCGCCCCCGGGGATCATCAGATCCAGGTGGGCACGTGCCCCTCGGCGTAGCGGGCGCCGAAGCCGCCCTGCGGCAGGATCTCGCCGATGGCCTTGAGATCGGTGTCGGTGAGGGTGAGGTCGGCGGCGGCGGCGTTTTCCTGGATGCGCTGTGAGCTGCGGGTACCGGGGATGGGCACGACGTGCGCGCCCCGGGTCAGGAGCCAGGCCAGCGCCAGCTGCGAGACGGTGGCCTTCTTGGCCGCCGCCAGCTCGGCGAGCCGGCGGACGGCTTCGACGTTCTTCTCGAAGTTGCCCGGCTGCCAGCGCGGATCGACGCTGCGTATGTCGGTGGCTTCGTACTGGTCGGCCGGTTCGGCGGTGCCGGTGATGAACCCGCGGCCGAGGGGGGAGTAGGCGACGAAGCCGATGCCGAGTTCGTCCAGGGTGGGGAAGAGCTGCTCGACGTCCCGCTCGAACAGGGAGTACTCGGTCTGCAGAACGGAGACCGGCTGCACCGCGTGCGCCCTGCGGATCGTCTCGGGTCCGGCCTCGCTGAGGCCGAAGTACTTCACCTTGCCCGCCTCGATCAGCTCCCTGACGGTGCCCGCGACCTCCTCGACAGGCACCTCGGGATCGACACGGTGCTGGTAGAAGACGTCGACGTGATCCACACCGAGGTAGCGCAGGCTGTTGTCGGCGACCTTGCGGATGGTGTCGGGCCGGCTGTCGAAAGCACTGCCGATCCGTTCCGGGGAAACGGACATATCGACGCCGAACTTGGTGGCCAGGACCACCTCGTCACGGAAGTCCCTGACCGCCTTGCCGACCAGGATCTCGTTGGATCCGGTACCCCGGCCATACATCTCGGCGGTGTCGAAGAAGGTGACGCCCAGGTCGTGTGCGCGGCGGAGGGCGGCGACGCCGGCCTCCTCGTCGGTGGGTCCGTAGGCCATCGTCAGGCCCATCGCGCCGTAGCCGATCGCCGAGACCTCAAGGCCCTGGCTGCCCAGTGTCCGGTGCTGCATGACGCTCTCCTCTCCAAGAAACCGGAGGGCGGTGTCCGGCCGCCCGCTGTGTCAGTGCGCCGCGGCGGTCAGTCCGGCGCGGTGGACGCGGGTGTGCTCGGCGACGCGCCGGCCGAGGTGGCGGGCGGTGTTCAGGTCCGCGTCATGGACGTCGGGGGTGTCGTTGAAGCTCTGCGCGCCGGCGCCGAGGTAGAAGCCGAGGCGGTTGTCGTCCTGGGGGCTGGAGGTGGTGGTGTTCCAGCCCGGCAGGAGGCCCAGGCTCACCCAGAGCATCCCGTGCTGGGCCGCCAGCAGCGCCAGGTACTGGAGGGTGTGCATCTTGTCGCCGCTCATGGAGCCGGAGTTGGTGAATCCCGCCGCGAGCTTGTCGCTCCAGGCTTGGGTCATCCACCGCTTGCTGCTGGCCTCGGCGAAGGCGTGGAAGGCCCCGGACGCGGAGCCCATGTAGGTGGGGGTGCCGAAGATGATGGCGTCGGCGGCGTCCATCAGTTCCCAGTCGGCGTCGCCGAGGGAGCCGACGTCCACGCGGTGGACGTCCGTCCCGGCGACGGAGCCCGCGCCGTCGGCCACGGCCGTGGCGATCTGCGCGGTGTGGCCGTAGCCGGAATGCGACGCGATGACGATCGAGATATCGGACACGGGTGTTCCTCTCCTGCCGCTCCTGCCGCGAGGGCGGCGTTTCAGTGACGAAGTCAGTGACGCGTTTCGGTGACGCGTTTCGGTGACGCATTCGCGTCAGGTGCTCGGTGACGTGATCGGTGGTGTGCCGGCGGACGATGAGCCCGCCCGCCGCGGGGCCCGGAGGCCGAGGGCGGGGTGGCGCACCCCGGATCTCACGGGCATGCACCGGCCACGACCAGCATGAATCATCGTTCCACTTTTGAGCGTAGCACTGATAAGCCAGTGATACGCAAAATGGGATATCGTTGTTCCATGGACGAGGAACGACGCGCCGTGCGACGCCAGGTACTGCACGTGGCCGCAAAGCTTCTGGAGGAGGGCGGCAGTGAAGCGGTCTCCACCCGCGCTGTCGCCGCAGCCGCAGGCATCACGGCCCCCACGCTCTACCGGATGTTCGGCGACAAGGACGGACTCCTGGCCGAGCTGGCCGCCTGCGGATTCGAGACGTACCTGGCCGAGAAACGGGAGGCGCTGGCGCTGACCCCCGACGACCCGGTGGCCGACCTCTACCGCGGCTGGGACCTGCACGTCGACTTCGGAGTGCAGCACCCCGCGTTCTACATCCTCATGTACGGCACCGCGCGGCCCGGGCGGCGCCCCCCGGCCGCGGACGAGGCACACGCCCTGCTGGTGAGACTGCTGCACCGGGCAGCCGAGGCCGGGCGCCTCCGGGTTCCGGTGGAGCAGGCGACCCGCGTCATCCACGCGGCGACAACGGGAGTCACGCTGGCGCTGATCGGCGAAGAGTCCCCGGAGCGGGACATGGCCGTTTCGGCACGGCTGCGGGACACCGTCATCGCCTCCGTCACCACGGACCCGCCCGCCTCACCCGGGTCCGACCTGGCCTCGCGCGCACTCGCCCTCGACGCCGCACTGCAATCCGCGCTCACCGCCGGCCGACCGGCCGCGGGCACCGGGGTACCCCTGGGAGACGCGGAGACGGCTCTGCTGCGCGAGTGGCTGCGGCGGCTGGCAGGCTGAACGCCGGGCCGGTGCGGCGGCGCTGGTGCCGTGACCGGCGATGTTTGCCCGTCGAGGAGCGTCGTCGTGGGGGCACCGCCCGCGCGAGCGGAGCCGAGCGTGGGGCAGCGTGCGATCACAAGGCGGCCGGAAGTCCTGGATTGGGTCTCCCCCGCTCTGGGGGTCCCTCCCGGCCGAAGGCCGGGGGAGGAGTTGAGAGCTTGGGGAAGGAGCTACCAGGGCTTTCGGCCAACGCCGCTGGGGGCGCCCCCTGCTCGTAGAGCTCGGGGGAGTGCGTACCGGACGACGCGACAGGGCAAAGCTTGCCGGGAGGGGCACTAGTAACCGACCCTGAGCCCCAGTTCGGACAGCGGGCCCACGACAGGCTGGTAGTAGGTCGCGCCGCCCGTCGAGCAGTCGCCCGAGGCGGCGACGAGGATGCCGACGGCGGCGTCGCCGAACACCGCGGGCGCCCCTGTATCGCCGGGCTCCGCGCACATGTTCGCCTGGAAGAGGCCGTTGACGACGCCCTCGGGATAGCTGATGGACACGTTCACCTGCTGGATGCTGCCGCACTGCCAGCCGCTGACCGGGCCCGCCCGGCAGACCCGCATCCCGACCCGCGGCGCGACGGCCCGCTCGACGCGGGCCGCGCCGCTGCCCGTGGCGACCTCACTGGGGTAGGTCAGGCTCGGATTGGTATAGCGGATGACCGAGTAGCTCTGACCCGGGAAGTGCGTACCCGAGGTCTGCCCCACGGGGGTCCGCAGCTGCGCGTCCGCGAACCACTGCGTACCCGCGCTGCCGCAGCGGCCCGGTACGAGCCCGTAGAAGGAACTGCCGTTCGTCGCGTTGAAGCCGACGGCGCAGCGCGTACCGGCGCTGCTGTAGAGCAGGTCGCCCCCGCGGATCGCCGTTCCGGCGGAGGCCGACGGGGGCGCGGCCCTCTCCGCGGGCCGGGCCGCTGACGCGGATGCCCCGGTCGCCGGGGCGGCGACCGCCACCAGCAGGAGGGTCAGGACGGCACGTACGGCACGAGCGGCGCGCATAGCGCCTCCTGCGGGGAGCGGGCCAGTGGTTGGCGCGCCCATTGTGACCGGGCAACGCCCCTTCGGTAAGGCGCACTTCCGGACACGTCCGCCCGACACGGGCCCGCCCGAGCTACGCAGCCGCTACGTACCCAGGTGCGCCCAGACCGTTTTGCCCGCGCCCGCGCGCTGCCGTACGCCCCAGTCGTCGGCGAGGGCGTCCACCAGCAGCAGGCCCCGCCCGGAGGTGTCGTCCGGGCCCGGCTCGCGGAGTCGGGCATCTCCGGCTGGCAGGAGTCGGAGACCTCCAGCACGAAGGTGCCGTCAAGCGGCGCGCCGTGAGCTCGAAGTGGTCGCCGATCCCCGGCGTGTGCAGCACCGCGTCGGTCGCCAGCTCACTCGTGACGAGCGCCGCCACCTCGGCGAGACGCCCGAGCTTCCACACTCTGAGCAGCTCTTCGACGTGTGCCCGCGCCTGGGGCACGGATTCCTTGCTGATGCGGAACCTGGTCGTGTTCGTACGCCCGGACATGTGTCCTCCCGGGGGCGGGGGCAGGCCGATTGATGATCACTCAGTGCGCGGACGGCGGCTCGGTGCCGCCCTCCGGCGATACCGGCTGGCCGCGCGGCTCGACCAGGAGCACGCGGCCGACGCGCTGGGCTGCTCGACGGCGAAGACAAGCCGCATCGAGACGGGGGCGAACAGCGCCCGAGTGGCAGAAGTCCGCTACCTGCTGGACCTCTACGGCATCGATGACCCGCCGGCACGCCGCCGGCTCGAACGACTCGCACGCAATGCGACAAAGCGCGGTTGGTGGGTCAACCAGCCGGTGCCCGTACCGGCCAAGCTGGGCGACTATCTGGCGCTGGAATCGGACGCCACCTTCATCCGGACCTGGCAGACGACACTCGTGCCCGGTCTGCTCCAGACCGCCGAGTACACCAGGGCCCTCGCTGCCGCGAACGCGATCCCGAACACCGAGGAGGAGATTGAACGCTCGGCCGCGATCCGGCAGGAGCGGCGCAAGCGGTTCCTCGAATCCGGCGCCCGGCTCGCAGCCGTCATCCGGGAGCCCGCCTTGACCTCGCGCGGGCTGCCGCCGAAGACCCGTCGCGCCCAGCTGCTCGACCTGCTGTGGTTCCACCAGCAGCCCTTGATCACCCTGCAAGTGCTGCCGCTCGACGAGTGGGCTTGCGCGACCGGTTCCCCGCCATTCGTCATGCTCTCGTTCGACGGGGAATGGGCGCCCTCCGCCGTTGTCCAGGACACGCATCAGGAGAGCGTCGTGCTGGAGGACGAACACCTGACGAGCCCCTGTGCGCACGCCTTCGACGCCCTGCGCTCCGCCGCGCTCACCACGGAACAGACCCGCACCTTCATCCAGGAACTGATCGCCGACCTCCCCGAGGAAGAGGAACCCGCCCGCGGGGCCGCGTACTTCGGGGCCACCGCGTGGCGGGCGTTCACCGAAGGGCTCACAGCGGGCCGGTAGGGATACGCGGTACGCGGCTCAGGGTCGGCCCGCCCCCGTGACGCGGGCCGACCGTGAGCCGGACGATCGTGGGCCGGGCCGCCGTGGGCCGGGCCGCCGTGGGCCGGGCGACCCACGACCCCCGGGGCCCGCCGCTAGGCGAACTGGCCGGGGCGGTAGTCCCCGCCCGGCTGCCGGACGATGACGTTCAGTCGGTTGAAGGCGTTGATGACGGCGATGAGGGCGACCAGCGCGGCAAGCTGTTCCTCGTCGTAGTGCTTGGCGGCGTTCGCCCACGCCTCGTCCGTGACGCCGCCCGCCGCGTCCGCGAGGCGGGTCCCCTGTTCGGTCAGTTCCAACGCGGCGCGCTCGGCCTCGGTGAAGACCGTGGCCTCGCGCCACACCGCGACCAGGTGGAGGCGGATCGGGGTCTCCCCGGCGTGCGCGGCCTCCTTGGTGTGCATGTCGGTGCAGGCGGCGCAGCCGTTGATCTGGCTGGCGCGGATCTTCACCAACTCCTGCGTCTCGGTGGGCAGTGCCGAGTCCGAGACGACTTTGCTCGCCGCGATGAAGTGCTTCAGGAACGGGCCCGCCATCGGGCTGTTCAGCATATTCAGACGCGCGTCCATGGTGACTCCTCTGCCGTGGCGTTGCCGTGTTGGCGGTTACACCACTTCTGACACCACGACCGGGCGGAAATGTGACAGGAGCGCGCGGCTCCCGCGTGTGACGTGCGTCTCATGTGCGTGGGGGCCGGTCGGCCCTCGGCCGGACCGGCCCCCACGGCACTCGGGCCGCTGAGCCCGTTCGGACCGCTCAGACCGCCCGGTGGTACTGCTGCGGCCAGCGGGCGGCGGTGGTGGCGCGCAGCGCGGCGGCGGCCTCGTTCGCCCAGTACGGCCTGCGCAGCAGCTCGCGGCCGAGGAGGACCGCGTCGGCCCGGCCCGAACCGACGATCGCCTCGGCCTGCTCGGGCTCGGTGATCAGGCCGACGGCGCCGACCGGCATGCCGGTCTCCTTCTTGACGCGCTCGGCGAACGGCACCTGGTAGCCGGGCTCCACGGGGATCGTCGCGCCGGGGGCGTTGCCGCCGGTGGAGGTGTCGAGCAGATCGACGCCGCGCGCGTGCAGTTCCTTGGCGAAGCGCACGGTGTCCTCGGCGGTCCAGCCCTCCCGGCTGTCCTCGGGGTTCTCGGTGAGCCATTCGGTGGCCGAGATACGGAAGAAGAGCGGCAGTTCCTCGGGCCACACGTTCCGTACCGCCTCGACGACCTCCAGCGCGAAGCGGGTGCGGCCCTCGAAGGAGCCGCCGTAGGCGTCGGTGCGGTGGTTGCTGAAGGGCGAGAGGAACTCGTTGATCAGGTAGCCGTGTGCGCCGTGCACCTCGACCACCTGGAAGCCGGCCTCGTGCGCGCGGCGCGCGGAGTCCGCGAACCGGCTCACCAGGTCCCGGATCTGATCAACCGTCAACTCGTCGGGCGCGGTGTGCTTCTCGTCGAAGGCGACCGGGCTGGGGCCGACCGGCTGCCAGCCGTAGCCCTGGCCCGGCGCGAGCGGGGCGCCCCGATCCACCCAGGTGCGCTCGGTCGATGCCTTGCGGCCCGCGTGCGCGATCTGGATACCGGGGACTGTGCCCTGACCGGCCAGGAAGCGGGTGAGGCGGGCGAACGCCTCCTGCTGACGGTCGTTCCACAGCCCCAGGTCGTAGGGGCTGATGCGGCCGTCCGCGCTCACGGCGGTCGCCTCCACCAGCGCGAGGCCGACGCCGCCGGAGGCGCGGGAGCCCAGGTGGGCCAGGTGCCAGTCGGTGGGAGCGCCCTGGTCGGGGCCCTCCGCGGCGGCGGAGTACTGGCACATCGGCGCCATCCAGACGCGGTTGGGCACGGTCACCGACCGCAGCGTGAGGGGCTCGAACAGTGCGCTCACGGCGCTCTCCAATCCGTTGGTACGTCGGCTAGTACGGTAACCGCCGTACTACGATACCTGTCAAATTTTGATGGATGCCGTAGTACCTGCCGTACGATGGAACGCGTGCCGACGACGACCACTGGACGCGAGCTTCCCCACCCCGACCGGGCCGAGATCCGCCTGGAGACGGTTCTGCACGCCCTCGCCGACCCGGTACGGCTGCGCATCGCGCACTCCCTGGACGCCTTCGGGGAGGGCGCGGGCCAGGGCGCGGCCTGCTCCGATGTCGAGCTGCCCGTCTCCCCCTCGACGGCCACCCACCACTACCGGGTGCTGCGCGAGGCCGGAGTGATCAACCAGTGCTACCGGGGCACGGCGAAGATCAACTGCCTGCGCCGCGCCGACCTCGACGCGCTCTTCCCCGGCCTCCTCGACGCCGTCCTCCGGGCGGCGGCCCGCCAGCTGAAGCGCTGAAGCGGGCAGCCCGCCCGCTGATGGCCCGGAAGCCCCGTGGTCCGCAAGCCCCGAGATCCCGAAGCCTCGTGGTGCGGAAGCCCCGTGATCCGGAAGCCTCGTGGTGCGGAAGCCCCGTGATCCGGAAGCCCGTGGTGCGGAAAATCTGGGTGCCACCCGGCCCCGCCCCTGCGAGGCTGCCGCGCATGGACAGACAGCGCATCTCCCTCCTCGCCCACGCCGACCACCCCATCGCCGCCCCGCTCGACGACACCTCCGTCCACCGGCTGCTGGCGCGCGCGGTGCGGCGCGGTGACGAGCGGGTGCTCGATCTGGGCTGCGGCGAAGCGGCCTGGCTGCTGCGGACACTTGGGGCACACCCGGACGTGACCGCCGAGGGCGTGGACATCTCCGCCCCCGCGCTGGAGCGCGCCCAGCGGCTCGCCGAGGAGACAGGGGTCGCGGACCGGCTGACGCTGCACCGCGCCCAGGCCGGCGACTTCAGCGCCGCCCGCCCCTTCGACCTCGTACTGAGCGTGGGCGCCACGCACGCCTTCGGCGGGCTGCTGCCCACCCTCCGGGCCGCACACCGCCACCTCGCACCGGGCGGCACCGTGCTGGTCGGCGACGCCTACTGGCGAAGCGAACCCAGCGCCGCCGCACGGGAGTTGCTGGGCGAGTACGAGGACCTGCCGCGCACCGTCGCCCACGTCACGGCCGAGGGCTGGACCCCGGTGTACGCGCACCTGAGCACCCGCCACGAGCTGGACGACTACGAATGGTGCTGGACCGGCTCCCTCTCCCGCTGGGCGCTGGACCACCCCGCGGACCCGGACAGCGGACCCGCGCTGGAGGCGGCTGCCCGGCACCGCGACGAATGGCTGACCGCGTACCGCGACAGCTTCGGCTTCCTCTGCCTGCTGCTGCGCCGCACGGCGGACTGAGCCCCGGCCGGGGCCTCGACCCGACCCGCGCCAAGGCCCGGCTCCCCCCGGATTCACCGGGGGGAGCCGGGCCTTGGCGCGCTGTTCACATGCCGGGCAGTGGAGGCTCAGCAGCCGCGAGGAGGCTCAGCAGCCGAGGAGACGGCTCGCGAGGTAGCCCTCGATCTGGTCGAGGGAGACGCGCTCCTGCTTCATCGTGTCGCGCTCGCGCACCGTGACGGCGTTGTCGTCGAGGGTGTCGAAGTCGACGGTGACGCAGAACGGCGTGCCGATCTCGTCCTGGCGGCGGTAGCGGCGGCCGATGGCGCCCGCGTCGTCGAACTCGATGTTCCAGTGCTTGCGCAGCGTCTCGGCGAGGCCACGCGCCTTGGGCGACAGGTTCTCGTTGCGCGACAGCGGCAGGACGGCGGCCTTGACCGGCGACAGCCGCGGGTCCAGGCGCATGACCGTGCGCTTCTCCAGCTTGCCCTTGGCGTTCGGCGCCTCGTCCTCGACGTAGGCGTCGATCATGAACGCGAGCATCGCCCGGTTCACACCGGCCGCCGGCTCGATCACATACGGGGTCCAGCGCTCGCCGGCCTCCTGGTCGAAGTACGACAGGTCCTGGCCCGACGCCTTCGCGTGCGCGCTGAGGTCGAAGTCCGTGCGGTTGGCGATGCCCTCCAGCTCGCCGAACTCGCTGCCGCCGAACTGGAAGCGGTACTCGATGTCGGCGGTGCGCTTGGAGTAGTGGGAGAGCTTCTCCTTCGGGTGCTCGTACCAGCGGATGTTCTCCTCGCGGATACCCAGATCGCGGTACCAGGCCCAGCGCTGGTCCATCCAGTACTGCTGCCACTCCTCGTCCTCGCCCGGCTTGACGAAGAACTCCATCTCCATCTGCTCGAACTCGCGGGTGCGGAAGATGAAGTTGCCCGGCGTGATCTCGTTGCGGAACGACTTGCCCGTCTGCGCGATGCCGAACGGCGGCTTCTTGCGCGAAGTCTGCTGGACGTTCGCGAAGTTGGTGAAGATGCCCTGGGCCGTCTCGGGGCGCAGGTAGGTGACCGAACCCGAGTCGGCAGTCGGGCCGAGGTGGGTGGAGAGCAGACCGGAGAACTGCTTGGGCTCGGTGAAGCCGCCCTTGTTGCCGCAGTGCGGACAGTTGAGGTCCGCGAGGCCGTTCTCCGGCTCACGGCCGTGCTTGGCCTCGTACGCCTCGATCAGGTGGTCCGCACGGAAGCGCTTGTGGCATGAGGTGCACTCGGTGAGCGGATCGGTGAAGGTGGAGACATGGCCCGACGCCTCCCAGACCTCGGGGGCCAGGATCACCGACGAATCCAGTCCGACCACGTCGTCGCGCGAGGTGACCATGGAGCGCCACCACTGGCGCTTGATGTTCTCCTTCAGCTCCACACCAAGCGGCCCGTAATCCCAGGCGGCCCGCTGACCCCCGTAGATCTCACTGCACGGGTAGACGAAGCCACGGCGCTTGCTGAGGCTGACGATTGTGTCGATCTTGTCGGCGGCCACGGTGCTCTCTTCATTGACGACGAGACGGAATACCCCAGATTACTTGGCGCTCAGGGGGGCGCAGCAAATCGGTTCCGCTGCGTGACCGGACCCCCGGCCGGGGGTCCGGGGGTTGCCCCCGGGAGACAACAGCACGCGGCGCTCAGGGGGGCGCAGCAAATCGGTTCCGCTGCGTGACCGGGCCCCCCGGCCGGGACGGGGATAGTCACAGAACGCGAAGCTTTAGTTGACAATCGTTTCCATCAACAGTGAAAATGAGTGTCATGAACATCGGTCCCTGCCCTCGTCGGCTCATACGTACCAGCGCCGCCGTCGCCGCCCTCGGCGTCGGCTCCCTCTCCCTGGCCGCCTGCGGCGACGACTCGGGGGCCGGTGGCGGCAAGGTCAGCGTGGCCGCGTCCTTCTATCCGATGGCGTATCTGGCCCAGCGCATCGGCGGCGACCACGTACAGGTGCAGAACCTGACGAAGCCCGGCACGGAGCCGCACGACCTGGAGCTGAGCCCGAAGCAGACGGGGCAGCTGAGCGAGGCCGACATGATCGTCTACCTCAAGGGGCTCCAGCCCGCGGTGGACGAGGCGGTCCAGCAGTCCGAGATCGGCAACGTCGCGGAGGCCACGTCCTTCACCACACTGGAGAAGCACGGCACCGACGTGCACGGGGAGAAGGACCACGGCGGGCACGGCGGACACGGAGAGGACGGGGGCGACAGCGGCCACGAGGGGCACGATCACGGTGACGACGCCGCCGGAGACCCCCACGTGTGGCTCGACCCGGTGCGCTACGCACAGATCGCCGAGGGTGTCGGCAAACACCTCCAGAAGGCCGACCCGGACCACAAGGCCGAGTACAAGAAGAACACCGAAGCCGTCGTCGCCCGGCTGCACGCCCTGGACAAGGAGTTCAGGGACGGCCTGAAGGCGAAGAAGACCGATACGTTCGTCACCACCCACGCCGCCTTCGGCTACCTCGCCGAGCGCTACGGGCTGCACGAGGAGGCCGTCTCCGGCATCGACCCGGAGTCCGAGCCCAGCGCGGCCCGGATGAAGCAGCTGCACGAGGTCGCGAAGAAGGACGGCGTCGGCACCGTCTTCTTCGAGGACAACGCCAGCGACAAGACGGCCCGCACCCTGGCCGACGATCTGCGGCTCAAGACCGCCGTGCTCAGCCCGCTGGAGAGCGTGAAGGACCCCGAGAAGCAGGACTACTTCTCCGTGATGCACCAGAACCTGACCGCGCTCAAGACCGCGCTCGGCGCGCAGTGAGGACGTCCGCGTTGAAGAAGCGACAGGCACAGCCGGCCGACGGCCCCGACGCGGGCTCCGAACCTCCCATAGCCGGCCCACCCGCCACGGGCCCCGTCTCCCCCGCCGCGGCCCCCTCCGCCCTCGCGGAGCCGTCCGTGCCCGCCGTCACGCTGCGCGGCGCCACCGCCTCGCTCGGCGCACGGCCCGTGCTGCGCGGGGTCGATCTGACCGTGGGGCGGGGCGAGACCGTGGCGCTGCTGGGGGCCAACGGCTCGGGCAAGTCCACGACGATCCGGGCCGTCCTCGGCCAGGTGCCGCTGAGCGGCGGCGAACTGGAGCTGTTCGGCACCCCGTTCGGCCGCTTCCGCGACTGGCGGCGCGTCGGCTACGTCCCGCAGCGCTCCACGGCGGCGTCCGGGGTGCCCGCGACGGTGCGCGAGGTCGTCTCCGCCGGGCGGCTCGCACGGCGCCGGTTCCGGCCGCTGGGGCGTGCGGACAAGGCCGCCGTCCACCGGGCGCTGGAGCTGGTGGGCCTGGCGGACCGCGCGCGCGACCCCGTTGACGCGCTGTCGGGGGGCCAGCACCAGCGGGTGCTGATCGCCCGCGCGCTGGCCGGTGAGCCGGAGCTGCTGATCATGGACGAGCCGCTGGCGGGCGTGGACCTGGCCAGCCAGGAGGTGCTGGCCGGCACCCTGCGCGACCAGGTCACCCAGGGCAGCTCGGTGCTGCTCGTCCTGCACGAACTCGGCCCGCTGGCCCCGCTGATCGACCGCGCCGTGGTGCTGCGGGACGGCCGCGTGGAGCGGGTGGACAACCCTGACCAACTGCACGACCTGGCCTGCCACCCGCACGACGCGGCCGGCGAACAGGGCGCGCCGACGGCACCCAAGATCGAGACGGGAACGCTGACATGACCGAGATGCTGGGGTTCGCCTTCATGCAGCGCGCCCTGCTGGCCGCGCTGCTGGTGGGGATCGCCGCGCCCGCCGTCGGGATCTACCTGGTGCAGCGCCGCCAGGCGATCATGGGCGACGGCATCGGGCACGTCGCGCTCACCGGCGTCGCGCTGGGCTTCCTGCTGAGCACGAACCCGGTGTGGATGGCGGTGCTCGTCTCCTCGCTGGGCGCCATCGCGATGGAGCTGATCCGCTGGTACGGCAAGGCGCGCGGGGACATCGCGCTGTCCATGCTGTTCTACGGCGGCATGGCGGGCGGCGTCATGATCATCAACCTGTCGCCGAACGGCTCCAACGCCAACCTCACGACCTATCTGTTCGGCTCCATCACCACGGTCTCCCAGTCGGACATCGTGGCGATCGTGTGCCTGTCCGTGTTCGTGCTCGCCGTCTCGCTGGGGCTGCGGCGCCAGCTGTTCGCGGTATGCCAGGACGAGGAGTTCGCCCGGGTGACGGGGCTGCCGGTGCGGCTGCTGAACCTGCTGCTGGCGGTGACCGCCGCGGTGACCGTCACCGTCGCGATGCGGGTGGTGGGGCTGTTGCTGGTCAGCGCACTGATGGTGATCCCCGTCGCCGCCGCCCAGCAGGCCACCCGGGGCTTCGCCGCGACACTCGCGCTCTCGGTGGTCTTCGGCGTGATCGTGACCCTCTCCGGCACCACGACCTCGTACTTCGCCGACGTCCCGCCCGGCGCCAGCATCGTCGTCCTGGCCATCGGCCTGTTCATCCTCACCACCGCGCTGGCGGCTCCGCTGGCCCGGCGCAGAGCGAAGGCTGTCGCCGGAGGGGGCCGAGAGGGCACTCTGGTAGCGGAGGGGGACGAGGCCGGAATGGACCGCCCCACCAGGGTGTAATGACCGCTCCGGGGTTGCGCCTGGCACAATGGCCGTCGCGAACGCTTCAACTCCCCGGAGCAGACGAACGTAAGGAGCCCGAGCGTGACCACCGCAGGTCCCCCTGTACGCGGCCGGTCGACCCGACAGCGCGCCGCGGTCTCGGCGGCACTCGCCGAGGTCGAGGAGTTCCGCAGCGCGCAGGAGCTGCACGACATGCTCAAGCACCGCGGCGACTCGGTCGGACTGACCACGGTCTACCGCACGCTCCAGTCACTCGCCGACGCCGGCGAGGTGGACGTGCTGCGCACGGACGAGGGCGAGTCCGTCTACCGCCGCTGCAACAGTGACGACCACCACCATCACCTGGTGTGCAGGGCCTGCGGCAAGGCCGTCGAGGTCGAGGGCCCGGCCGTCGAGAAGTGGGCCGCGGCGGTCGCCGCCGAGCACGGCTTCGTGAACGTGGGCCACACGCTGGAGATCTTCGGCACTTGCGGGGACTGCGCGTAGCGCTCCGCTGGGCGCTACGCGTTGTTGTGTGCGGCCACCCTGGTTGTGCACGGGCATCCTTGTGTGCTGAGCGGGGGCTGCCGCCGAAGGAAAGCCCCGACGGGCTCGCGCTCAGGCTCCTCGCTCTCGCAGGTCTTCCCGGACCTGCACGGTGTCGGGATGGTCAGGGCCCAGAACCCTCTCGCTGTCGACGAGCAGCTGCTCCTCCAGCTCGATGGCTTTCTCCTGTTGCCCCGCCGCCCAGTAGCAGTCGCTGAGGAACCGGCGGAGGAGCAACATGTCGGGGTGATCGGGCCCCTGGATGTGCTCGAAGTACGCCAATGCCTGCACACCCTGGGCAATGGCCTCATCCATGTTCCCCAGCGCCGCGTACGAGGCGGTGAGCATGTAGCTGAGATATGGGGTGAGCAGGTGGGCGCCGCCGCCGAGTGCGGCGGTCACCGATTCTCCGATGCCTACGACGTCGGCGAACCGCTCCGCCTGGAAGTAGTCCATGGCGAGAGTGAGCCTTGCTGTCACGGTGAAAAAGTTGTCAACACCCAGTGCGCGCGAGAAGTCCGCGAGGACCTGCTCGTGGAGGCTGATCGCCTCTTCCAAGCGGTCGGCGTGCATGTAGATGTCCGCAAGGCGGCTGCGGGCTTCCAGGCTTTCGTGGTGGTCGGCGCCGAAGACGCGCGCGTAGTCGGCGACCAGCTCTTCCCCCAACACGAGCGCGTCGGCCACCCGTTCGGTCTCCTTGTAGCAGTCGGCGAGCGTCGCCCGGGCCCTGAGCGTGTGGCTGTGATCGGCGCCCAGGTGCCGCGCGCAGTCGGCGACCGCCACCTCAAGGAGGGCGGCTGCGGCCTCCTTCTGCCCTCCGTGCCGGTATCTGTCGGCCCACTTCACCCGGGCGGTCACGGTGTCGGGGTGGACGGTGCCGAAGACCCGCTCGTAGTCATGGACCACCCGCTCCTGGAGTGCGATCGCCTCCTGCGTCCGCCCCGTCATGCTGTAGTACCAGCTCAGGTCGGTGCGGGCGCTCAGCGTGTGCGGGTCGTCGCCGCCCAGCACACGCTCGCAGTCCGCTGTGACGGCCTCATGGAGGCGCACGGCCTCGTCGAGGCGCGAGGTGACCATGAGACTCGCGGCGAGCAGAACGCGGTATTCCAGCGTGTCGAGGTGATCGGGGCCCAGTACGTGTGCCGATTCGGCGGCCACCTGCTCCAGGAGGGTCACCGCCTCGTCGGGCCGTCGCTGTGCTGCGTAGCAGGCGGCGAGGTAGCCACGGCTCTTGAGCGTCTGGGGATGGCCTCGCCCCAGGACACGCTCACGGGCCTGGGCCGCGCGAGCGAGCACCGCCTCGCCGGACCGTATGTCACCCTCCTCAACGCGACAGGCGCCCAGATCGTGGAGGCTCTCCAGGGTGTCGGGGTGGTCGGCTCCCAGCAGTTCCGCGCGGTCGGCCACGACCCCGTCCAGGAGCCCCGAGGCCCGATGAGACTCCCCGCTTTCCGCGAGGGCCCCCGCCATGCGGTGCCGCGCGTGGAGCACTTCGGGCGTTTCGGGCGGGAACGTGCGCTCGTACACGCGCATGATCCCCTCCCACAGCGGCAGCGCCTTGTCATCCAGGCGCAGTTCGTGGAGGCGTTCGGCGGCGTCGAGGTACAACGGCAGGGCGGGAGCGTCGTCGTAGTCGTCCGGCGCCGTGGAGACCAGCACCAGGAGGTGGGGCAGGCACAGCTCCCACGTGGCCTCCGGTGCCGGTCTCGCCGCACCCTCGGGGTACAGGGCGTGGCGCAGGACGCGGGTTGCCTCGGCGCGCCCCCGCGCGGCGGGCGGGGCCGTCAGCGACAGCCCGGTGGGATCCGGAGTGCGGCGCAGGGTGAGCTGCAGGAGGCGGTGGATGCGCACCGAAGGACCGGTCAGGTGGACGAGGTTGTAGGTCGCGAGCACGCCCAGGGCCTTGTTCAGCGTGCGCCCGTCGGGGAACAGCGTGGCGAGCAGTCCGCGCGGACAATCGTCGGGGGACAGCCAGGCCAGGGCGTACAACAGAGTGATCGCCGCGTGGCTCTGCTCCTCGACGGCGGCTAAGGTCACGTTCCACACCCGCGCGATGGTGCGCTCGGGGTCGATGCCAGAAGCGGCCTCGTCCAGCATCAGCCCCAGGTCGTTGTAGAAGGAGACCAGGGTCGTCCCGGTCTGCCGCACGTAGGCGCCGGCCTGGTGAAGGGCGAGTGGCAGGTTGCCCAGCGCGGTGGCCAGCGCGCGGGCGTCGGCGTACTGCGGACCGCGGCGGTCGGGGGGCTCGCCGCAGGCAAGTTCGTAGAGGAAGTCGGCCGCCGAGGTGTCGTCGAAGACGTCCAGGCCGACGGCCCGGGCGCTGGACCAGCCGTGTGCGCGGCGGCTGGTGATCAGGTGGTGGCCGCCGGTCAGCCCGCCCAGATACGGTTCGGCGTCGCGTGGTTCGTCCACGTTGTCGAAGATCAGCAACCATCCCGGGTGCCACTGCAGCCAGACACTTGCCCAGGCCGCTCGCGCCTTCACACCGACACCGGCCGCCCACTGGGGGTGCAGATACGCGGCGAGGGCGGCCAGGGAGACGTCGATCTGCGCCGGGGAGTCCGCGTTGATCCACCAGATCAGGCTGTAGTGCTCCCGGTTGCGGTGCGCGTAATGGACGGCCAGGGTGCTCTTGCCGATACCGCCCATGCCGTGCACCACGTGGGAGCGGGTCTGCTCCACACCCTGATGCGGCCTGAACAGCTCGCACAGCGTTGCCAGTTGGGCGTCCCGGCCGACGAACACCCGACCCGACGCGTACGGCAGGTTCCCGGAATGCGGAGGCGCGCTGACCTCTTTCGCGCTGTGGAGGTCCTGCTGTGTCAGCACGGTGACGCTGACATGGTCACCGGTGTTGGCGAACCCCGATAGCGCGTCGGCCGCGATGGACCGGGCCCCGGAGGCGTGGTGTGCGCCCGGGGCGGTCATGACGAGGTCGGGTCCGGCGTATGGCCGCCGTGGGCCGTGATGCCGACTCCGTCACCTGTGTTGATGACGCCGCTGTTGTCGCCGCCGACGGCCACCGACCGCTCCCCGGACGCGGTAACGGTTCGTGGGGCGCCCACGAGCACATGCCGCAACTCCTCGACGAGTTGCGGATCTTCGCTCATCGCGCGCCTGAGCTGCCCACGCAGGGCCGCCGCTCCGTCGTCGGCGACAGGCCCGGGCGTCACCGCATCCTCGACGGCCTGCTGCAGCATGGCGCGGCGCGTCGGAGAGACCCGGTCCCAGACCCTGAGCAGGATTTGCCGTCCAGCGTTCACCGTCGCGTCGGCGGCGGCATCCTCTGCCCGGGACAGGACGTTGGCGCCGTAGGCGGCGAGCGCGGCGGCCACATACGGGCCCATCTGATCGACTGCCTGGACGATGTCGGTCTCCACGTCCGCCCCCCTGCGAATCGACACCTCGTACGTACCCCAAAGGGACATTACATGCACCCGGTTCGGTTCCGGGGCTCGTCGGAGCGGTCGCGTACGCCCTCCTGACGGCCCCGTCGGCTGACCGGCCTGGCGCATCTGTTTCCTCACCGGCGCCCTACGGACAAGCTCTTCGAGCGGGGGGTGCCCCAGGCCGGTCGCGCGGTTCCCCGCGCCTCTTCGAGGCGCCCTGGAGTCCGCGTCAAGGGGCGGGCGTTACCCGGGCCCGGGCGGCTCAGGGGCCGGGGTCCGGTTCGGAGGTCCAGTGGCGGCGGCCGACGCTGATCAGCCGCAGTCTGCGGCGGGCGGTGTGCGCCACGGTGGCCTCGTCCGGGCCCTCTCCCTGGGCGGCCTCCAAGAAGGCGGAGGCCGTCATCACCATGGTGTCCACGTAGGTCTCGCCGAGCATCCGCACATCGTCCTCGCTCCAGTCCCGCGAGACCTCGTCCTGGGCCAGGACCTGGGCGACCTCCCGCGCGAAGCGGTCGAGTTGGGCGCCGATGGCCGTCCGCACGGCGGCCACCCCGCCGTGCCGTTCGCGGGCCACGAAGCGGACGTGCCCGGGGTGTGCGCGGACGTAGGCGGCTATGGCCTCGACCGCGTGGTCGATGCGGTCCCGGTCCTGGCTGTGCTCGGTCAGCCCCGCGCGGATGACCGGGTGCAGGCTGCCGAGGGACTCCTCGACGAGTGTGACGCCCAGGTCGCTCACGTCCCGGAAGTGCCGGTAGAACGCGGCGGGTGAGACGCCCACGACGCGGGTGATCTCGCGCAGGCCGAGGCTGCTCAGGCTCTGGTGCTCCAGCAGGTCCAGCCCGGCGTCCAGCAGCGCACGGCGGGTCCTGGCCTTCTGGAGGTCTCGCTGCGAAGGGTGCGAGGCGGTGGTGCTCATGGGGTTCAGTAAACAGTTGTGTGCCGGAGGTGGCAATGGGGTACTCTCAACTCAGTGAACAAGTGTCATCCCAACTGTTCACTGAATGAGTTGACGACGACCCGCACCACGTTGGGAGTGAGAGGCAGATGATCTTCCTCGTCGCCGCGTTCCTCCTGCTGGGCGTCCTCGTGGGCCCGCCGGCCCACCTGCCGCCCGCCGTGACCCTTTCGGCGGCTGCGGTCATCGCCGCCTGGCTGCTCATCTTCACCGTCCGCGAGCACAACCGCCGCCACCGGCAGAGGAGCTGACCATGGGCACCACACTGAGCACCCCCGAAACCACCGCGAGCGCCGAGCACACCGCGAGCGCCGAGCACACCGCGAGCGCCGAGCACACCGAGAACGGGTCGGCCACGGCCGTCGCGCGCCCCCGGCGCAAGGGCCGCACTCGCGGCGGGGACGCCGACACCGCCGACGACATGGCCGTGGCCTCGTTCGTCATGGGCCTGGTCGGACTGCTGGTCTTCAACATCTTCCTGGGCCCCTGCGCCCTGGTCCTGGGCGGGCTCGCCCTCAGCAAGGGCACCACGCGAAAGGGCCGCGCCCGGCTGGGCACGGCCCTGGGAGCCGCCGACCTCATCGTGCTCGCCGTCATCACGAGCGCGACCGGCACCGTCTCCTGGAACCTGGCGGGCTGAGGCCCGCCGGGCCCAGGGGCCCGACGGGCAGAGGCTAGGAAGTCTCCCCGGCGCCGGGCTCCCCCGTCGGCTCCTCCACCGGCAGGGCGCCGCCGAAGCGGCGGTCGCGCTGGGCGTATTCCAGGCAGGCCGCCCACAGGTTCCGGCGGTCGAAGTCCGGCCACAGCACGTCCTGGTAGACCATCTCGGCGTAGGCGCTCTGCCAGATCAGGTAGTTGGAGGTGCGCTGCTCGCCCGAGGGGCGCAGGAAGAGGTCCACGTCCGGCATGTCGGGGTAGTACATGTACTTCGCGACGGTCTTCTCCGTGACCTTGGCCGGATCCAGCCGGCCGGCCCTGACGTCCTCGGCGATGCCGCGCGCCGCGTCCGCGATCTCGGCCCGGCCACCGTAGTTGACGCAGAAGTAGAGCGTCATCGCGTCGTTGTTCCGCGTCTGCTCCTGGGCGACCTGGAGTTCCTGGACGACCGACTTCCACAGCTTGGGCATCCGGCCCACCCAGCGGATGCGGATGCCCAGCTCGTCCATCTCGTCCCGGCGGCGGCGGATCACCTCGCGGTTGAAGTTCATCAGGAAGCGGACCTCTTCGGGTGAACGCTTCCAGTTCTCGGTGGAGAAGGCGTACAGGGACAGGTTCTTGACGCCCATCTCCAGGCAGCCCTTGAGCACGTCCATGACGACGCCCTCGCCCACCTTGTGGCCCTCGGTACGGGGCAGCCCCCGCTGCTTGGCCCAGCGTCCGTTCCCATCCATGACGACCGCCACATGGCCCGGGACCAGCTCGCCGGGGATCTTGGGAGGCCGGGCACCCGAAGGGTGCCGCTCGGGCCTCGCGTACTCGCGCTGCTGCGCCCAGGACAGCATTCCGCGGCGTGCCATCGGTAGTCATCTCCAGCGGGACGGACGGGACAGGACCCGATCGAGCCTAACCGTTCGGCACCTGCCGGACGTACCGCAGGGAGCGCAGCCCCCGCTCCAGATGCCAGTGCAGATACGCCGAGACCAGCCCCGCGCCCTCGCGGCAGTGCCGCCGCTCGGTGGCGTCCGCCGTCTCCCAGTCCCCCGTCAGCAAGGCGCCCAGCAGCCGCAGCGCCTCCGGCGAGGGCACGACGCTGCCCGGCACCCGGCAGTCCCCGCACACCACGCCACCCGAGGCGACGGAGAAGAAACGGTTGGGCCCCGGCAGCCCGCACCTGGCACAGTCCGCGAAGCTGGGGGCGTAGCCGCCCATCGCCAGGGAGCGCAGCAAGAACGCGTCGAGTACGAGCCCCGGGCCGTGCTCCCCGGCCGCGAGCGTGCGCAGCCCGCCGACCAGCAGCAGATACTGCTGCACGTTCGGCTCGCCCTCATGGTCGGTGAACCGCTCGGCGGTCTCCAGCATGGCCGTACCGGCGGTGTAGCGGTCGTAGTCGGAGACGATGCCCTGGCCGTACGCCGCGATCGTCTCCGTCTGCGTGCACAGCGGCAGGCCCCGCCCCACCAGATCGCTGCCCCGCGCGAAGAACTGCACGTCAACATGGCTGAAGGGCTCCAGCCGCGCCCCGAACTTCGACTTCGTCCGCCGCACCCCCCGTGCCACGGCCCGCACCCGCCCATGGCCCCGGGTGAGCAGCGTGATGATGCGGTCGGCCTCGCCCAGCTTCTGGGTGCGGAGCACGATGCCGTCGTCGCGGTACAGGCTCACGCGATCACCGTTTTGTCAGGGGGACAAGTTTGTCAGGGGGACAAGGGGGACAGCGCATCGGGCCATTGTCGCGTATGCCGGTGTCAGGCGGGGCTGCCCGGGGTGACCAGGCCGGATTCGTAGGCGGCTATCACCAGTTGCGCACGGCCGTGCACGGCGAGTTTGCCCATGATGCGGCTGACGTGGGTCTTGGCCGTGAGCGGGGAGAGGTCCAGAGCCTCGGCGATCTCGGAGTTGTTCAAGCCGCGCCCGACGAGCGCGAGCACCTGCCGCTCGCGCGCGGACAGCGCCTCCAGCGCCCCCGCCGCCACGAAGCCGTGCTCCCCTTGGCTCTCCGGGGCCGGGGCGCGCAGGACGCGGGCTATGAGCCGGGCTGTCGGGCCCGGCGAGAGCAGCGCCTCCCCGGCGGCGACGACGCGGATGGCGTCGAGGAGTTCCGCGGGTCTGGTGTCCTTCACCAGGAAGCCGGAGGCTCCCGCCCGCAGCGCCTCGACCACGTGCTCGTCCGTGTCGTAGGTGGTCAGCACGAGGACCTTCACTCCGCTCAGCTCCTCGTCGGCGGCGATGAGGCGGGTGGCCTCGATGCCGTCGAGGTCGGGCATCCGGATGTCCATCACGACGAGATCGGCCCCCGTCTCTCGCGCCTGGGCGACGGCCTCGCGCCCGGTGGCGGCCTCGCCGACGACGGACATGTCCCCCGCCGAGGCGATCAGCATGGCGAACGCGGCGCGTACCAGCGTCTGGTCGTCCGCGAGGACGATCCGGATGGGCGAGGCGGTGGTCATGGGCATCTCCGGGAGGGGTCGGCCGAGGGAAGCGGTACGCAGGCAGTACGCAGGGACACAGGGGCAGGGGGTTGGCGGGCGAACGGGTCTCACACCGGGAGGCGGGCGGTGACGGCGAAACCGTCGCCGTAGGGGCGGGGCCCCGCCTCCAGCGTTCCGCCCACACTGCGGGCCCGCTCCCGCATGCCCGCGATACCGAACCCGCCGGAGACGGAAGCGGAGGCAGAAGCGGAAGCAGAAGCGGACGTGGGCGTGGAGGGCGAGGTGGCGGCCGAAGCCGTGGAGGGGGGCGGGGACGGAGATGACGGGGCGAGGGAGGCCGGGGGCAGGGACGGGCGCGGTGCTTCGCCGCCGTCGTCCACGACGCTCACCCGCAAGGCGCCCTCCGCCCCCTCCACCACGGCCCGGACGGCGACCGACCTCCCCGCGTGCCGTACGGCGTTGGTGAGCGCCTCCTGCACGATGCGGTAGGCGGCGGCGCCCACGGCCGGTGGCGGGCGCAGGGCCAGCGCCGTGTCCCGGACGGCCAGTTCGACGCGCGCTCCGGCGCCGCTGGCCGCGCGGGCGAGGTCGGGCAGCCCGGACAGGCCCGGCAGCGGACCGATTCCGTCCGGGTCGTCGGCGCGCAGCACCTCCAGCGTGGTGCGCAGTTCGGCCCGCGCGTCGCGGCAGGTGTCGGCGATCCCGTCGAGCGCCTTGGCGACGGCCGCCCGGTCGAGCCGTTCGGGGTCGGCGACGAGGACGTGCGCGGCCACGGAGGTCTGCACACCGATGAGAGTGATGCTGTGGGCGAGCAGATCGTGCAGGTCACGGGCGATGCGCAGGCGTTCTTGCGCGACCCGGCGCGCGGCCTCCTCCTCCCGGGTCCGCTCGGCGCGCTCCGCCCGTTCGAGGACGGCGCCGAGATAGTTGCGGTGGATGCGCACCGTCTCGCCGAACAGGACGCAGACGACCAGCCATCCGGAGCTGCGGAGCATCTCGGTGAGCTGTCCGGTGGACCCGCTGGTGCCCGTGACGGTCGCCATGACGCCGACGATGGCCCCCAGCGTGGCGAGGGAGCGCAGCGGCGGCCCCGCTGTCGCCATGGAGTACAGCGCGATCAGGGCGCCGGGCACGGCGGCCGTGTGTGCGAAGTCCTGTGCGTGGTACGGGCCGACGCACAGCACGATGCCCACGGCGGTCGGCCACGGCGCCGGCCGCCGGAAGACGAGCAGCGCGCCCGAGGCCGTGAGCAGCACCCAGCCCAGCGGGGTGGGCATACGGCCCCCGGAGGGCGTCTCCAGCAGCACCAGCACGGTCTGTACGGCGCACACGGCGAGGGCGAGCAGGACATCGCGCCCGGCCATCGGCGCGGTGCGCGGCCGTGGCCGCAAGAAGCACGTCACGACGGCGTGAACGGGATCCCGGAGCAGCGTCTGCACGCCTCAATCCTGCGGTATGCGCGGCGCGATGGCGCCGGGGGGCACGTCGCCGCGTCCTGCGAAGCACAGGCAGGGGCACCCCCTCCCCAGCCGCCAGGGGCACCCCCTCCCCAGCCGCCGGACAGGCATCAGCAACGGGTGGAGGGCCCGCTCTGGCGGGTGAGGTTGTCGTTGGACATCCAGCCCATGGTGTTGGTGCCCGCGATACGCACATAGGTCCAGTTGTGTCCCCAGGCGTTGACGACGGAGCAGTGGTACCAGAGCTTTGTGCCGGACTTGGCCAGGGCGATGACCTGGCAGTCCTGGTACGGCCCGTTCATGATGTGGTAGCTGCCCGACATGTAGCCGTAGGTGCCCGGCCTCGGGTCCTGGTGGCTCCAGCCACCGCAGCTCTTGGAGGTGGAACGGGGCTTGGGCGTCGGGTCGATCGTCGCGTGCGAGCCGGTGCCGTCGTCCTTGTCGCCCGGGTCGGCCTTGGAGTCGGGCTTGGGGCCGGACTTGTCGTCCTTGGCCCGCTCGTCCCCCTCCTGGCCCGGCCGTTTTGAGGGCGAGGGGTCGGGCTTCTTGTGGGCGCGGTGGGACGGCGCGGCGCTCGGGCTCTTCTTGAGGGCCTCGCCGTCGCCCGGTTCGGCGATGTCCGCTGAACGGCCGGTCTTGGCGGGCGCCGCGTGCGTATCGTTCTGCGTTCCCCTGTTCGTGCTGGTCAGGGCGTAGGTGACGCCGCCGCCCACGAGCAGGACGGCCGCCACGGCCGACGCGACGAGGACCCGGCCGCGCCGCCGCCCGCGCTCCGGACCGGAACCACCGCGGGAGGCAGAACCGGACCCGGAAGCGGAACTGGGGCCGGAAGCGGAACTGGGACCGGGAGTGGAACCGGGGCCGGGAGTGGAACCGGGGCCGACTCCTGGCGGACCAACCCCCGCGTGCGGTCCGCCGAAGTACGGGCGCGGGGCGTACGCCCCGTCCGCCTGCGGCCCGACGGCCTGCTGGGCGGAGGGCGGGGGCGGCGGACCGAAGCCGGGGGCCGCCGCCCCGAAGGCCGGACCAACTGGTTCCCCCGGAGCGGCCGGGCCGCCGGGAGCGGTCGGGGTGCGCGCAAGACCCCCGTCCGGGAGACCCGGGGTGCCAGGCGCCGGCACGGGTGCAGGCGCAGAATCGGCGCCAGACACAGGGGCGGAGTCAGACGCAGGGGCGGAGTCAGGCCCCGGCCCGGCACCAGGCTCAGCCGCGGAATCAGGAGCAGGTCCCGACCCGGCACCGGGCTCAGGCACAGCCGAAGAGGCGAGCCCTCCTCCGCCCCCAGGCCGCAGAAGCCGCACCGTCCCGCCCGCGGCGACGCGTTCCAGCATCTCGCGGGCTTGTCCGGCGTCGGGGCGGCTGTCCGGCTCCTTCGCCATCAGCGCGTGCAGCACCGGCGCGAGCGGGCCCGCGCGCACGGGTTCGGGCAGCGGCTCGGTGACGATCGCCGCCAGCGTGGACCACACGGAGGTGCGGCGGAAGGGCCAGGTGCCCTCCACTGCCGCGTACAGCGTCATGCCGAGCGACCAGATGTCGGAGGCGGGTCCCGGCTCGGCGCCCTGTGCCCGCTCGGGCGGCAGGAAGTCGAGGGAGCCGACGAGATCGCCGCTGCGGGTCAGCCTGGTGGCCGGGTCCTCGCCGGGGGCGCCCATGGTCGCGATGCCGAAGTCCGTGAGAACGACCCGGCCGCCGCCGTACGAGGGGCCACCGCGCTCCGGTCCACCCTGCGACGGTTCAGCGCGCTTCGCACCACCACGCTCCGCGCCGCCGCGCTCCAGCAGGACGTTCCCGGGTTTGACGTCCCGGTGGAGCACCCCGGCCCGGTGTGCGGCGTCGAGCGCGTCCATCAGCTTGGCGCCGATGGCGGCGGCTTCCCTCGGCTCCAGCGTGCCGCGCTCGCGCAGCACCTCGTCCAGGGAGGGGCCGTCGACCAGTTCCATGACGATGACCGGCAGGCCCTGGTCCTCGGTCACATCGTGCACCGTGACCACGCCGCCGTGCCGGATGCGGGCGGCGGCCTGTGCCTCCCGCCGCATCCGTTCGCGCAGGTCGCCCAGTTCGGCGGCGGAGGTGTCGGTGAACGCGCGCAGGATCTTGACGGCGACCTGGCGGCCGAGCAGTTCGTCCACCGCGCGGGCCACCACGCCCATGCCGCCGCGGCCGATCACCGAGGTCACCCGGTAGCGCTCCCCGAAGACCTTGCCGATCAGCTCTCCGCCGTTCGCCTCCCCCGCTCCCACCCGCGCACCCCGTCCCGTAACCGGTCGTCAATTCCTTTGTGTGGAAAGCCCAAGAGTAGAGCTTCGGGGCGCCACGCTCGTCCGCGGCCGGGCAGTTGGCGCCGCCGGGGCCCCGGCGGCGTCACCGGCTGGAACCGCGCTGTTCCCGCAGTACGGCGCGCAGCCAGCGGAAAGAGTCCTTCGGGGTGCGTTCGAGTGTCTGGTAATCGACGTGGACGAGCCCGAAGCGCGGCCGGTAGCCCTCCGCCCACTCGAAGTTGTCCAGCAGGGACCAGACGAAGTAGCCGCGTACGTCGATCCCTTCGGCTACGGCCTCGTGCAGCGCGCGCAGGTGCGCGCGGAGGAAGGCGACACGCTCCCGGTCGTGCACGGGGTCCGGATAGGCGCAGCCGTTCTCGGTGATCATCACGGGCGGCAGCCGGTCTCCGTAGCGCGCGCAGAAGGTGCGCAGCGTCTCCGGCAGCCCTTCGGGTACGACGGCCCAACCGGATCCGGTTCGCTCCTTGCCCGGTATCTCCCGTATGCCGAAGGGCAGTTCGCCGGGCAGGCCGATGCCCGCGAACTCGCCCGCCTGGCTCTCGGGTGCGGGGGCGCCGACGAGGGTGGGCTGGTAGTAGTTGACGCCGTACCAGTCCAGCGGCTCACCGATGGCCTTCAGATCGTCGGCGACGGGGCCCGGCAACAGCGCCGCCAGGCCCTCGTCGGGGTAGCGGCCCAGCAGCAGCGGGTCGGCGAACATCCGGTTGGTCAGCAGGTCGTACAGCTCGGCGGCCTCCCGGTCCGTCTCGCCGTCCGAGAGGGGCCACACCGGTCCGTGCGAGTTGGCGACGCCGATCGAACGGGCGCCGCGCGCACGCAGCGCGCGGACGGCCAGGCCGTGGCCGAGGAGTTGATGGTGGGCCGCGGGCAGCGCGTCGAACAGGAGCCGCCTGCCGGGGGCGTGCTGTCCCAGCCCGTAGCCGAGCAGGGTGACTTCGGCCGGTTCGTTGAGCGTGACCCAGTGGGTGATCCGGTCACCGAGGCGGGCCGCGACGGTGTCGGCGTAGTCCGCGAACAGCCGTGCCGTATCGCGCTCCAGCCAGCCGCCGCGCTCTTCGAGGGCCTGCGGGGTGTCCCAGTGGAAGAGCGTGGGCACCGGCTGGATCCCGGCCTCGCACAGCGCGTCCACGAGCCGGTCGTAGAAGTCCAGCCCCGGACCGTTGACGGCGCCGCTTCCGCTCGGCAGCACCCGTGGCCAGGACACCGAGAAGCGGTAGGCGCCGGCCCCCAGCTCCCGCAGGAGGGCGAGGTCCTCGGGCCAGCGGTGGTAGTGCCCGGCGGCGACGGCCGCGTCGCTGCCGTCCTTGACGGAGCCGGGGCGCGCGGTGAAGGCGTCCCACGCGGAGGGCCCGCGCCCGTCCTCGTCCACGGCTCCCTCGATCTGGAACGCCGAGGTGGAGACGCCCCACAGGAACCCGCCGGGAAAGCGGGGCACTTCGGGACCGCTCACGTCAGCCACACCGTCCACACCGGCCCCTTCGGCCGCACTGATCGCACCACTCGGCTCGTCCGCGTCATCCAGGTCGTCCGCGTCGTCCAGGTCGTCCGGGCTCGTCTTGACCGGATGGCAGCAGCGGGCGGCAGCAGAGTCAATACCCGTACACAGCCCTCCCGTTGAACCGCTCAAGACGGGGTGCGGGCCTCCGCCAGCAGCCGGTCCACATCCTCGCCGCCGATCTCCAGCGCCCGCCCTACGGTGGCCAGCACCTCGCGCTCGGCCGAGCAGTACAGCCCGTCGGCCAGCGCGATGCGCGCGCCCTGGAGCAGCAGACTCTCCCGCCCGGGAACCGCCAGGTGCGGGGCGAGCGGGGCCAGCACCTCGTGCAGCTCTATCTCCAGCGAGACGTGCCCATGGCCCTTGCGGCTTCTGTTCTCGGCGGCGAGCGCGGCGAGCAGCGCGGTCAGCTCCTCCTCGGTGCAGCCGGGGAAACCGGCGGCGCGCATCGTCTCGACGGCGGCCTCGCGCACCGGCCGCGCGTCGGCGCCGCCCGCCGCCAGCACGGCGACCGCCACGCTGTGCACGGCCTCACGGAGCATGGCCGACAGCCGGGTGGTGGTGGGGTGGTCGAGCACGTCGGCGGCGAAGTGCGTGCGGCAGGCGACGCATTCGACGACGGGCCCGGCCGGGCCGCGCGGCACCAGCGGAATCCCCAGGAGGACGAAGCGGCGGCGTCCGGCCCGCCTGCGGTAGCGGCGGTCGCCGCCGCACTCGGGGCAGAAGAAGTCACCGTCATCCAGGGTGCGCCAGCTCGTGCGGACCCCTGCGAGACGTACACGGAAGGGTCGTTGGCGCATGACCTCGCACCTCCATCACGATTCGGCAACGTCGCCGGGTGACGTGATATTAACCACAGCGACGCCGCCCCGTCAGCACCCCGAATGCGCCGTTGTTGCCCCCGTGGCGCGCGCCGGGGGCACGTGATGCTGGTCAGCGGGCACGAGAGGGTCGGAAACGCCGATTGACGTCGGCCGTCACGAAGGGACTTGAGAGGCTGCTGAGTCAGGTGCCGCCGCCCCAAAGGGGCGCGGAGGCTGCGCCTTCATGCGGCTCCGCCGCGGTGGGGGTCCCCCCTGTTCTGGGGGCACCTCCCGGCCGAAGGCTGGGGGAGAAGCCGAGAACTTGGGGGAGCGCCCAGCCTGGGGGCACCTCCCTGCTCGAAGAGCTTGGGGGAGAACCCGCACTCCGCACACGCACAGGGGCACCCCCACCCGGCACCAGGGCCGAGGCCCGGGCTATCGGCAAGGCCGAGGCCCCCGGGGGGGCGGCACCGGATGAGAACCGGGGCCGACAGGTGCCGGGCCCCCAGGGCCCGGCACCCCCAGGGCGAAAGCGACAATCAGCGGCGGTGTGCGCGGTTCACCGCGGAGACGGCGGCCTTGATCGAGGCCCGGACGATGTTCCCGTCGATGCCGACGCCCCACAGCACCTTGCCGTCCACGGCGCACTCGATGTACGCGGCGGCCTGTGCGCCCGCGCCCTCGCTCAGCGTGTGCTCCACGTAGTCCAGGAGCCGTACGTCCACGTCGATGGCGTGCAGCGCGTCGAAGAACGCGGCCAGCGGGCCGTTGCCGGTGCCGCTCAGCTCCGTGGGCTCGCCGTCCACGACGGCCTCTACGGTCAGTGCGTCCTGGCCTTCGCTGGTGGTCGAGGTCTGCGCGCCCTTGAGGGTGATGCGGCCCCAGCCGCCGCCCTCGGCGGGCAGGTACTCGTCCTGGAAGACCGACCAGATGTCGGCGGGGGTGACCTCGCCGCCGTCGGAGTCGGTCTTCGCCTGGATGATCTTCGAGAACTCCACCTGCATCCGGCGGGGCAGGTCCAGGCTGTGCTCGCCCTTGAGCACGTAGGCGATACCGCCCTTGCCGGACTGGGAGTTGACGCGGATGACGGCCTCGTAGGAGCGGCCCACGTCCTTGGGGTCGATGGGCAGGTACGGCACGGCCCACTCGATCTCGTCCACCGTCTTGCCCGCTTCGGCGGCGCGGACCTCCATCGCCTCGAAGCCCTTCTTGATGGCGTCCTGGTGGGAGCCGGAGAAGGCGGTGTAGACCAGGTCTCCCGCGTAGGGGTGGCGGGGGTGGATCTCCATCTGGTTGCAGTACTCGGCGGTGCGGCGGATCTCGTCGATGTCCGAGAAGTCGATCATCGGGTCCACGCCCTGGCTGAACAGGTTCATCCCCAGGGTGACCAGATCGACGTTCCCGGTGCGCTCGCCCTGCCCGAACAGGCAGCCCTCGACGCGGTCGGCACCCGCCATCACGGCCAGCTCGGCCGCCGCCACCGCGGTACCCCGGTCGTTGTGGGGGTGTACGGACAGGCATACGTGTTCGCGCCGGGACAGGTGGCGGCCCATCCACTCGAAGCGGTCGGCGTGGGTGCTGGGGGTGGAGCGCTCGACCGTGGCCGGCAGGTTGAGGATGATCTCGCGGCCGTCCTCCGGCTGCCAGACGTCCATGACGCCCTCGCAGACCTCCAGCGCGAAGTCCAGCTCGGTGTCGGTGAAGATCTCGGGGCTGTACTGATAGCCGAAGACGGTCCGGTCGTCCAGCAGCTTCTCGGCGTACTCCATCACCTGGCGGGTGCCGTCCACGGCGATCTGCCTGACCTGCTCGCGGGTGCCGCGGAAGACCACCTCGCGGAAGACCGGCGCGGTGGCGTTGTACAGGTGGACGGTGGCCCGGTGCGCGCCGACCAGTGACTCCACGGTGCGCTCGATCAGCTCCTCGCGTGCCTGGGTGAGGACGGAGATCGTCACGTCCTCCGGGATCGCGTCCTCCTCGATGATCGAGCGGACGAAATCGAAGTCGGTCCGGCCCGAGGAGGGGAAGCCGACCTCGATCTCCTTGTAGCCCATGCGCACCAGCAGGTCGAACATCTCGCGCTTGCGGGCCGGGGACATCGGGTCGATCAGGGCCTGGTTGCCGTCGCGCAGGTCGGTCGAGAGCCAGCGGGGGGCCTTCGTGATGCGGTTGCCGGGCCAGGTGCGGTCGGGGATGTCGACCGCCTCGTACTGCCCGTACTTGTGGGCGGGCATCCCCGAGGGGCGCTGGTGCACGACGCCGGGGGCGCTCGGGGTGGCTCGGCCGATGGGGGCGTGGGAAGTCATAACGCGTGAGGCTCCTGTGAGGGATCGCACAGCTCGTCCGCGTCCCGGCGAGGTGATGAGGCTCAGGGCCGGGGAGTCGCTCGGACGAGGGGCGAACGGGTTTCGGGGACCGACCGGACAGCACCGAACTCCGCGGGGAGGGGGTCGGCCTTGCGGTGGCTACAGACCCTCGCCGCGGCAGCTAAGAAGAAGCATCCCGAAACGCATGATGCCGACCACCCTAACCGAGGCCACGGGGAGCGACTGGGGCGTATCACTATGCGGGATAGCGCATCGCCGGCAACCGCGCAGGGGAAGAGCCGTTCAACAGCGTTTTGCGCGAATTCCGGCAGCTCCCAGTGACAGGACGATGACGTAGTGCCACATTGCGTCTTATGGACGCACATCCCGCGCACTCGCATCAGTCCCACCCCGTCTTCTGCACGATCGTTCCCCCGCACCTCCTCGACCGGCTCTCCCGGGGCGAGAGCGAGGCCCTCTCCGGGCGCGCCCGCCGCACCCTGGAGCGGGACGCCTCCCAGCGCACCCGCCGCCGGGTCATCACGATCCGCCATGCGGCACTGGCCCCCGCCCGGCCCCCCGCCGACACCGCGGACCAGAAGCCGCAGCGCACCATCTACGACGCGAAAAAAAAGGAGACCCTGCCCGGCGAGAAGGTCAGGGAGGAGGGCGACCAGCCCTCGAAGGACGCCTCGGTCAACCGCGCCTACGCCGGGCTGGGCGCCACCTTCGAGCTGTATCTGTCCGCCTACGGCCGCTACTCGATCGACGGCTCCGGGCTGCCGCTGAACGCCTCGGTCCACTACGGCGAGGAGTACGGCAACGCCTTCTGGGACGGCGAGCAGATGGTGTTCGGGGACGGCGACGGCGAGGTGTTCCGCGACTTCACCCTGCCCGTGGACGTGATCGGCCACGAACTGACGCACGGGGTCACGCAGTACACCGCCAACCTGGAGTATTTCGGCCAGTCGGGCGCGCTCAACGAGTCGGTCTCCGATGTCTTCGGCTCCCTCATCAAGCAGCACAGCCTGGGCCAGACCGCCGACCAGGCCGACTGGCTGATCGGCGTCGGGCTGTTCACCGACCAGGTCGAGGGCGAGGCGCTGCGCTCCATGAAGGCGCCGGGCACCGCCTACGACGACGACGTGCTCGGCAAGGACCCGCAGCCGGCCACGATGGCGGACTACGTGGACACCGGCACCGACAACGGCGGCGTGCACATCAACTCCGGCATCCCCAACCACGCCTTCTACCAGCTCGCCAAGGAGCTGGGCGGGCACGCCTGGGAGCGCGCCGGGCAGATCTGGTACGACACCCTCACCTCGGGCGGACTGTCGCCGACCTGCGATTTCGCGGCCTTCGCCGCCGCCACCGCCAAGGCGGCCGGCAGCCGCTACGGCGACGGCAGCGCGGAGCGCGAGGCCGTCCTCAAGTGCTGGTCCGAGGTGGGCGTCGCGCCCCAGGAGGCGGCCGGGAAGTAAGGGCGGCCCGTCCGGTCACTTAACGCGGGGCCGGATGGCAGCCAGGATGGCCGTATGCGTATCACCGTTATCCGTACGGGTGGCTTCGGCGGGCTCACCCGCCGAGCCACCCTCGACACCGCCGGGCTGTCCGACGCCCCCGAGATCGCGGAGCTGGCGCGCGACGCGCTCCTCCAGGGCCTGGGCGAGCCGCCGACGGGCGTGCCCGACGGGTTCCACTACGAGATCAAGGTCGATGACAGCACCGCCCACTGCGCCGACCCCAAGCTGACCGACTCCCAGCGGGAGCTGGTCAGAAGGGTCCTGAAGGAAGGCGCCTGACCACGGGCCCGCCCACGCACCGGTCTCGTCCCGCCCCGCCCTGTCCTCCCCGGGGCCGGGGGCAGGGGGCAGGGCAGGGCGGGGCAGGGCAGGGCAGGCCCGGGGTCAGGGCAGGTAGTACATGGGGTTCGGCAGCTTGACCTTCCTGGCGGCGTGGCCGCCCTTCAGGTCGCTGTACTGGTCGCCGAAGTTGGCGAGGATGTCGTAGCCCTGCTTCTCGATGTGCGCGCGGGTGCCCGACTTGTACTCCACGGTGGTGCACTCGCTGCCGCACTCCAGGTACGGGGGCGGGTTCTTCTCGTCCTTGAGGAAGAAGTGCGCCTTGTCCACCGGGTTGCGGTAGCCCGCCTTCTTGAGGTTCCGCACGCTCCAGTCGCGCTGGTACTCCTTGCGGCCGGTCAGGAAGAAGACCGTCACGCCCTTCTTGTGTGCCCAGTTCACCAGCGCGCGCATGCCGAAGACCGGATCCATGTCGGTGGTGCGCAGGTAGGTGTCCTGCGCCTGCTGGGTGAAGTGGTAGCCCACGCGCCGCTCGAAGTTGTAGGTGAGCAGCGTGGTGTCGTCCACGTCCAGGACGATGGCGGGCTTGTTCTTCCCCGCCTTGCCGTGCGCGGCGCGGTCCTTCGGGTGAGCGGCGGGGCGCTCGTACTCGCCCAGGTCGCGCTGGAGGTCCTTGCGCGCGTCCGCGGCGATGCCGCGCACCTGCGCGGCGTAGTTGCCGCGCGGGGAGGCGTAGTGCTCGCCGTCCCCGGTCTCGATGTCCCCGTAGTACGCCTCGATCTTCGTCTTCACCTGATCGAGGTTGGGGATCTCCTTGTCACTGGCGGGCACCGAGTGCTCGGCGGTGGCCTGGCCGGCGCCGAACAGCGCGGTACCGGCGAGGGCGGCTGCGGCCACCAGGGGCAGAACGGTTCTGAGCGGGCGGGACATGCGCGACTCCTCGTCGGCGGGCGCCGGAAGCGGGTGACAGGGGCGGAGAACCCGGGGACCGTAACAGCGCGCTCAAGTCCCCCTCTACGCGCGAAGATTCAACAGTCCGTAAAATTCAGCGTCCGGCCCTCCGCCGCCGCGCCCCCCGGCGGCCTCAGTGCCCCACGCGCTCCCTCAGTGCCCCGCGCGCTCCAGGATGCGGGCGGCCACGGCCGGTGAATCGACCAACGGGTGCAGGGCCAGGGCCCGCAGCGCTGCGCGGCGCGAACCGCTCGTCGCCGCCTCGACGGCGGCCAGCTCGACCGCCTTGAGCTGGAGCACCAGGCCCAACTCGGCCTCTCCCAGCGGCGCGGCGGCCAGCGGGCGCGCCCCCTCGCCGTCCACCTCGCACACGGTCTCCACGATCGCGTCCGGCGACAGCTCGGGAACCGTACGGCCGTTGGGCACGTTCAGCACCAGCCGGGCACGCTCCCCGCGCGCGATGGCACGCATCAGCGCGAGCGCCACCTGGTCGTAGCCGCCGCCGTCCAGGTCGCAGCTGTCGCGCTGCCACCCGCCGGTCGCCTCGCGGCTCTCGGCCATGTAGGTCTCCTCGCGCTCGCGCCGGGTGCGCTCCCACAGCGCGTACGAAGCGGCCGGCTCTTGGGCGTCGCGGACGACGCGGGCGGCGCGGGCGAAGAACCCGCCCTGCTGCTGGTCGAGGAACTCGCCCCGGGTCTCGGCCGCCGTACGGACGGAGTCGAGGGTCTCGCGCCGGAAGTAGTAGTAGTGCAGGTATTCGTTCGGCAGCGCGCCCAGCGCCTGGAGCCACTCGGCGCCGAAGAGCTTGCCCTCCTCGAAGGAGTCGAGGGCCACGGGATCGGCCAGCAGGCCGGGCAGCAGATCGGCGCCGCCGGGCTCCCGGAACGAGCGCAGCCAGCCCAGGTGGTTGAGCCCCGTGTAGTCGAACTCGACGGTGTCCGGGTCGGCGCCGGCGGCCCGCGCCGCCCTGCGCACCAGACCGAGGGGTGAGTCGCAGATCCCGATGACCCGCTCCCCCAGCACCCGCGCCATGGCCTCGGTGACCATTCCGGCCGGGTTGGTGAAGTTGATGACCCAGGCATCCGGTGCCACGGCGCGCACCCGTTCGGCGATGCGGACCGCGACCGGCACCGTGCGCAGCGCGTACAGCACGCCGCCGGCGCCGACCGTCTCCTGTCCCAGCACGCCCTCCGCCAGCGGGATCCGCTCGTCCGCGACCCGTCCCGCCGTGCCGCCCACGCGGATCGCCGAGAAGACGAAGTCGGTGCCGCGCAGCGCCTCGTCCAGGTCCTCGGCGAGCCGCACGGCGGGCGCGCCGGGCACGTCCTCGGCCTGCGCGGCCAGTACGGAGGCGATGACGGCGAGCCGGTCACGGTCGGTGTCGTAGAGCACGAGTTCGGTGCAGCGGCCGGGGGCGTCCGCGGGCCGCCGCCGCGCGTCGTCGAGCAGCGCGCGGTGGACCAGGGGGACGCGGAAGCCGCCCCCGCCGAGAATCGTCAGCCTCATGGGCCGGAACGTACCGCACAGGGCGATCCGGTCCCCGAACGGTAGCGACTATGGTCGGTGGCACCGCACCCCCAGGGTTGCGGCGGCGCGGTGGTATCGCGGCGTGGCGGCACAGCAGTGTGGCCGTCCGGCGGCGATGCCGTTCGACGGCGGCCGTCCGGCGGCACGACGGCCGGGGGCGGCGACGGGCAGGCGGCAGGTGACGGGGAAGGCACGGTGAGCACGGTGAGCACGCGTAGGACCGCCGGATCCGGCGAGGTCCCCGCGCACGGACAGACTCCTTCGCACGGGCACGACTCCTCCGCCCACGGGCGCTTCTCCTCCCACGGACGAGGCATCCAGCACGGACAGCGCGAACAGCACAGCCAGCACGGACAGCCCCCGCATGGGTCCTCGGGCGCTGCGCCCCCGGCGTACCCGGCGTCCCCGCACGGGCACGGCGGGCGGCCCGCCCCGCTGTTCGACCCGCTCGCCCCGGTGCGCCCGGCGGACGGCCCCGACTGCGATGTGTACCTGACCGGGACCGTCTTCCTCGACATCATCTTCACCGGGCTCGACTCGGCCCCGGTGCGCGGCACCGAGTCCTGGGCACGCGGCATGGGCTCCAGCCCCGGCGGCATCGCGAACATGGCCACCGCGCTGGCCCGCCTCGGCCTGCACACCTCACTGGCCGCCGCGTTCGGTGACGACATGTACGGCGACTACTGCCGCGAGGTGCTGGAACACGGCGAGGGCATCGACCTGTCGCTCTCGCACACGGTCCCCGGCTGGCACTCGCCCGTGACGGTCTCCATGGCCTACGAGGGCGAACGCACGATGATCTCGCACGGCCACGAGGCGCCGCCCAAGAGCGCCGCGACCGCCTACGACCCGGACGCACCGGAGTGCCCGCCCCCGGCCGGCGCGTGTGTCGCCTCACTGGTCCCCGGCCGGCCCCAGGAGTGGATCGCGACAGCGGCCCGGCGCGGCAGCCGCATCTTCGCCGACGTCGGCTGGGACGAGACAGGGCGCTGGGACCTGGCGGCGCTGGCCGAACTGCCCGACTGCGAGGCGTTCCTGCCGAACGCCGCCGAGGCCATGCGCTACACCGGCACGGACTGCCCGCGCGCCGCCGCGCACGCGCTGACCTCCTCCGTTCCGCTGGCCGTCGTCACGATGGGCGCGGAGGGGGCGTACGCGGTGGACGGGCGCACCGGTGAGACCGCCTCCGTGCCGGGGATCGTGGTGGACGCGCTGGATACGACGGGCGCGGGCGATGTCTTCGTGGCCGGTTTCGTGACCGGCAGCCTGGCGGGCTGGCCGCTGGCCGAACGGCTGGCCTTCGCCGGACTGACCGCCGCACTGTCCGTGCAGGAGTTCGGCGGCTCGCTCTCGGCACCGGGCTGGCCCGAAATCGCCGCGTGGTGGCGCACGCACCGGGAGGAGGAGAGCCAGGGGTGTGGCGGGCGCTACGCCTTCCTGGACCGCATCCTGACCGCCTGCGCCCCCTCGGCCCCGCCGCGCAGAGCCGTACCCACCCTCGGCTTCCGCCCGCCCGCGGGCTGACGGCTCCGCCGGGGCTCGCGGGGCGGGCTCGCGCGGCGGCGCGGGACGGCGCTCGGCGGAACGGGCGGGTGCCCGGGCGGACCCGGCGGAAAAGCGGGAGGCGCTGTCACCGGGGCGTCGTACTCTGGGACCAGGTAGAACCAGCGGCGCAGAGAGGGAGATGAGCAGGCCCCAGTGGCCGCCCATGACGCGGACAACCCCATCACAGGCCGGATCCGGGCAGGAAACCGCCCGCTTCACCGTGCCTGCCAAGCACCCGATGGTGACGGTGCTGGGCTCAGGAGACTCCCTGCTGCGCGTGATCGAGAACGCGTTTCCCCGGACGGACATCCACGTCCGCGGAAACGAGATCAGCGCCACCGGCGATGCCGCGGAGGTAGCCCTGGTCCAGCGCCTTTTCGACGAGATGATGCTGGTGCTGCGCACCGGCCAGCCGATGACGGAGGACGCGGTGGAGCGCTCCATCTCCATGCTGCGCGCCCAGGAGAACGGCACGGGCGCCGCCGACGAGACGCCCGCCGAGGTGCTCACCCAGAACATCCTCTCCAACCGGGGCCGCACGATCCGTCCCAAGACGCTCAACCAGAAGCGCTATGTGGACGCGATCGACAAACACACGGTCGTCTTCGGCATCGGCCCCGCCGGCACCGGCAAGACGTACCTGGCCATGGCAAAGGCCGTGCAGGCGCTCCAGGCCAAGCAGGTCACACGCATCATCCTGACCCGCCCCGCCGTCGAGGCCGGCGAGCGCCTCGGCTTCCTGCCGGGCACGCTCTACGAGAAGATCGACCCCTATCTGCGCCCGCTCTACGACGCGCTGCACGACATGCTCGACCCCGACTCCATCCCCCGCCTGATGGCGGCCGGGACGATCGAGGTCGCACCGCTGGCATACATGCGGGGACGGGCGCAGCCCGTGTTCACCAACGTGCTCACCCCGGACGGCTGGCGCGCCATCGGCGACTTGAGCGTCGGTGACCTGGTCGTTGGTTCCAATGGCGAGCCCACTCCGGTCCTCGGCGTCTACCCACAGGGCGAGAAGGACATCTACCGCGTCACGGCACAGGACGGGTCGTGGACACTGTGCTGCGGTGAACACCTGTGGACGGTTCGTACGGCCTCCGACCGTCGGCGTGACAAGCCGTGGCGGGTGCTGGAGACCCGGGAAATGATCGGCGAACTACGCGCCGCCCACGCCCGCCGCTACGAGCTGCCGCTCCTCACCGCCCCTGTCTCCTTCCCCGAGCAGCCGGTTCCGATGGACCCCTACGCCTTGGGGCTGCTGCTCGGCGACGGATGCCTGACCGGTTCGACCACCCCGAGCTTCTCCACCGCGGATCCTGAGCTGGCCGAGGCTCTGGAGGCCGCGCTGCCCGGCATCCAGCTGCGGCACAAGGACCGTGTCGACTACACGCCGAATCGCGTCCGGGAGCCCGGTGACGTCGTCACTCTGGAGAACCCGGTCACCGGTGCCCTGCGCCGTCTGGACCTGTTGGGGACCCATTCGGTCTCGCAGTTCGTTCCCGAGTCCTACCAGCGGAATTCCGCCGACGTCCGGCTTGCGGTGCTTCAGGGCCTGCTCGACTCGGACGGCGGGTCGGTGGTCCAGGACGACCGGACGTGCCGGATCCAGTACACGACGACATCCGTGCTGCTGCGGGACGACGTCATCGGCCTGGTGCAGTCGCTGGGAGGCGTCGCCTACGCTCGTCGCCGGGCCGCGGCGGGCCGGACCCCCGGGAAGGCAAACGGGAGGGACGTCACTTACCGCCATGACGCCCACGTCATCGATATCCGGCTCCCGGAAGGCGTCGAACCGTTCCGGCTGGCACGGAAGCGTCAGAAGTACCACTCGGCGGGCGGCGGCGGCCGTCCGATGCGCTTCATCCACAGCATCGAACCCGCCGGGCGCGAGGAAGCCGTCTGCATCCAGGTCGCGGCCGAGGATTCGCTGTACGTCACGAGTGACTATCTGCTGACGCACAACACCCTCAATGACGCGTTCATCATCCTGGACGAGGCGCAGAACACCAGCCCCGAGCAGATGAAGATGTTCCTCACCCGCCTCGGCTTCGATTCCAAGATCGTGATCACGGGCGATGTCACCCAGGTCGATCTTCCGGGCGGCACGAAGAGCGGGCTGCGCCAGGTCCAGGAGATCCTGGAGGGCGTCGAGGATGTGCACTTCTCGCAGCTCACCAGCACGGACGTGGTCCGCCACAAGCTCGTGGGCCGTATCGTCGATGCCTACGACCGCTATGACAGCGCCCAGGAGACCGCCCGCACCTCCCCCCGCGATTCAGCCCGCGAGACGGCCCGCGACTCCGCCCCCGCGGCGGGCAACGGCAACGGCGGGCCGCCGCAGCGGGGCCACAGCAAGAGGAAGTAACCGACCCGCGCCATGTCGATCGACGTCAACAACGAATCCGGCCGCCAGGTCGATGAGCGGGCGCTGCTCGACATCGCCCGCTACGCCCTGGCCCGGATGCGCATCCATCCGCTCTCCGAGCTGTCGGTGATCATCGTGGACACCGACACGATGGAGCGGCTGCACCTCCAGTGGATGGATCTGCCGGGGCCCACGGACGTGATGTCCTTCCCGATGGACGAGCTGCGCCCGCCCACCCGGGACGAGGAGGAGCCCCCCCAGGGCCTCCTCGGGGACATCGTGCTGTGTCCGGACGTCGCCGAGAAGCAGGGCGCCGAGGCGCCGACGCGGCACTCCATGGACGAGGAGCTTCAGCTGCTCACCGTCCACGGTGTGCTGCACCTGCTGGGCTACGACCATGAGGAGGCCCGCGAGAAGGCCGAGATGTTCGGCCTCCAGGCCGCCATCGTGGACGGCTGGCGCGGCGAGCACGGCCTGACCGGGCCTTCCCCGGCCCCCACGACGACCTCGTGACCACACAACTGGTCGCGGCGGCCGTCCTGCTGGTGATCGTGGCCTGGCTCGCGGCCTGTGCCGAGGCGGGGCTGGCGCGTACGACGAGCTACCGCGCCGAGGAGGCGGTCCGTCAGGGCCGTAAGGGCAGTGCCAAGCTCGCGGCCGTCGCCGCCGATCCGACGCGCTACCTCAACCTCGCGCTGCTCCTGCGGGTGGCCTGTGAGGTGGCGGCGGGCGCGCTGGTGACGTACTACTGCCTGCGCACCGTGGAAGCGAGTTGGGAGGCGCTGGTCATCGCCATAGGGGTGATGGTCTTCGTCAGCTATGTCGCCATCGGTGTCTCGCCGCGCACCATCGGCCGCCAGCACCCGCTCAACACGGCCACTGCCGCCGCCTACGTGCTGGTGCCGCTGGCCCGCATCCTGGGGCCCGTCCCGCAGTTGCTCATCCTCCTCGGCAACGCGCTCACTCCCGGCAAGGGCTTCCGCAAGGGCCCGTTCGCGAGCGAGGCGGAGCTGCGCGCCATGGTGGACCTCGCGGAGCGGGAGTCGCTCATCGAGGCCGAGGAGCGGAAGATGGTGCACTCCGTCTTCCAGCTCGGCGACAGGCTGGTGCGCGAGGTGATGGTCCCGCGTACGGATCTGATCACCATCGAGCGGTTCAAGACCATCCGGCAGGCGCTGACGCTGGCGCTGCGCTCGGGCTTCTCGCGCATCCCGGTGGTCGGGGAGAGCGAGGACGACGTGGTCGGGATCGTCTACCTCAAGGATCTGGCGCGCAAGGTGCACATCAACCGGGACGCGGAGGGCGAGCTGGTCTCGACCGCCATGCGCCCCGCGACCTTCGTGCCCGACACGAAGAACGCGGGGGATCTGCTGCGCGAGATGCAGCAGGACCGCATCCATGTCGCCGTGGTGATCGACGAGTACGGCGGCACGGCCGGCATCGTCACCATCGAGGACATCCTGGAGGAGATCGTCGGTGAGATCACCGACGAGTACGACCGCGAGCTGCCGCCCGTCGAGGACCTGGGCGAGGGCAGCTACCGCGTCACGGCCCGGCTGGACATCGGCGACCTGGGCGAGCTGTTCGGGCTGGAGCTGGACGACGAGGACGTCGAGACGGTCGGCGGGCTGCTCGCCAAGTCGCTGGGCCGTGTGCCCATCGCGGGCGCGACGACCACGGTCGATGTCTCCGAGGACCGCTCCGACCCGACGCTGACGGGCCTGCGGCTGACCGCGGAGTCCCCGGCCGGGCGACGCAACAAGATCATCACGGTGCTCGTCGAGCCGGTACGCGAGCCGGTCATGACGGACGGGGTGGAGAGCACGGCCACCCGCGAGGGGTAGGGCCGCGGGTCCTGTTCCGGCCCGGCTGCCTCCTCGGCTCTCCGGCCTGCTCCGATCCGCCTGGCCCGCGCTGTTCGGGCGGCCTACGCTGGCTCCATGACACCCGAGGAGCTGAGAGCGGTCTGTCTCGAACAGAACGGGGCCTGGGAGGACTTTCCGTTTCCGGGGAACCCGGAGCTGTCCACGTTCAAGGTCAAGGAGAAGATCTTCGCGCTCAGCTCGCTGGACGCGGCCCCGCTGCGGGTGAGCCTGAAGTGCGAGCCGGAGATCGCGGTACGGCTGCGTGAGGCCCACCCCGCCATCCGTGCGGGCTGGCACCTCAACAAGCGGCACTGGAACACCGTCACGCTCGATGGCAGCCTGTCGGAGCGGACGGTACGCGAGATGGTCGAGGATTCCTACGACCTGGTCGTGGCCAAACTTCCGCGTGCGGAGCGGCTGTTGCTCGACCGCGGCTGAGCGGCGCCGGTTCTTCCGTCACCTGTTCGGGCGTCGAGACGGCGGTGCCGGGTGTCGAAGCCTCGGAGACGGGAAGCCCGCCGTCGAAAGGCCCGCCATGCGCCACGCCCGCCGCCCCTGTGCCGCCACCGCGCCGGCCCTCGCCGCGCTGTTGTTCCTCGCGGGGTGCGGCGATGGCGGAGGGCCGGGCGGGGGCCGGGGTTCGGCCTCCCCCAGCTCCCCCTCGGCCTCGCACCCGCCGCCGTCCGGCTCCCCCTCCGCCTCTTCCGGCCCGCCCTCCGGTGGCGCGGGGGTGCTCGACGAACGGCAGGTCACCAACGCGCTGCTCGCCCCGGGCAGCCTGCCCGGCGGGTGGCGGACCATCGGCCGGAACGTCACCACCTTGACCGGTGACGTTCCGAGGGACCTCAGCACCCGGGACCGCAACTGCGAGAAGCTGTTCGACACACTCGTCGGACACCTGAGCGGCCACGAGGCCAGGACGGACGCGGCACGCGACTACCGCGCGGGCGGTCGCGGGCGCGGCCCCTATCTCTCCAGCGCGGTCGCCTCCTACGACGGCACCGACGCGATCCGCACCGTGAGCACCTTCGAGAGCGTGCGGGATAGTTGCCCCAAGTTCCGCACCAGGAACAAGTCGGTCGTCATCGACTTCGCGGTCTCGCCCCTGAAGGGCGCCTACCTGGGCGAGGACAGCCCCGGCGCCAGGCTGCGCGGCAAGGCAGCGGGCGGCCCGGCCGACGGCTCACAGGTCACGCTGGACCTCGTACTGGCCCGCGCCGGGCAGAACACCACCGGAACCGCCGTGCTCTCCCCTGGCAGCGGCGACGCCGCGCTGACGGAGGACGCGGCCAGGACGGCGCTCAAGCGCCTCCAGCGGGTGACGGCGAGGAAGACTCCCTCCCCGACGGCCTCCGGCACCGGCCCCGGGTGAGGCCGGCCGCGGGATGCCGGGACGAGGGGGCCCGGAGGGCACCGCATATGCTCACCGTCATGAGTGAGCAGAGCAGCGACGGCCTGGACCTGGACCCGGAAGACCGCAAGATCCTCACGCTGGCGCGCAGCGCCCGCGCCCGCAACGCGGTCCCCGAGGGCGCCGCCGTGCGCGACGAGACGGGGCGTACGTATGTGGCGGGTTCGGTCGCGCTGCCCTCGCTCCAGTTGTCCGCGCTGCGCACCGCCGTGGCGATGGCGGTGGCGTCGGGGGCGAAGTCGCTGGAGGCCGCCGCGGTGGTCTCGGAGGCCGGGCGGGTGCCGGATGAGGACCTGGCCACGGTGCGCGACCTGGGCGGCCCCGCCACCCCCGTGCTGCTTGCCGGGCCGGACGGAGCGCACCGCTCGACGGTGACGGCGGGCTGACCGGGGCCCGGCCGCCGGGCGTAGGCCACCGGCCTCCTACCGCCGGGCCGGGGCGCCCCCCGGATCAGGGACAATGGGGGGCATGAACGCATCCTCCGCCCCCGCCGGCGACACCGAAGACCGCGCACCGGGCGACGCCCCGCACCGGTCGGGCTTCGCCTGCTTCGTCGGCCGCCCCAACGCGGGCAAGTCGACGCTGACCAACGCGCTGGTGGGCACGAAGGTCGCGATCACCTCCAACCGGCCGCAGACCACCCGGCACACGGTGCGCGGCATCGTGCACCGTCCCGAGGCGCAGCTCGTCCTCGTGGACACCCCCGGGCTGCACAAGCCGCGCACGCTGCTGGGCGAGCGTCTCAACGACGTGGTGCGCACCACCTGGTCCGAGGTCGATATCGTCGGCTTCTGCCTGCCCGCCGACCAGAAGCTCGGCCCGGGTGACCGCTTCATCGCGGCCGAGCTGGCCGGGCTGAAGAAGCGCACGCCCAAGGTCGCCGTCATCACCAAGTCCGACCTGGTGCCAGGTGATGTGCTGGCCGCGCAGTTGATGGCAGTGGACCGGCTCGGCAAGGAACTGGGCATCGAGTGGGCCGAGATCATCCCGGTGTCGGCCACCGAGGGCTCCCAGGTGGGGCTGCTGGGCGACCTGCTGGTGCCGCTGCTGCCCGAGGGCCCGCCGCTGTACCCGGACGGGGATCTGACGGACGAGCCCGAGCAGGTCATGGTCGCCGAGCTGATCCGCGAGGCGGCGCTGGAGGGTGTACGGGACGAGCTGCCGCACTCGATCGCGGTCGTGGTCGAGGAGATGCTGCCGCGCGAGGACCGCCCCGCCGACCGGCCGCTGCTGGATGTGCACGCCAACATCTTCATCGAACGGCCGAGCCAGAAGGGCATCGTGATCGGGCCCAAGGGCAGGCGGCTCAAGGAGGTCGGCAGCGCTTCGCGCAAGCACATCGAGGCGCTGCTGGGCACCCCGGTCTACCTCGATCTGCATGTGAAGGTCGCCAAGGACTGGCAGCGCGATCCCAAGCAGCTGCGCCGGCTCGGCTTCTAGGGCCGTGACCGGCCGTTGACCGGGGGGTATCCCGGGGTCCGGCGCAGGCCCATGGGATACGTTCGCGCCATGGCCAACGACTCCGCCAGCACCGCTGGTTCCCCTGCCGAGACCGCTGCGACCACCGAAAATGACGGGACTGCTGCAAACGCCGCGACCGCTGAAAACGCCGGGACCGCTGAGACCGCCGCTCCCGTGATCACGCTGGAGGACGTACGCGCCGCGGCGGCGCGCCTCGAAGGCGTCGCGCACCGCACCCCGGTCGTGCGCTCCCGCACCCTCGACGGGCTCGTGGGCAGTGAGGTCTTCCTCAAATGTGAGAACTTCCAGCGGATAGGCGCCTTCAAGTTCCGCGGCGCCTACAACTCTTTGGCCCAGCTCTCCCCCGAGCAGCTGGCCCGCGGCGTGGCGGCCTACTCGTCCGGCAACCACGCGCAGGCCGTGGCGCTCGCCGCCCGCGAGCTGGGCACCAGCGCGGTGATCGTCATGCCCGAGGACACCCCGGCGGTCAAGCGCGCGGCGACGGAAGGATACGGCGCCCGGGTCATCACCTACGACCGCTACACCCAGGACCGGGCCGCGATCGGGGCGAAGGTCGCCGAGGAGGAGGGCCGGGCGCTCATCCCGCCCTACGAGCACCCGCCCGTGATGGCGGGCCAGGGCACGACGGCGCTGGAACTGCTGGAGGACGTCCCCGACCTGGACGCGATGGTGGTGCCGCTGGGCGGCGGCGGGCTCATGGCGGGCGCGGCGACGGCGGCGACCGCGCTGCGGCCCGGCATCCGGATGATCGGGGTCGAACCGGAGGACGGCGATGACACGGCCCGCTCGCTGGCCGCAGGGCACCGGGTGCGGATCGAGGTGCCGCGCGGCCTCGCCGACGGCCAGGCGGCCCCCACCCCGGGCGAACTGACCTTCTCCGTCAATCGGCGGCTGATGGAGAGTGTGGCGCTGGTCAGCGACGACGAGATCCGCTCGGCCATGCGCTTCGCCTTCGAGCGGCTGAAGATGCTGATCGAGCCGAGTGGCGCGACGGGGCTGGCCGCCCTGCTGGCGGGGCGGGTGGAGAACCCGCCCGAGCGCGTGGGCGTCATCATCTCGGGCGGCAACATCGGCCTGGAGCGCTTCATCGAGGTCATGGGCTGACCGTGGCGCGGCCCGCCGCCACCGCTCCGGTACGCCGGCACCGCCCCGACAGAGACCGCCTCGGCAGGCCGAGACCTCTCCGGCAAGGGGGCGGCGGAGTCACCGCCGCTTGGGCACCGGGATCCGGGTGAGGTCCTCCGCGACCGTCAGCTCGCCCTCATACCCCGCCGCGCGGGCCTCGGTACCAAAAGCGGAGGCATCGTCGTAGCGCTGGGAGAAGTGGGTCAGCACCAGGTGCCGCACCCCGCACTCGGCGGCGACGCGCCCCGCCTGGTAGGCCGTGAGATGCCCGTAGTTCTCGGCGAGTTCGGCCTCGGCGTGCAGGAACGTGGACTCGATCACGAGCAGGTCGCTGCCCTCGGCCAGCTCGTACACCCCGTCGCACAGCCGGGTGTCCATGACGAAGGCGAAGCGCTGCCCCGGGCGCGGTTCGCTGACGTCCGCCAGCCGTACGCCGCCCAGCTCTCCCTCCCGCTGGAGGCGGCCCACATCCGGCCCCGCGATCCCGCGCTCCGCGAGCAGGGCGGGCAGCATCCGGCGCCCGTCGGGCTCGGTCAGCCGGTATCCGAACGTCTCGATACGGTGCGAGAGCGCGACGGCCTCCAGGGTGAAGGGCGGCGCGCTGCCGTCCGGATCCCCGGGGCCGCCCGCGAGCACGCCCGCACGGTGTACGGGCGCCTCGCGCAGGTCGGCCGTCTCGTGGAACGGCGTGGCGTGCCGCATCCGCGCGAAGGAGGTCCGGCCGGATGCGGGGTAGTGGGCTGTGACGGTGTGCGGCACCCGGTCGAGGCTCAGGTGCTGGATGACGCCGGGCAGGCCGAGGCAGTGGTCGCCGTGGAAGTGCGTCACACAGATCCGGGTGAGGTCGTGCGCGGCCACGGAGGTGTGTGCCATCTGCCGCTGGCTGCCCTCGCCGGGATCGAAGAGGATGCCCTCCCCGTCCCACAGCAGGACGTACCCGTTGTGATTACGCTGCCGGGTGGGCACCTGGCTGGCGGTGCCCAGCACCACCAGTTCCCGGGTGGACAACGCCGGTTACCCGGGGGGCCATTCGAGGCCGCGCCCGCCGAGGACGTGCGCGTGCGTGTGGAAGACGGTCTGGCCGGCGCCGGAGCCGGTGTTGAAGACCACGCGGTATCCCGTCCTGGGACCACCGTCGCCGGGGACGATGTTCTCCTGCGCCGCGACCTCTCCCGTCTCCCGCACCACGTCCGCCATCAGCTGCGGCGCGGCGGCGGCGAGGGTGGCCGCGTCCGGGTAGTGCGCCTTGGGGATCACCAGAACGTGGGTGGGGGCCTGCGGGTTGATGTCCCGGAAGGCGACGGTCGTCTCGGTCTCCCGGATCACCGTCGCCGGGACCTCGCCCGCCACGATCTTGCAGAACAGGCAGTCCGCCTGGGGTTCTCCAGCCATGGACGGGATGCTACCGGTCCCCGCGCACGACCTCGTGCGCAGGCGGGCCGCACCGGCAGGTGGGGCCCGGATCGACAGCCCCGAGGACGGGGGCGGAGGCGGTACGGTCCGGCGTCCCGGGAGGCCGCCCCCGTATCCGGCGTCCCCGGGAGGCCGCCCCGTCCCCGTGAGGACCGCTCAGGACCAGCGGCCGGTCCGCGCCAGCAGTACGGCCGCCGCCGCCGTCCCCGCCGTCGAGGTGCGCAGTACGCTCGGGCCGAGCCGGAGCGCACCGGCCCCTGCCCCTGCGAACAGCTCCAACTCCTCGGGCGATACGCCGCCTTCGGGCCCGACGACCAGCACGATGTGCCCGGCCTCCGGCAGCACCGCGGTGGCCAGCGGCGCCGCGCCCTCCTCGTGGAGCACCCCGGCGAAGTCCGCATCCGCGAGCAGCGAGGCGACATCCTTCGTGGCGGCGAGGTCCCCGACCTCGGGAAAGCGCAGCCGCCGCGCCTGCTTGCCCGCCTCCCGCGCGGTGGCCCGCCATTTGGCGAGCGACTTCGCCGCGCGCTCGCCCTTCCACCGGGTGACGGCGCGCGAGGCGGCCCACGGCACGATCGCGTCGACACCGGTCTCGGTCATGGTCTCGACGGCCAGTTCGCCCCGGTCACCCTTGGGCAGTGCCTGGACGACGGTGAGCCGGGGACGCGGCGCCGGCTCCTCGCGCACCTCGGTGACCTCGACCTCCAGCCGGTCCTTGCCCTCGGCGGCGATCACACTGCCGTAAGCGCCGACGCCCTCGCCGTCCGTGAGGACGACCTCCTCGCCGGGGCGCAGCCGCCGCACCGAGACGGCGTGGCGCCCCTCGGGGCCGCCTAGTACGACGGTTCCGGTGCGCAGCAGTGCGCGGTCGGCGAGAAAGACCGGCGCGGTCATGCGTGCCCCTCTCCACCGCGCGAGGACATTCCCTCGCGAACCACGGACAATTCGGCCGCGAGCACCTCGACAAGCTGCGCCGCGGGCAACTCCCGTGCCAGCCGGTGTCCTTGGCCCGCCCACAGGGCCATCGCCTGCGGGTCGCCCGCCTTGGCCGCCGCCTTGCGCAGCCCGGCGGTCAGATAGTGGATCTGGGGGTAGGCGGCCGGGGCGTATGGTCCGTGCTCGCGCATGAAACGGTTCACCAGTCCGCGTGCCGGGCGTCCCGAGAAGGCGCGGGTCAGCTCGGTGCGGGTGAACAGCGGGTTGGTCATGGCCTGTTTGTGCAGCGGGTTGGCGCCGGATTCGGCGGTGACCAGGAAGGCCGTCCCCAGCTGGGCCGCGCTCGCCCCGGCCGCCAGCACCGCGGCGATCTGGCCGCCGCGCATCAGCCCGCCTGCGGCGACGATCGGCAGCTGTACCGACTCCTTGACCTGCGTCACCAGCGAGAGCAGCCCGACGCCGCCCACCGAGGCGTCCGCCTGCGGGTCGTCCCGGTGGGTGCCCTGGTGGCCGCCCGCCTCGATGCCCTGAAGGCACACGGCCTGCGCGCCGGCCCACTGCGCGGTCTGCGCCTCGGCGACGGTGGTCGCGGTGACCATGGTGTACGTGCCCAGCTTCGCGAAGCGCTCCAGCACACCGCGCGCGGGGCAGCCGAAGTGGAAGGAGACGACGGGGACGGGATCTTCGTAGAGGATCGCCAGCTTCCCGTCGTACGCGTCGTCCGAGCCGCCCTCGGTGTCACCCAGTTCGGTCTCGTACCAGGTGGCCTCGCCCGCCAGCTGCTCGCGGTAGACCGCGACCGCCGCCGGATCGGCCGTGCGCGACTGGGGCATGAAGAGGTTGACGCCGAAGGCCCGCCGGGTGAGGCGGCGCAGCTGTCTGATCTCCTCGTACATCGCGTCGGGCGTTTTGTACCCGGCGGCGAGAAAGCCCAGCCCGCCCGCCTCGCTGACGGCGGCGGCCAGCTCGGGACGGGAGACGCCACCGGCCATCGGTGCCTGGATGACGGGGTGTTCGGTCAGCTCGGAGAGCGTAGGCAGCGCGGTGGACATGGCCCTTATCCTGTCACGCTCCCCTACGAACCCTGCACTCCGTGTCACCAACGCTCGCGGCGCCCCCCACCTGCCCGAAGGGCGCCCAGCGGGACCCCGACAACGCCGGTGCCCCGCGACTTCAACGCGGGGCCCTGCGGCCTCGACTCCGGACACCGCGGCCCCAATACCCGGTACCGCGAAGCGCGTTACCCATCTTCCCAGGGACAACCCCCGGCCCCCCGGCCGCGAACAACCAGCCGGTCAACGCCCGTTACCCCACCCCCGGGGGACAACCCCCGGACCCCCGGCCGGACAACCATCCGGTCAACGCCCGTTGAAGGCGTCCTTCAGGCGGGAGAACAGCCCCTGCTGGCCCGGCTGGAACTGGCCGGTGGGCCGCTCCTCGCCGCGCAGCTGGGACAGGCGGCGGAGCAGTTCCTCCTGCTCCGGCTCCAGCTTGGTGGGGGTGGTGACCTCGACGTGGACGATCAGCTGGCCACGGCCGCCGCCGCGCAGATGCGTGATGCCGCGCTCGTGCAACGGGACCGACTGGCCGGACTGGGTGCCGGGGCGGATGTCGATCTCCTCCATGCCGTCCAGCGTCTCCAGCGGCACCTTCGTGCCGAGGGCCGCCGCCGTCATGGGGATGGTGACCGTGCAGTGCAGGTCGTCGCCGCGCCGCTGGAAAGTCGGGTGCGGGGCCTCGTGGATCTCCACGTACAGATCGCCCGCCGGGCCGCCGCCCGGGCCGACCTCGCCCTCGCCTCCGAGCTGGATGCGGGTGCCGTTGTCAACGCCCGCGGGGATCTTCACGGTCAGGCTGCGCCGCGAGCGCACCCGGCCGTCGCCCGCGCACTCCGGGCAGGGGGTGGGCACGACCGTGCCGAAGCCCTGGCACTGCGGGCAGGGCCGCGAGGTCATGACCTGGCCCAGGAAGGAGCGGGTGACCTGGGAGACCTCGCCACGGCCGCGGCACATGTCACAGGTCTGGGCCGAGGTGCCCGGCGCGGCGCCCTCGCCGCTGCACGTGCCGCAGACGACGGCGGTGTCCACCTGGATGTCCTTGGTGGTACCGAACGCCGCCTCGTCCAGGTCGATGTCCAGCCGGATCATGGCGTCCTGGCCCCGGCGCGTGCGCGAGCGCGGGCCGCGCTGCGAGGCGGTGCCGAAGAAGGCGTCCATGATGTCGCTGAAGTTGCCGAAGTTGCCGGCGCCGAAGCCGCCCGCCCCGCCACCGCTGGAGTTCGGGTCCCCGCCGAGGTCGTAGACCTGCTTCTTCTGCGGGTCGGAGAGCACCTCGTAAGCGGTGTTGATCTCCTTGAACCGCTCCTGGGTCTTCGGGTCCGGGTTGACGTCCGGGTGCAGCTCGCGGGCGAGCCTGCGGAACGCCTTCTTGATTTCGTCCTGCGAGGCGTCGCGCTGCACGCCGAGGACCGCGTAATAATCCGTCGCCACTTACGACTCCGCGAGGATCTGTCCGACGTACCGTGCCACTGCGCGTACAGCTCCCATCGTTCCGGGGTAGTCCATGCGGGTCGGGCCGACCACGCCGAGCTTGGCGACTGCTTCGTCGCCCGAACCGTAGCCGACCGAGACGACCGATGTGGAACTCAGTCCCTCGTGCTGATTCTCATGCCCGATTCGTACCGTCATACCCGGGTCCTTGGCTTCCCCGAGCAGCTTCAGCAAGACGACCTGCTCCTCCAGCGCCTCCAGGACGGGGCGGATGGTCAGCGGGAAGTCGTGTCCGAAGCGGGTGAGATTGGCGGTGCCGCCGATCATCAGCCGCTCCTCGGTCTCCTCGACCAGGGTCTCCAGCAGCGTCGCCAGCACGGCCGAGATCGTGCCCCGGTCATCGGCGTCGAACGACTCGGGAAGATCCTGCACCAGGGAGGGGACCTCGGTGAAACGCTCGCCCACCACACGGCTGTTGAGCCGCGCCCGCAGGTCGGCGAGGACCGTCTCGCCGATCGGCGCCGGGCAGTCGATCAGGCGCTGCTCGACGCGGCCGGTGTCGGTGATCAGCACCAGCATCAGCCGCGCCGGGGCCAGCGCCAGCAGTTCCACATGCCGCACCGTCGAACGGGTCAGCGAGGGGTACTGCACGACGGCGACCTGCCGGGTGAGCTGCGCGAGCAGCCGGACGGTGCGCCCCACGACGTCGTCGAGATCGACGGCGCCGTCGAGGAAGTTCTGGATGGCGCGCCGCTCCGGCGAGGACAGGGGCTTGACGCCGGCGAGCTTGTCGACGAAGAGGCGGTACCCCTTGTCGGTGGGGATACGGCCCGCGCTGGTGTGCGGCTGGGCGATGAAACCCTCGTCCTCCAGCGCGGCCATGTCGTTGCGGACAGTGGCCGGGGACACCTGGAGGTTGTGCCGCTCGGTGAGTGCCTTGGAGCCCACGGGCTCCTCCGTGCCGACATAGTCCTGGACGATGGCGCGGAGCACCTCAAGACGGCGCTCGCTGAGCATGGCGCACACCTCCCGTCCGGCCGCGGTCCTGGATACCTTCCCTGGCACTCTCCGATCGGGAGTGCCAGGCTCCCTGTGCCAGTGTACGGCCGGTCGCCACGGCCAGGGCAAGGGCCGCCTGATCGAGCGGGCTCGACCGTATCGCGCGGGGCCTGGAGGCAGGCAGTGGACAAGCACTGCCCGCCCCGTGCCGTTAGCGTCGTCGTATGGAGCCGGATCGGGAAGACGCAGGGCGGAATCCGTCCACGCGCGACACGGACTGGGAGCGGATCGCACCGGGGGTGATCCGCCGCAGGCTGCCGCAGTGGGACGCGACGGTGGGCGCGGTCGGCGGCACGGAGGAGGTGCTGGTCATCGACACCGGCTCCTCGCTGCGCGAGGGTGCCCGGATCCGGGCCGACGTACGTGCCCGGCTGGGCGCCCCGGTGACCCGGGTGGCGCTGACCCACCCGCACTTCGACCACGTCTTCGGCACGGCCGTCTTCTCCGGCGCGCAGGTGTACGGGGCCGTCGGCGTCGCCGAACTCCTCGGCAGGCAGGCCGAGTCGCTGCGCGACGAGGCCGTCGCGCACGGTCTCCTGGAGGACGAGGCGGCGGAGGCGGCCGACATCCTGGTGCCGCCGCACCATCCGGTCTGCGGCGAGCTGACGCTCCCCCTGGGCGGGCGGGAGGCGGTCCTCGCCAACCTCGGCCCCGCACACTCCGGACACGACCTCGCGGTGCTGGTGCCCGGCTCGCCCGATGTCGTCTTCTGCGGCGACCTGGTGGAGGAGTCCGGCGAGCCGCAGGCGGGCCCGGACGCGCACCCGGCCCGCTGGCCGGAGGCACTGGAGCGGCTGCTGACGCTGGGCGGCGAGGACGCGGTGTATGTGCCCGGGCACGGCGCGCTGGTGGACGCCGCGTTCGTCCGCGCGCAACGCGAGGCGCTGGTACGCCGGTTCGCCTCCTGAACCGGACGCGCGCCGTTCGGGCCAGGACCGGATACTTGCCGGGTCCGGGTTCCGCACCGGATGCCCGCCGGTTCGAGCCTCGCACCGGATACCCGCCCGTTCCGGCCGGGGGCCGGATGGCTCGCGGGCTCGGCTCAGCACGGGCGCACTCCGTGCCGCCGCACGGGCCGCGTAGCAGAATGTGCCCATGCGCAGCCGCTACGACAGCCCCGACCTCACCCCTCCGTGGAAGCGGAAGCAGCCGGTGCCCGAGGTGCCCGCCGACCGGGATCTGGTGGTGGAGGAGGTCACGACCGGATTCTGCGGTGCGGTCATCCGGTGCGAGAAGACCGCCGAGGGCCCGACCGTCACGCTGGAGGACCGCTTCGGCAAGCACCGCGTCTTCCCCATGGCACCGCGCGGCTTCCTGCTGGAGGGCCGGACCGTGACCCTGATCCGCCCGGGCCCGGCCGGCGCCGCAACGGCGCCCTCGGGCCCGCGCCTGACGGCCTCCGGTTCGCTTGCCGTGCCCGGCGCCCGCGCCCGGGTGGCCCGCGCTGGCCGCATCTACGTCGAGGGCCGGCACGACGCCGAGCTGGTCGAGAAGGTGTGGGGGGACGACCTGCGCATCGAGGGCGTCGTCGTCGAGTACCTGGAGGGCGTCGATGACCTGCCCGCCATCGTCGAGGCGTTCTCCCCGGGCCCCGATGCCCGGCTGGGCGTGCTGGTCGACCACCTCGTGCCCGGCTCCAAGGAGTCCCGTATCGCGGCAGAGGTCACCGGGGGCGGTGCGGGCGGTGCGGGCGGTGCGGGCGGTGCGGGAAACGTGCTGGTCGTGGGCCATCCGTACATCGACATCTGGGAGGCCGTGAAACCCTCCTCGGTCGGCATCGCGGGGTGGCCCCGGGTGCCGCGCGGCACCGACTGGAAGCGCGGGGTGTGCGAGGGCCTGGGCTGGGCCCCCAACACGGGCGCCGCCTGGCAGCGCATCCTCGGCTCCGTCCGTACCTACAAGGACCTGGAGCCGGCGCTCCTGGGACGGGTGGAAGAGCTGATCGACTTCGTGACGGCGCCGGAGGGCTGACAGCCGGGCACGAAAGAGTGACGGCCGGGCCGGGGGCGCACCGGCCGGGCCGATCCGGAAATTCCGCGGCGGGGGACAATGGACCCATGCCCTCCGCACTCCCCGACGGCGAACCCGTGCCCGAGGACGGCTCTCTGCCGCCCTCCGCGCGGGAAGAGCGCACGTCGCGCCCCCTCGGCTTCTACCTGCACGTTCCGTTCTGCGCCACCCGCTGCGGCTACTGCGACTTCAACACCTACACGGCCACCGAGCTGCGCAGCGGCAAGGACGGCGTGCCCGCCTCCCGGGAGAGCTACGCGGCCACCCTCACCGAGGAGATCCGCCTGGCCCGCAAGGTGCTGGGCGACGACCCGCGCCGGGTCGAGACGGTCTTCGTCGGCGGCGGAACGCCGACCCTGCTGCCCCCGGCCGACCTGGGGCGGATGCTGAGGGCGGTCCGGGAGGAGTTCGGGCTCGCCGAGAACGCCGAGGTCACCACCGAGGCGAATCCGGAGTCGGTGGATCCGGCCTACCTGGCCGAGTTGCGCGAGGCCGGTTTCAACCGGATCTCGTTCGGCATGCAGAGCGCGCGCCCCCACGTGCTGAAGATCCTGGACCGCACGCACACCCCCGGCCGCCCGGAGGCGTGCGTCGCGGAGGCCCGCGCCGCCGGTTTCCGGCACGTCAACCTCGACCTGATCTACGGCACCCCCGGCGAGTCCGACGAGGACTGGAGCGCCTCGCTGGACGCCGCCCTCGGCGCGGGGCCCGATCACCTCTCGGCGTACGCGCTGATCGTCGAGGAGGGCACCCAGCTCGCCCGGCGCATCCGGCGCGGCGAGGTGCCGATGACGGACGACGACGCGCACGCGGACCGCTACCTGATGGCCGAGGAGCGGCTCTCGGCGGCCGGGATGGAGTGGTACGAGGTCTCCAACTGGGCGACGCCAGGCGACGAGTCGGCCCGCTGCCGGCACAACGAGCTGTACTGGACGGGCGCCGACTGGTGGGGTGCGGGACCCGGCGCGCACAGCCATGTGGGCGGGGTGCGCTGGTGGAACGTGAAGCATCCGGCCGCCTACGCGCAGGCCCTCGCGGAGGGCCGCTCACCGGGGGCGGGGCGCGAGCTGCTCTCGCCGGAGGACCGGCGCGTCGAGCGGATCCTGCTGGAGCTGCGGCTCGCCCGCGGCTGTCCGCTCTCCCTCCTCGCGCCGGAGGGTGCGCGGGCGGCTCGTCAGGCGCGCGACGACGGCCTGCTGGAGCCGGGGCACTACGAGGAGGGCCGGGCGGTCCTGACGCTGCGCGGGCGGCTGCTGGCCGACGCGGTGGTGCGCGACCTGGTGGACTGACGGCCCGTCACCCTCTCCCGGCCCCCTCCACCTCACCCGTCTCCCGTTGCCCCGTCACCCGGCCCGCTCCTCCCCCTCCGACTCCCCGGTCTCAGCGGCCGGCCGGCTCCTCCTGTGCTCCGTGCGGCGGCGCCCGCAGCACCAGCATGGCCAGGTCGTCGGTCGGCGGGCCGGGGGCGAAGCCGTGTACGGCGCGGCGTACGCGTTCGGCGGTGTCCGTGGCGTCCAGGTGTTCGCAGCCCGCGAGGACCGTGGCCAGCCCGTCACCGTCGTCGAACAACCGCCGCCCCGACCGGCGTTCGGTCACTCCGTCGGTGACGCACAGCAGCGTGTCCCCGGGGTGGAGCGTGAAGGTCTGGCTGTCGTAGGTCACCTCCCGCAGCACGCCCAGGAGAAGCTGCGGCAGCGCCGCCACCCGTACGGTGCCCGCGGCGTCCCGCACCAGCGGCAGCGGATGCCCGGCGCAGGCGACGGTGCAGTCCACGGCGCCCTCCCGGAAGGAGAGTTCGCCGTAGATCAGGCTGAGGAACCTGGCCTGTTCGCCGATCTCGCGGTTGAGCCGGTCCAGGGTCTCGGGCACGGAGTAGCCCTCGCGGGCGAGCAGCCGCAGCACGGGGCGGGCGAGGCCGGTGACGACGGCCGCCTCGGGCCCGTTGCCGCACACGTCGCCGAGCGCGAAGCGCCAGCGGTCCTCATCCAGGCGCAGCAGGTCGTAGAAGTCACCGCCCGCCCAGGCGCCTTCGCCCGCCGGTTCGTAGACCAGCGCCGTCTCCAGACCGGGCACACACATCTCCTCGCTGGGCAGCAGCCCGCGCTGGAGGACCTGGCTGATGGTGGCCTGGAGGGTGTAGCGGCGCGCGGAGAGGATGGCGAGCGCCACCCGCCGCGCGAAGTCCTCCACCAGGCCCATGACCTCATCCGGAATGCGCGACAGCTCCGCACGCCCGATCACCAGGGTCCCCACGGCCCGTCCGCCCACCACCAGGCGGCACATCGCCGAGGCGCCCGAGCCGCCCTCGGCGCCCGCCCCCTCGGGCCAGCGCCAGGGGACGGCCTGGCCGGGCAGCGCGCGGGGCACCAGGGCGGGCGGCTCCTTCCCCAGTTCCTCCCGGAGCCCCTCCATGCGGCTCTCCTGCGCGTGCCAGACGCGGGCCAGCCTCGGCAGTCGCGCGCGTTCGCTGTCCTCCAGCCAGACTGCGCACCAGTCGGCGAGGCGGGGCACCATCAACTGTCCGGCGAGCGAGGCCACTTTGTCCTCGTCGGTGTGACCGGCGAGGAGGTCGGACGCCTCGGCGAGGAAGGCCAGCGCGCCGTTGCTCGTCCACTCGGGGTGCGCCCGTGCGCCGATCCGGGCGCGCGGCGCGTGTGCGGTGCGCGCGGTGGCGTCGGCGGGATACCCGAACGCGCCCTGGTGCGCCTCCCCGAACGAGTCCGCGTACGTCTCCCCGGCCGTTTCTCCGTACGTCCCCTCGGCCGTGCGCAGGCGCGGGCCGTCGTGAGGAGCGTGGGGAGGGGCGTGATGGTGGTACCGGTGCGGGGCAGCGGGGGGCTCGTCGGCCCCGGTGGGACCGGCGAGTCCGTCGAAGCCGTCCGCCTCTTCGGCCGGGCCGAGCTGGAACCACACGGCCTTGCGGTCCCTGCGGTAGCTGATGCCCCACTCCTTGGCCAGCGCGCTGACCAGCCGCAGACCGTGCCCATGGCCCGCCTCGTCACGCGAGGTGACGGCGCGGGCGGGATGGCGGTCGGTGATCTCGGCGTAGACGATTCCGGAGGCGTATCGGCACTCCAACTCCACGGAGGTGCCCGCGTGCACGACCGCGTTGGTCACCAACTCGCTGACCAGCAACACCGCGTCATCTGTCAGCGGGCCCCGCGCTCCCCACTCGTCGAGCGCCGCCCGCATGAAGCTGCGCGCCGCGCCTGCGGCCAGTGCGTTGCCGGGCAGTTCGGTTCCTACTTTCCGTGAGATTTCACGCGGCCCCGGGACGGCGACGGCGCTCTCCCCCGCCGCTCCCGCCCTGGCCCGCTCCCCCGGCGCCGTGGGCCCGGGTGAGCCGGCGACTCCCGCGTACTTAGCGCGCCTCATCGCACCATCCCCCAGTTTCGCGCAGCTTCCCCGGCCGGCTTCCGGGTCCGGCCCGGCACATCCCCTCGTCCCGGCGGGGACCCGGCAGTTCCGTCGAATGCGCTCAGCACAGTAGGGCAAGAGTGACAGACTGGGCCCGCTCATATGCACCGAGTCACGGAAGTGGTGGGAATTGAGCCATGTCTTCCGATTTCGCAAGGCCCTGGACCTCTTCCGCAGCCGCCACCGGTCCGCGCCCGGCAGTGGGTGCGCTGAGCGCACTGACCGCGCTGTGCGAGGGGGACTTCGGTGCCCGCGTGGCGCTGAGCGCCGAGTCGCTGGCCGGGCTGGGCGAGGAGGACCGCCAGGCGCTGGCCGATGCCGTCAACGGGCTCGCGGCGCGGGTGGAGCACCTCGGCTCCGAACTCGTGCGCGTCCAGCGCGAGGTGATCCGCCATGGACGCATCGACGAGCGCCTGAGCGCCAGTCCGGGTACGGGCGCGTGGACGGACACCGTAGTCGCGGCCAACACCCTGCTGGACGCCCTCACCCATCCGGTGGCCGAGGCCACCCGGGTGCTCACCGCGGTGGCGGAGGGCGATCTGTCCAAGCGTATGGAGCAGTACGACGGGCACCGCCCGATACGGGGCGAGCTGCGGCGGCTCGGCCGCACCGTCAACCGGGTCACGGGCCAACTCGCCCTGTTCACCAGCGAGGTGACCAGGGCGGGCACCGACGAGGACGCCGGGCCGCCGGCCGGCGGCGGGCCTCCGCCGCCGCACACCTCGCTCAGCGGTCTCTCCGGGAGCTGGCGCGCCGCGGCCGAGGCCGTCAACCGGATGGTGTCCGATCTGCGCGAGACGACCCGCGCCAAGGAGTGGCTGGAATCCAACCTGACCCGGCTGGCCGCGCTGATGCAGGGGCACCGCGACATCAGGGAGGTCGCCGAGCTGATCATGCGCGAACTGCCGCCGCTGGTCGGCGCGCAGTACGGCGCACTGTTCCTGACCCGCGTACCCGGCGGGGCACCGGCCCCCGCGCAGGATGCTTCGGGCCTCGTCTACATGGCGGGCTTCGGCACCTCGGCGCAGGAGAGCCGGGGTTCGCTCCTTCCGGGTACCCCGGCCCAGGGCCTGGTGGCACAGGTGGCCGCGCAGAAGCGGCGACTGCTGCTGAGCGAGGTGCCGCGCGGCTATCTGCCCATCGCCTCGGGGCTGGGCTCGGCACCGCCCGGATGCGTGGTGATCTTGCCGGTGCTCTACGAGGACCGGGTGCTCGGGGTGCTGGAGCTGGCCTCCTTCACCCCGTTCAGCGATATCCACCTCGCCTTCTTCGACCAGTTCATGCACACCATGGGCGTCGCCCTGCACACCATCCGCGCCAACACCGAGCTGTCGGAGAAGGCGGCGCTGCTGGCGGCCTCGTCCGAGTACAAGACGCAGTTCCTCGCGAACATGTCGCACGAGCTGCGCACCCCGCTCAACTCCCTGCTGGTGCTGGCCCAGTTGCTGGCCGGAAACGAGGCGGGGAATCTCTCGCCGGAGGAGGTCCGCTTCGCGCAGACCATCCACCGCTCGGGCACCGATCTGCTCCAGCTCATCAACGACGTGCTCGACCTGTCCACCGTCGAGGCGGGCCGGATGGACGTTCGCCCCCAGCGCGTCACGCTGCTCAAGCTGCTCACCTATGTGCACGACACCTTCCGCCCGCTCGCGCTCGACCGGGGTCTGGGCTTCACCGTGCAGGTCACCGACGGCACCCCGCGCGAACTGTTCACCGACGAGCGCCGGATCCAGCAGGTGCTGCGCAATCTGCTCTCCAACGCCTTCAAGTTCACCTCGGAGGGCCGCGTCGAGCTGCGCGTGGGACCGGCTCCCGGCGACCGGGAGAAAATCGAGATGACCGTGTCGGACACCGGGATCGGCATCGCGCCCGAGTGCCTGGCGCGGGTCTTCGAGGCGTTCCAGCAGGGTGCCCGCTCCACGCACCGCACCTACGGCGGCACCGGGTTGGGCCTGTCCATCAGCCAGGAGATCGCCGTCCTGCTCGGCGGGCGCGTCACGGTCGAGAGCGAGCCGGGCAAGGGCAGTCACTTCACCCTCACAATCCCCACCGGCCTGGCCGAGCAGCCGCCAGGAGCGGTCTCGGCCGCACCGCGCCGGCGCCCCGAAGCCGCCGCCACCCGGAACACCGTCCAGGACGCGGGCGGAGCCACCGGGGCCGCGGAGAAAGCCGGGGCCGCGGAGAAAGCCGGGGCCGCGGGGACAGCTGGGGCAGCGGTGACGGCAGGGGCCGAAGGGACCGCCGCCCGGACCGTCGGGGATTCCGGGCCGGGGAGCGCCGCGGACGTCACCGGCACGACGCGCCAGCAGGGCGCGGCGAAGCCCGGCCTCACTCGCTGGCGGCGCGGCCGGGCAGCGGAAGTGCTCCCGAACACCCGGGTGCTGATCGTGGACGACGACATCCGCAACGTCTTCGCCCTCACCCACGTCCTGGGCCACGCGGGCATGTCGGTGCGCTACGCGGAGAACGGCCGCGAGGGGCTGACCCGCCTCGACCAGGGGCCGGCGGCGGATCTGGTGCTGATGGACATCATGATGCCGGAAATGGACGGATACGAGGCCATCCGCACGCTGCGGGCCGACCCCCGCTTCGTGGCACTGCCCGTCATCGCACTCACCGCGCAGGCCATGCCGGGCGATGACCGGCGGTCCTTGGCCGCGGGCGCATCCGCGTATGTTCCCAAGCCTGTTGACATCGATCTGTTGCTGAGTACCGTGCTCGCCCTGCTCGATCCGCAATCGTCTACGAGGCCGCAATGACCATCCGTACCACGGCGCGCGGCGCCGGAGAACACGAAGCCAGTATCCTCCTCGTGGACGACATGGAGGACAATCTCGTCGCGCTGGAGGCCGTCCTCTCCGCGCTCCAGGTGCCCCTCGTGCGCGCCGTCTCGGGTGAGGAGGCCATGAAGGCGCTGCTGCGGCAGGACTTCGCGCTGGTGCTGCTCGATGTCATGATGCCGGGCATGGACGGCTTCGAGACCGCCTCCCACATCAAGCGGCTCGACCAGACCAAGGACATCCCGATCATCTTCCTGACCGGAGCGGAGACGGCGACCGACGCCGGGTACGCGTTCCGGGGCTATGCGACCGGCGCCGTCGACTACCTCACCAAGCCGTTCGACCCGTGGGTGCTGCGCACCAAAGTGGCCGTCTTCCTCGATCTGCACCGCAAGAACCGGCAGTTGCAGGACCTGCTGGATCACGAGCAGTACCGGCTCGACGACTTCGCGCAGCGCCTACAGGTGGTGGAGAGCGAACTGTCCTCCGGCGCCGACACCGAGCAGCTCGCGCGGCATGTGGCCGAGCTGGCCGAGTCGCTGGAAGAGCTGCGCCTGCGCCGTGCCGAGCGCTGAGTACCGAACGCTGAGCGCTGAGCCGTTCGCCGCATGACCCCGGCTCCGGAATGCGGAACCGGCGTCCGGGTCAGCGTTCGCGGGCCCCTTCGTACATCTCCTCGATCAGGTCACCGAATTCCCGCTCCACCACGGGGCGCTTCAGCTTGAGGCTGGGGGTCAGCTCGCCGTGTTCGATGTCCAGGTCGCGCGGCAGCACCCGGAACTTCTTGATGGTCTGCCAGCGCTGAAGGCCGCTGTTCAGCTCCTCGATGTAGCCGTCCAGGAGCACGCGCACCTCCTCGGAGGCCACGACGCTCTCGTACGGCTTGCCCTTGAGCGTCTCCTGCTGCTCGGCCCAGGCCATGATCGCGGGCTCGTCCAGCGCGATGAGCGCGCTGCAGAAGTTCCGGCCGGCGCCGTGCACCAGGATGTTGGAGACGTACGGGCAGACGGCCTTGAACTGGCCCTCCGCCTCGGCCGGGGAAATGTACTTCCCGCCCGATGTCTTGATCAGGTCCTTCTTGCGGTCGGTGATCTTCAAGTAGCCGTCGTCGGACAGCTCGCCGATGTCGCCGGTGTGGAACCAGCCGTCCTCCTCCAGGACTTCGGCGGTCATCTCCGGGAGCCCGTGGTAGCCCAGCATGATGCCGGGGCCGCGCAGCAGGACCTCGCCGTCGTCGGCGATGCGCACCTCGGTGCCGGCGAACGGCTTGCCGACCGTGCCGGTGCGGTAGTTGTCCGCGCGGTTGCAGAAGCTGGCGGCGGACGACTCGGTGAGCCCGTAGCCCTCCAGCACCGGGATGCCCGCGCCCGCGAAGAAGTAGCCCAGGTCGGGGGCGAGCGCGGCGGAGCCGGAGACGCAGCCGGTCATCCGGCCGCCGAAGGCTTCCCGCAGCTTGCTGTAGACGAGGCGGTCGGCGATGGCGTGCTTGACCTTCAGCCCGGCCGGGACCGAGGGGATGCCGGTGCGGCGCTGGTTGTCCTGGCTGGTGCGCGCGTACTCGCGCGCGACCTCGGCGGACCACTGGAAGATCTTGTACTTGGCGCTGCCACCGGCCCGCGCCTTCTGCGCCACGCCGTTGTAGACCTTTTCGAAGATCCGCGGCACGGCGCACATCTTCGTCGGCTGGACGACCGGCAGATTCTCGATGATCTTGTCCACCCGGCCATCGACGGCGACGACGTGCCCCGCATCGATCTGCGCGGAGATCAGCATCTTGCCGAAGACGTGCGCGAGCGGCAGCCAGAGGTACTGCACGTCCTCAGCGACCAGCAGTCCCGACTGCCGGACCGTCTTGGCCATGTACGACCAGGAGTCCTGCGCCAGCCGGACGCCCTTGGGCCGGCCGGTCGTACCCGAGGTGTAGATGAGCGTAGCCAGCTGGTCGGGGCGCAGCCCGCCCACCACCTCCTTGATCGCGTCCGGGTGCTTCTCGCGGTAGGCGGCGCCGCGCCGCTCCAGGTCGGCGAAGGAGAGCACCCAGCCCTCCTCGGCACCGTCGGTTCCCGTCCCGTCGGAGGCCGGTTCGCCGTCGATGAGCACCACGTGCGCCAGCTTGGGCAGCTCGGTGCGGCGCTCCCGCACCTTCGCGAGCTGGGAGGCGTCCTCGGCGATCAGAACGGTGCTCTCGGAGTCGGCGAGGATGAAGGCCGTTTCCTCGGCGTTGGTGCTGGGGTAGACGGTGGTGGTGGCCGCACCCGCGCACAGGATGCCCAGGTCGGCGAGGATCCACTCGATCCGGGTACTGGACGCGATGGCGACCCGCTCCTCCGGGACCACGCCCAGCGCCATCAGCCCGGCGGCGAGGGAGAAGACCCGCTCGGCCGCCTCGCGCCAGCTGTACGAGCGCCACTCGTCCGGCCCCTCATGCCCCTCGTGCCCGTCATGCCCCTCGCCGGCAGCGCGGATCACCGGGTACCGGTACGCCTCCGCGTCGGGCGTGGCTTCCACGCGCTCCAGGAAGAGCGTTGCCACGGAAGGCGGCCGGTTCTCGATCAGGGACTGTGTGTCGCTCACAACATCCTCCGGGGCCCGCGTCCTGCTGTGGTCGGCTCGCGCACGCTGACTCGCTCCGTCTCGCGCCGATCGCCTCGGCCAGTGACGCCGAGTGACTCGCTCACGCTTATATGACTCACGAGTAACTACTGAGCAGTGATCAGACTAAAGGCAGCAGCCCCCTTACGTAAGGGGGCTGCTGAAGGGGACTCCCGTCGCGTCGCCGGACGCCTCCCGCAGGCCCGCCGGAGCACCGCCGGAGCACACCGGAGCCCTGCGCGAGCACGCCGCCGGCGCCGGCCGGCGCCCCGGACCGGATGGCGCGGGGCCGGCCTCCGCGAGGGCGCGGGAGGAGGAGGCGGGGAGAGCGCGGGCAGGCAGAGCCGGGAGGACAGGAAGGCGAGGAAGCGAGGAAGCGGGCAGGCGGGAAGGAAGGCCGCAGCAGGGGCCGGCTACTTCTTGGCCTTGGCCTCGCCGCCGCCGCCGCTGTCGTCGGAGGACAGCGCGGCGATGAACGCCTCCTGCGGCACCTCCACACGCCCCACGACCTTCATCCGCTTCTTGCCTTCCTTCTGCTTCTCCAGCAGCTTGCGCTTACGCGAGATGTCGCCGCCGTAGCACTTGGCGAGCACGTCCTTGCGGATGGCGCGGATGGTCTCGCGGGCGATGACGCGGGCGCCGATGGCGGCCTGGATGGGCACCTCGAACTGCTGCCGGGGAATCAGCTCGCGCAGCTTGTTGGCCATGCGCGTGCCGTAGGCGTACGCCTTCTCCTTGTGCACGATCGCGGAGAACGCGTCCACCTTGTCGCCCTGGAGCAGGATGTCCACCTTGACCAGGTCGGCGACCTGCTCGCCCGTGGGCTCGTAGTCCAGCGAGGCGTAGCCCCGGGTCTTGGACTTCAGCGCGTCGAAGAAGTCGAAGACGATCTCCGCGAGCGGCAGCGTGTAGCGCAGCTCGACCCGGTCCTCGGACAGGTAGTCCATGCCCTGGAGGTTTCCGCGCCGCGACTGGCACAGCTCCATGATCGCGCCGATGAACTCGCTGGGCGCGATCAGCGTCGCGCGCACCACCGGCTCGTGCACGGTGTCGATCTTCCCCGTGGGGAACTCACTGGGGTTGGTCACCACATGCTCGGTGCCGTCCTCCATGTCCACGCGGTAGATCACGTTGGGCGCGGTGGCGATCAGGTCGAGCCCGAACTCACGCTCCAGCCGCTCCCTGATCACCTCCAGATGCAGCAGGCCGAGGAAGCCCACCCGGAAGCCGAAGCCGAGCGCCGCCGAGGTCTCGGGCTCGTACGTCAGCGCGGCATCGTTGAGCAGCAGCTTGTCCAGCGCGTCCCGCAGCTCCGGATAGTCGGAGCCATCCAGCGGATACAGCCCCGAGAAGACCATCGGCTTCGGATCCTTGTACCCGGGCAGCGCTTTCTCGGCGCCCTTGGCCAGCAGGGTGACCGTGTCGCCCACCTTGGACTGGCGCACGTCCTTCACACCCGTGATCAGATAGCCGACCTCCCCGACGCCGAGCCCGTCGGCGGGCGTCATCTCCGGGGAGTTGGTGCCGATCTCCAGCAGTTCGTGGGTCGCGCCGGTGGACATCATGCGGATGCGCTCACGCCTGCTGAGCTGCCCGTCCACGACCTTCACGTACGTGACCACACCGCGGTAGGCGTCGTAGACCGAGTCGAAGATCATCGCGCGCGCCGGGGCTGCCGCGTCGCCGACCGGCGCTGTGACCTGGCGCACCACCTCGTCCAGCAGCAGCTCGACGCCCTCGCCGGTCTTCGCGGAGACCTTCAGCACGTCCTCCGGCTCACAGCCGATGAGGTGCGCCAGCTCAGCGGCGAACTTCTCGGGCTGCGCGGCCGGGAGATCGATCTTGTTGAGCACGGGGATGATCGTGAGATCGTGCTCCATCGCCAGGTACAGGTTGGCGAGCGTCTGCGCCTCGATGCCCTGCGCGGCGTCCACCAGCAGGATGCAGCCCTCGCATGCCGCCAGCGAGCGCGACACCTCGTAGGTGAAGTCGACGTGCCCGGGGGTGTCGATCATGTTGAGGATGTACGGGGTACCCGCGTCGTCGCTGGGCGCCCAGGGCATCCGCACGGCCTGGGACTTGATCGTGATGCCCCGCTCGCGCTCGATGTCCATGCGGTCGAGGTACTGCGCGCGCATCTGCCGCTTGTCCACGACGCCGGTGAGCTGAAGCATCCGGTCGGCCAGCGTGGACTTTCCGTGGTCGATGTGCGCGATGATGCAGAAGTTACGGATCTGCGCCGGGTCGGTACGGCTCGGCTCCGGCGCGTTCGTTGGGGTCGCGGGCACGCAGTGTCCTGTCGGGTCTGGCCTGTCGGGTCTGGCGGCGAGGGCTTCGGGTCGTTCCGTTCGCCCCCATGGTCCCATGAGCGCGGGGAGGCGACCGGATTGGGAGGGCCCGAGGCCCGGCTGGTAGCCTGGGCGACTGTGCCTTATGGCACCCGACTGTGTCCGAGGGCGCTGAGGTCCTAGGACGCTGAGTGTGCCTTCGGGCACCGAGACGGACTCCGAAGTACATCCGAACCGCAAAGGCTCATTCGTGGCGAACATCAAGTCCCAGATCAAGCGGATCAAGACCAACGAGAAGGCACGGCAGCGCAACAAGGCCGTCAAGTCCGAGCTGAAGACGGCCATCCGCCGTACCCGCGAGGCCGTGGCCGCCGGTGACGCCGTCAAGGCCGCCGAGGCGCAGCGCATCGCCGCCAAGAAGCTCGACAAGGCCACCAGCAAGGGCGTTCTGCACAAGAACAACGCCGCCAACAAGAAGGCGGCGCTGGCCAAGCACGTGGCCTCCCTCAAGGGCTGACCCCACCGTTTCGTTCGGCTCGGGCGCACCGGCGGGCCCTCTCTCTTCCGCCTCCGTCAGAGCCACCGCTTGAGACAGCGCGCCGCACGCGGCCTGCGTTCGCCACGCGGGTGCGGCGCACGAGCACCACACGAGGCCCCGCCTCCCCCTTCCCCAGGGCGGAGACGGGGCCTTCGTCATGGTTCGTCGCGGGCCGGCAGGGGCGCTGACACCGAAGTCACACTCATGCCCAGCCTCCCAGCGGCGCACGCACACACCGGGGTAGGGCACCCGCGCACTGGCGCACTGGCGCACTGGCGCACTGGCGCACTGGCGCACTGGCGCACTGGCGCACTGGCGATGAAAGTCCCCAACAGGGCTCACTCGCACATGGGAGCCCGGAGAACGACGAAGTGGCGGAACGGCGGAACGGCGGTCAGCGGGAGCGGGAGCGGGCGACTCCAGCGATGGTGACCACAGCCTTCTCCAGCGCGTACTCGGGGTCGCTGCCCGCGCCTTTCACCGCCGCGTCGGCCTCGGCCACCGCGCGCAGTGCGGCCGAGACCCCATCGGGGGTCCAGCCCCGCATCTGCTGGCGCACGCGGTCGATCTTCCACGGCGGCATCCCCAGCTCCCGGGCCAGATCTCCCGGACGCGCTCCACGGGGAGCACCGGCGAGCTTGCCGATGGCGCGGACGCCCTGGGCCAGCGCGCTGGTGATCAGTACGGGGGCCACCCCTGTCGCGACAGCCCAGCGCAGCGTCTCCAGCGCCTCCGCCGCCCGCCCCTCGACCGCCCGGTCGGCGACGGTGAAGCTCGATGCCTCCGCCCGGCCCGTGTAATAGCGCCCGACCACGGCTTCGTCGATCGTGCCCTCGACATCGGCGGTCAGCTGCCTGCACGCCGACGCCAGCTCGCGCAGGTCGCTTCCGATGGCGTCCACCAGCGCCTGGCACGCCTCCGCGGACGCGGAACGGCCGAGCCCCCGGAACTCCCCCCGCACGAACGCCAGCCGATCCGCCGGCTTCGTCATCTTCGGGCACTCCACCTCGCGCGCGCCCGCCTTACGGGCCGCGTCCAGCAGGGCCTTGCCCTTGGCACCGCCCGCGTGCACCAGAACGAGCGTGATCTCCTCGGCCGGGGCGGTCAGATACGCCTTGACGTCCTTGACCGTGTCGGCCCCGAGATCCTGCGCCGCACGGACCACGACCACCTTCCGCTCGGCGAAGAGCGAGGGACTCGTCAACTCCGCGAGAGTGCCCGGCTGAAGCTCACCCGAGGCCAGGTCCCTGACGTCGGTATCGGCGTCGGCCGCACGCGCCGCATCGATCACCGCCCGCACGGCACGCTCGATGAGCAACTCCTCCTGCCCCACCGCCAGAGTCAGGGGGGCGAGCGGATCATCCGTGGTCTTCTTACGCGTCCCAGCCATCGCCTCCCAGCATCCCACGTCCCACCGACACCCCGCCCCGCCCCGCACGCCCTGAGCGCCCTGAGCGCCCTGAGCGCCCTGAGCGCCCTGAGCAGCGTTCGCCACGAGCCGATGGAGCTGATCGAGCCGAGCGGACCGATTCGGCCCGGCTCGGCTCGGCTCGGCTGAGAGAATGCCGTGGTGAGCGACGTACGACACGTGCTGGTGCTGCCCGACAGGGACGCGGCCGAGGAGGTCGCGGCGGAGCTGGAGCTTCGGCTCGGCCTGGCAGAAGAGCCCCAACTCGTCCGTGATGCCCTCGCGGGCGAGGACGACGCCGAGGACGCCCAGTGGCTGGTGGTCCTCGAAGACCCGCACGCCGCTCATGACCGCGCTCTGCTCGACTCTCTCGCCTCCGCCCACGAGGGCTGGCTGGAACGCGACTGACCCGCCCTGCCTGCCCCGCGCCTTCTGCCGGCCCGCGACCGAGGGGTGCGCGCGGCTCGCCCTCCATGTTTCCCGTCCGGCCGAGGGCGCCCCGCTGGGTTGCCACAGCGGGTGTCCCGTCCGGGCGTCTGGTCAGTGCCAGCGCTCCGTGCCGGTCGGTACGTGCCACGAGCGTGCCCGCTTCGGACAGCTTCCGCAGCGTCTCGGGTGCCGGATGACCGTACGGGTTGTCGCGCCCCGCTGATACGAGGGCCACACGTGGACGCAGCCTTCCGAGCAAGGCGGAGTCCTGGAACCGTGAGCCGTGGTGGGCGACCTTGAGCACATCGGCCCGCGGAAGATCGGGGTGGAGCGCCAACAGACCCTGCTGTGCCGCCGGTTCGAGGTCTCCGGGGAGAAGAAGCGTGAGGCCGCGGGTGCGCACCAGCAGCGTGACGCTGGCGTCATTGGCACCTCCGCCCTCCTCTCCTTCCCCGACAGCTCCGGCGCCGAGGGGGCTGCTGGGGTCCGTCCCCGAACCTGTCTCCGGCGGCGGCCACAGCACCTCCCACGACAGGTCGCCAGTCCGCCGCCGCTCTCCCGCGACCGCCGACACCACCGGCACTTTCGCCTGCCGCGCCACTCTGCGGACGAACTCGGCCTGCCCGGCGGGCTCCGCCCGCCCCGTCGTCTGGATCGCCCCCACGCTCCGGCCCCGCAACAGCCCTGGAAGTCCGGTCACGTGGTCGGCGTGAAAGTGCGTCAGCACCACCAGGGGGATGCTGGTCACGCCCAGGTCCCGCAGACACCGGTCCACGGCTGTGGGGTCGGGCCCCGCGTCCACGACCACTGCCCCGCCGGAGCCGCCGCGCTCCCCGTCCACCGCCAACGCGAGCGCGTCGCCCTGGCCCACATCGCAGGCCACCATGCGCCAGCCCGTCGGCGGCCAGCCCGTGAACGGCCGTACCAGCGGCACCGGCCGCGTCACCGCCACCAGCAGCACCAGCGCGCACCCCGCACACAGCCACGGCCGGTGCGGAAGCCGTAGCCACGCCGCCACCAGCATGAGCCCGCTCAGCGCGGCCGCCAGTCCCAGCGCTCCGGCCCACGACCCCGGCCAGCCGATCTCGGCGCCCGGCAGCTCCGCGCCGGTTCGCGCGATGCCCGCGATCGCCTCCACGGGCCAACTCGCCAGCCAGGCCAGCCCCTTCGCCACCGGCATCGCCACGGGGGCCGCGGCCAGCGCGGCGAAGCCCAGTACCGTGGCGGGCGCCACCGCGAACTCCGCCAGCAGATTGCAGGGCACCGCCACGAGGCTCACATGCGCGGCCAGCACCGCGACCACCGGGGCACACGCCGCCTGAGCCGCCGCCGCTGCCGAGACGGCCTCGGCGATACGCGGGGGCCAGCCCCGCCGCCGCAGCGCCTCGCACCAGTGCGGGGCCAGCAGCAGCAGTGAAGCTGTCGCGAGCACGGAGAGCAAGAATCCGAAGTCCCTCGCCAGCCACGGGTCGTAGAACACGAGCAGCAGCACGGCCGCCGCCAGTGCGGGCAGCAGCGACCGGCGCCGTCCCGTGCCGATCGCCGCGATCGTGATCAGCCCGCACGCGGCGGCCCGCAGCACGCTCGGTTCCGGACGGCACACCACCACGAAGGCCAGCGTCAGCAGTGCCCCCACCACGGCCGTGCCCCGCAGCGACAGCCCCAGCCTCGGCGCCAGCCCGCCGCGCTCCGCTCTGTGCGCCAGCCCCGGCGGGCCGATGAGCAGCACGAGAAGAATCGAAAGATTGGCCCCGCTGACAGCTGTCAGGTGCGTCATGTCCGTTGCCCTGAAGGCATCTTCCAGCTCCGGCCGCAGCCGCGAGGTGTCCCCGACCACCAACCCGGGCAACAGGCCCCTGGCGTCCGCGCTCAGTCCTCCGGCCGCCTTGCGCAGGCCGGAGCGCAGATCGCCCGCGAGGCGCTGCGCCATCGTCGGCTCCCGCACTACGTGCGGTGTCCCGGCGTCGATCCGCAGCACGGCCGCGATGTCCTTGCCGCCCGGCCGGTCGTCGTCCGGAGGCGCCAGGCGCGCGGTCACCCGGAGCCCGGTGGAGGGCAACAGCCGCAGCCACGCCGCCCGCTCCCGTAAGGCAGCCCGGCCCGCCCCGGCGTCCCGGGCCCCGGACCCGTCGTCGTCCGGGCCGCTGCTCAGGACGACCATGAGCAGTACCGGCGTCCGCAGCCGGGCCCACGATCCCTGCCCGGCTGCGTCAGCGCCTCTGCTCTTCGCAGTGCCTGGCGCGTTCGCGGCATCTGGCGCGCTCGCGTTGCCGGACGCGTTCTCGGCAGCTGGGGCGGGGAGGCGCACCACCTCCGCCGGGATCACGATCACCCCGGCCGAAGCCCGCGCGCCCCTCACCCGGGGACGGGTCGCGCGGGGGTCGCCGGTCACGGTGACCTCGGCCCGAGTGTGTGCGTAGCCCTCGGCCAGGTCCGGCAACGGGCCCCGGCGGACGTCCGCCGTGTGCAAGGCGGCGCTCGTACCCGCCGCAGCCGCGCACAGCAGCGTGACGGCGATACCGAGCAGTCCTGCCCGGTGCGCTGCGGCTCCGCTCGGTGCCGGAGAAACCCCGTTCTCCCCAGATGTCAGGCGCGGGCCTTGTCCACGCCGTCCACGCCGCCCACGCCTTCTCCTGGTTCCGGCGGCGAACAGCACGAGTCCGGCAAGGCCGCACACGGTGACGCCGATGGCCGCCACCGCAGCAGACGCCCCGAGTGCGAGGGACGCCGCCGCCCAGGCCGCCAGAGCCGGCGCGAGCAGTCGCAGGTCGGGCGGCGCTTCCTGACGGGGCTGGGCGTCTCCCAGCGGGGGGCGGCCCCGAGGAAGGGACCGGGCAGGAGCAGAACCGGCCCGCGTGGCCTCCTCCGTCCCCGGGTTCATGGCGTCACCTGGGGCTTGATGTCCGCGAACCGCTTGTCCCCGATGCCGTTTACCTCCTGTAGCTGGTCGATGGAGCTGAAGCCGCCGTGCTCCGTGCGGTAGTCGATGATGTGCTGCGCCAGCACGGGGCCCACGCCCGGCAGGGTCTCCAGTTGCTCCGGGGTCGCCGAACTGAGGCTGATCGGAGCGCCGCTCGCCCCTGTCGCCGAGCCTCCGGAAGCAGCACCGCCGCTGGATCCCGCACCCGGCGCCCCAGCGGGCCCCGCGGCCCCGGGCTGTGACCCTCCGCCCCCCTTGCCCGGCGCGGCGACGACGATCTGCTCGCCGTCGATCAACAGCCGGGCGCGGTTGAGGCCGCTCGTGTCGGCGCCGGGGCGCAGCCCTCCGGCCGCCTCCAGAGCGTCGGCGACCCGCGACCCGGCGGGGAGACGGTGCACCCCGGGATCCCGGACCTTCCCCGAGACATCGACCACCAGTCGCTTGCCCGAGGCCGCCGCCCCGGCCGCACCCGGCGGGGCGCCCGCCACGGGCGACGCGGCCGAGGAGGGGAAGCCGGGGGACGGAGCGGGCCCGCCCCTGGACCGCTGCTCGGCAGGCGCGGCCACGGGCTGCGGCCGTCCCGTCCAGAAGTGGTGGACGGCGAACCCGACGGCGACCAGCAGCACCAGCGAAACGGCCACCAGCGTCTTCGGCTCCACCCCGCACCGCGAGCGCAGCCACACCGGCAGCCGCTCCCCCAGGGCGAGCCCCGCCCGCTCCCGCAGCGAGAGCCGCTCCTCGTCGGCGTCCTCCGTGATCCGGTCTTCGGCCCGCCCCTCCCTGAAGAAGCCTTCGCCCACAGGGCCGGGGCCGCTGCCCTCATCTCCTTGCCACAGCTCCCCGCCTCCGGCTTCCACCCATGCCGGGCGTCGCGGCGGCTCCGTGCCCTCCGGCCACTCCCCGACGGCACGCCGGACATCACCGCCGGCTGCGCCCGGGCCCGGCCCATGTTCTTCGTCCGGCCCACTCGCGAAGCGACCCGGATCCTGTCCCGCGCCCCCACTCGCCGCCCGCTGCCGGTGCCTGCGCTCCTTGCCGAGGAGCACGGCCTCACGAGCTGCCGCGATGGCCTCCTCCCGTGGCAGGGCGGGAAGCCCGCCGCCCTGTGGCGTGGCAGAAAGCTCCTCCCGTGGCGTGGCAAGAAACTCGCCCTCCCGCGGCGGGGCGGGAATCCCCTCCCGCGCCCCGGAGGGCAGCTCCTCCCCCGCCAAGGCAGGAAGAGAGCCGCCATCTGCGGGCCCAGAGGGCTCGCCGCCCGAAGCCGCAGAAGAGGCAGCGGGGGAGGAAGAGGAGGGTGGGCCCGGATCCGCCGACGCGGCGAGAAGAGCTTCCGCGCGGGCCGCTGCCGCCCGGGAGCCCGGGGGCCTGCGGGCTCGCCGCAGCCGGGATCCGCCGGGCCGCCCCGGGCCCGTGGCCGGATTTCCACGCGGGCCCCTGGGCGGGCGGCGCCGGGCTGGGCGGCGGGTCACCGCCCCGCCGTCTGCGTCCGCGTGCGGGCCCGTGGCTGTCTTCGTTCCTGCTCGTGCGCTCATGCCAACCGACGGTAGGCATCTCCGGCCAACCGCAGTGATCTTGCTCAATTCCCGTGGAAAACCCGCGAGTTGTGGATAACTCGCTCACTCATCTGAGTGAGAGCACGGCTCCCAGCAACCCGGGCCCGGTGTGGGCGCCGATCACGGCCCCCACCTCACTCACATGGAGTTCTCGCAGGCCAGGTACCCGTTCGCGGAGGCGCTCCGCGAGCTGCTCGGCCCGCTCGGGGCTGGCGAGATGGTGTACGGCGATGTCCACGGGCGCGTCACCGGCCCGCTCCACCACGATCTCCTCAAGCCGGGCGATGGCCCTGGACGCCGTCCGCACCTTCTCCAGCATGCCGATGCGGCCGTCCGCCAGTTCGAGCAGGGGCTTGACGGCGAGCGCCGAGCCCAGCAGCGCCTGGGCCGCGCCGATCCTGCCGCCCCGGCGCAGATAGTCCAGCGTGTCCACGTAGAAGACCGCAGAGGTGCCCTCCGCGCGCTTCTCGGCCGCGGCCACCGCCTCGTCCAGGGTTCCGCCCGCCCCGGCGCACTCCGCCGCCGCCAGGGCGCAGAAGCCGAGGGCCATGGCGACGACCCCCGTATCGACCACCCGCACCGGCACGGGCGCCTCCTTGGCGGCCAGCAGCGCGGCGTCATACGTGCCGGAGAACTCCGCCGACAGGTGGAGGGAGACGATCCCGATGGCTCCTGCCTCGGCAGCGGCCCGGTAGGCCCGGGCGAACACCTCGGGGCTGGGCCGCGAGGTGGTGACGGGGCGGCGCTCGCGCAGTGCGGTCTCCAGAGAGCGGGCGGAGATCTCCGTGCCCTCCTCCAGCGCGCGGTCGCCGAGTACGACGGTCAGCGGGACGGCCTCGATCCGGTGCCGCCGCAGGGCGGCGGGAGGCAGATAGGCCGTGGAGTCGGTGAGGATCGCGACGGGGCCGTGCATGGAACGGAGGTTATCGGGCGCGGGGTCGGGAGCGTTCAGGAGGCGCTCCGCGGGCGGCGCTTCTCGAAGCCGGGCTCCGCACGCTTCCGCCCCGTCGTCGGGTCGGTGAGGGAGGGATCCAGCGCCTGTCCGGCCGGCCCCAGCTCGGCCGGCCGGGCCTCGGAGTGGCGCCCTTCCCCGGCTTCCCCGGCATCCCGGGCTCCGGGCCCTTGCTCACCGGCTGCCGTGGAGCGCCCGTGCTGCCCGCCCGGCCTTCGGGCGGCATCCGGTGACGAATCCTGGCTCGGCGCGGGGTCCGCCGAGGGGTCGTGCGGGCTGCGGCCGGGTGTGGGAGTCCAGTGGCGCAGGGCTCCTGTCTCGATGTCGATCCTGCTCCGCAGGTCGTCCAGCCCTTCGGAGTCGAACTGCCGTGCCCGGTCCTGGGCGGCGAAGCGCAAGGAGTCGGCCGACTCCCTGATGTGCTTCATCCGCTCCCGCGCATCCGGCAGTCTCGCCGCGATACGCGCGCGGTCCGGCTCGCCCTCCATGAGTCGGCGCAGCTCGCCGTCGAGCTGTCTGGCGTGCTCGTGGAGCTGGTCCAGCAAGGAGATGGCTTCCGTCAGCGCCGGGTCGTCCCGGGCTCCGGCTTCCAGGGCCGCGCGGGTGCTGTCCACGGAGGAACGCAACTCCATGCGGACGCGCGCGACTTCACCCACGGGGCCGGGCTGCATCGCGCGCGCTTTGAGGGTCGTCTCCTCGACCGTGCGCCTGACCTGCGCGCCCGTCCGTTCGACCCCGCGCTTCACGGCCCGCGTGGCACGCACCGTGACGATCACTCCGAGTGTCACGAAAACCAGGAAGAGCACCAGGCCGATGACCAGTCCCACGTCCACGGGTCGCTCCTCCATCCGATCGCCGCACCGTCTCCAGTTCAGCGTAAACGGGCGGGAAGGACAGCGGGTTCCACCGGGCCCCGGAGCGTCCCCGCAAAAGCCCCGTAGGGGGAGCCCCGCACCGTGCCGGACGGCCCCGGCGCGGGCCGCCCGACCGAGGACGGGCCCCGCCCCGGGGCGAACACCGCACACAAACGCGCAGGAATGAGCCCCACCCGTGCAGGAACGAGCCTCACCCGTGCAGGAACGAGCCTCACCCGTGCAGGAACGAGCCTCACGCAGGAACGATGTTGACCAGCTTCGGCGCCCGGACGATCACCTTGCGAATGCCGGCCCCGTCCAGTGCGGCGACGATGACGGGCTCCGCCAGCGCCATGGCCTCCAAGTCCCCCTCCGAGGTGGACGGCGGGACCTCCAGCCGGGCCTTGACCTTGCCCTTGATCTGGACGACGCAGGTCACGGTCTCGTCCACCAGGTACGCGGGGTCGGCGACCGGGAAGTCCTGGTAGACCACGGTGTCCTGGTGGCCCAGCTTGCGCCACAGCTCCTCGGCGATGTGCGGGGCCAGCGGGGCGATCAGCCGCACCATCGTCTCGGCCACGGAGCGCGGCACCTCGGACAGCTTGGTGACGTGGTTGTTCAGCTCGGTGATCTTGGCGATGGCGGTGTTGAAGCGCAGCGCCGCCATGTCCTGGGAAACACCGTCAACGGCCTTGTGCAGAGCCCGCAGTGTCGCCTCGTCCGCCTCTGTGTCCACCACGGTGACCGCGCCGCTCGCCTCGTCCACGACGTTGCGCCACAGCCGTTGCAGCAGCCGGAACTGACCGACGACGGCCCTGGTGTCCCATGGCCGTGAGACATCCAGCGGTCCCATCGCCATCTCGTACAGCCGCAGCGTGTCGGCGCCGAAGTCCGCGCATATCTCGTCCGGAGTGACCGCGTTCTTCAGGGACTTGCCCATCTTCCCGAGTACGCGGCTGACCTTTTCGCCCTGGTGGTAGTAGGCGCCGTCGCGCTCTTCCACTTCGGCGGCCGGCACCGCGATGCCTCGCCGGTCGCGGTAGACGAACGCCTGGATCATGCCCTGGTTGTACAGCTTGTGGAATGGTTCCGCCGAGGAGATATGACCCAGGTCGTACAGCACCTTGGACCAGAAACGCGCGTACAGCAGGTGCAGCACGGCGTGCTCGGAGCCGCCCACGTACAGGTCCACACCGCCGGCGGGCCGGCCGGGGCGCGGTCCCATCCAGTAGCGCTCGATCTCGGGGTCGACCAGCTTCTCGTCGTTCTTCGGGTCCAGGTAACGCAGCTCGTACCAGCAAGAACCCGCCCAGTTGGGCATGGTGTTGGTCTCCCGGCGGAAGCGCCGCGGGCCCTTGCCATCCCCCAGGTCCAGCGTGACGTGTGTCCACTCCTCGTTCCGGGACAGCGGGGTCTCGGGGGAGGTGTCGGCGTCATCCGGGTCGAAGGTGCGCGGGGAGTAGTCCTCGACCTCCGGCAGTTCCAGGGGCAGCATCGACTCGGGCAGCGCGTGCGCGATGCCGTCCTCGTCGTAGACGATCGGGAACGGCTCGCCCCAGTAGCGCTGGCGGCTGAACAGCCAGTCACGCAGCCGGTAGTTGACGGTGCCCTCGCCCAGGCCGCGCTCCTCCAGCCAGCCGGTCATCCGCTCCTTCGCCTCGACGACGCCCAGGCCGTCCAGGGAGAAGCCGTGATCCGTGGAGTTGACGATCTTGGCGTCGTACGAGCTGAAGGCGTCCTCCCAGGCGGAGGGGTCCAGTCCGCGGCCGTCCGAGGGCTCGACCACGCACCGCATGGGCAGCTCGAAGGCGCGCGCGAACGCGAAGTCCCGGGAGTCGTGCGCCGGCACCGCCATGATCGCGCCGGTGCCGTAGCCCATCAGCACGTAGTCGGCGATGAAGACCGGAACGCGCTCCTCGCTGACAGGGTTGAGGGCGTAGGCGCCGGTGAAGACGCCCGTCTTGTCCTTCGCCTCGGCCTGGCGCTCCACATCGGACTTGGCCTCGGCCTGCGCCCGGTAGGCGGCGACAGCCTCGGCGGGGGTCGCGTAGCCTCCGGTCCACACCTCGTGTGTGCCTTCCGGCCAGGCATCCGGTGCGACCTTTTCCACCAGCGGGTGTTCGGGGGCCAGCACCATGTAGGTGGCGCCGAACAGCGTGTCCTGGCGGGTGGTGAAGACGTCGATGCGCTCGTCGCCGACGGGGAACGCGATCCTGGCGCCCTCGCTGCGCCCGATCCAGTTGCGCTGTTGCAGCTTGATGGCCTCGGGCCAGTCCAGCCCGTCCAGGTCGTTCTGCAGGCGGTCGGCGTAGGCGGTGATGCGCATGTTCCACTGGCGCAGCTTGGCCTTGAAGACGGGGAAGTTGCCGCGCTCGGAGCGGCCGTCGGCGGTGACCTCCTCGTTGGCCAGCACGGTGCCCAGCCCGGGGCTCCAGTTGACGGGCGCGTCCGAGGCGTAGGCCAGTCGGTACTCGCCCAGCAGGTCGGCCCGCTCGCGCTCGCTCAGCCCGCTCCACGGCCCCCGGCCCCCGGGGGTCTCACGGGCGCCGGACTCGAACTGCTCGACGAGTTCCGCGATCGGCCGGGCCCGGTCCGCCTCGGTGTCGTACCAGGAGTTGAAGATCTGCACGAAGATCCACTGGGTCCAGCGGTAGTACTCGGGGTCGATCGTCGCGAACGTCCTGCGCTGGTCGTGCCCCAGGCCCAGCCTGCGCAGCTGCGCCGTCATCTGGCCCATGTTGGTCACGGTGGAGGCGCGCGGGTGCGTGCCGGTCTGCACCGCGTACTGCTCGGCGGGCAGCCCGAAGGCGTCGAAGCCCAGCGTGTGCAGGACATTGTGCCCGGTCATGCGCTCGTACCGGGCGTAGACGTCGGTGGCTATGTAACCCAGCGGGTGCCCGACGTGCAGGCCCGCACCGGAGGGGTACGGGAACATGTCCATGATGAACTTCTTGGGCTTGGCGACCTGCGCCGGGTCGCCGCCCAGGTCGCCCTCACCCGGGTTCGGGGCCTCATAGGTCCCGTGCTCCTCCCAGAAGTCCTGCCAGCGTGCCTCGATGTCGGCGGCCAGCGCCGCCGTGTAGCGATAAGGGGCCGCACTCTCGGCGGCGGAAGTGATCTCGCTCATCGTCCTCAAAGCTCCATCGGTCGTCTCTGCTCAGCGGCGGTCCGGAAACGAAAAAACCCCTCGCACAGGAGGGGAAGCCGCGCCGATTCCGGCCCCGGCGAGGGGTCCGGCAGTGGTTCAGCGCGGCTCGCTAAGCAGAAGGCGTACGGCACGCATGCAGCCAGGGTACCGCAGCCCCCACGCCCCCTGACCTGGAGCCCCGCCCCCACCCGCCGACCCCACCGCCCGAGCGGCGCCACCCTTGGGCACGAACGCGAGCGACAGGTCCTGGCGCAGGCACGGGAGTGCAGGTGCTGACTCCCCGGAACGGATAGCGGCACCCATAGATATGGCGGCACCCCACGGATGGGGGTGCCGGTGGCAACGCCCCCGCAACGCGCGGCGAAGCCGCGCAAAAACAAAGGAAGCGAGCCCACTCACGCCCTCCGTGAGTACAGCTCGCCCCTCGGTTCCGTGGAGCTAAGGAGAATCGAACTCCTGACCTCTTGCATGCCATGCAAGCGCTCTACCAACTGAGCTATAGCCCCGCATCCGGTCCGCCGAGGGCTTCCCCGCGGCGGCTTTGCCAACCTTACACGCCCCCTGCCGTCCTCCGCCAAATCCCTTTCCGCCCCCTCGACGCCTCCGCGCCCACGCCCAGGGCGACCCGCCCCAGGCCGGAGCGGGCCGGTACTGTCGAGCCGCGACGCACGCCCTCCCCCCACGCCCCCACGGGCCCCCTCGCACCTTGGAGCCGTACCCGTGAGCACGTTGCAGCAGGCCGCCGGCGAGCGCAAAGGACCCCTGGCGGTCAAGGCATACGTGCTGCGACGGCCGGTGAGCCTGGCCCTGGCCCCGTTTCTGGTGTCCTTCGCCGCCTTCTGGGCCGCGCAGCGCACCGCCGACGTCTCCATGATCGACTTGATGGTCTACCGCGCCGAGGGCTGGACCGTGCGCAACGGCTCCGACCTCTACGCGATGCGCGCCACCTACGCCCAGCTGCCGACGACCTATCCGCCCTTCGCCGCCCTGCTCTTCATCCCGCTGACGCTGCTGGACGTGGCCGACATGCGGGGCCTCGCGACGTTCTTGAACCTCGGTCTGCTCGTCGTGCTCGTCCATCTGTCCCTGCGGCTGCTCGGGCGCCCGCTGCGCGCCTCCCGGCCCGCCGCGACACTGCTGATCGCGTCCGTGGCCGTGTGGTGCGAGCCGGTGTGGACGACGCTGCGTTACGGGCAGATCAATCTGTCGCTGGCCGCGCTGGTGCTGTGGGACCTCTCGCGGCGCACCGGCCACCGGTGGGCGGGCGTGGGGATCGGCATCGCTGCCGGGGTCAAGCTCACGCCCGCGCTGTTCGCCGTCTTCCTGGCCCTGTGCGGAACCGTCCAGGGCTGGCGGCTGCTGCGCCGCAGCGGGCGGGCGGCCGACTTCTGGAACCCCTGGCTGCGCCAGGCGGCCGTGGCGACGGCCGCCTTTCTGGGGACGGTGCTCCTCTCGGCCCTGGTGCTGCCTCACGACTCGTGGCGGTTCTGGGGCGGGGCGGTCTTCGAGTCGGGGCGCGTGGGACGCACGGAGATCACCGACAACCAGGCCCTCAGCGGGGTCGCCGCGCGTCTGCTGCACACCGGGGAGCCGGGCTGGCTCTGGGCGGTGCCGGCCCTGGTGACGGTCGTACTCGGACTGGGCGCGGCCGTGGCCGCCGCCTTGGCGGGGCGGCGCGGACTGCCGCACGCCCGCGCCTGGTCAGTGCTCGCCTGCGCCGTCACCGCGCTGCTGATCAGCCCGATCTCCTGGTCCCATCACTGGGTGTGGTGCGTGCCGGTGGTGCTGCTGCTCGGGGCCGAGGCGCAGCGCCGGGCGAGCTGGCGCTGGCTGGCGGGCGCCCTCGCGGCGACCGCGGTGTTCAGCTCGTACGCGCTGTGGCTGGTGCCGCGCGACCCCGCCTCCGACCCGCCGCCCGAACTCCACCAGAGCGGCGGCGAGATGCTGTCGTCCGCGCTCTATCCGCTGGCGGGTGTGGGCTTCTTGGTGCTGACCGCCGTGGTGGCCGTGCGCGCACTGCGCAAGCCGACGCCCTCCGAGCGGGGCCGGTATCGGCACACTCCCCGTGCCTCGCCCACTCCTCGCGCCCCGGTCGTCGGGGCGGAACAGGCCGCCGGATGACGTGAGGTGGCCGCTCGCGGAGTCAAGGCCCGCCCGTCGCTTTCGCGTTGACGGAGCGTGAGGAGTGTGAGGAATGCGAGGGAGTTGACGGAAGGGGATGCACCGGCCGCGGTTGCGCCAACCGCCGTCAGGCCGTGGCGAAGGAGTAGAAGCGTTTCAGGGTGCAGTGGGCGTCCAGCAGCCGCCCGTAGATGGGCTCGCCGTCCAACTCGCGGTAGGTCTCGATCGGGTCGCCCTTTATGATCAGCGCCCGCGCGCAGTCCTCGCACCAGTACTGGTAGGCGTTGTTGACCGGTTCCATGTCACGCACGATCGGGGTGCCGCTGCCGCACCAGTCGCACTTCCTGCTGTGGGCGCCCATCGCTCACTCAGCTCCAGATGTGGCCACAAGCCGTGCACACGTAGGACACTCCTCCATTGTCGCCAAGCACTTGGGCGACGTTCGGCGAACCGCAGGACGGGCACTGAAGGGGGCCGGGCGTACTCGGCGAGTGCTCTTGGCAGGGTGCGGACCACGCGAGCCCCTGGTCGTCCTCCCGGTCGACGTTGAGGCCCGTCGCCGACATCGCACTCGTCCTCCCCTTGGCTTCCCCCCTCCCAGCCGTCACGATTCTGCCACGTTCCCGGCTCGCGACTAAGCCCCGGTCAGCGATCCACGCGCAATCCCCGCACTCCGGACCCGCCGGCGCTCCCGGCCCGCCCGGCACCCGCCGCAATCCTCCCGGTCATGGTGTTTGCGCAGGTCCTGACCGCGAACAGGCCCTGGCCGAACCGCCAGAGCAAGCGCGTGCCCGACAGCGACCACACTGCGAGCGGCGCGCACACGAGGACACGCAGACAGGCCCTGGTTGAACCAACTGGGCGTGCTGAACGGAGGGTTGGCGATGTACGACGGCGTAACGACGCAACGGCGAAGCCGCGCGAAAACGACCCTGAAAACACCGGAGGCGGGCTGTACTCACGCAATCTGTGAGTAAGCCCGCCTCTCGATTCTGTGGAGCTAAGGAGAATCGAACTCCTGACCTCTTGCATGCCATGCAAGCGCTCTACCAACTGAGCTATAGCCCCGAGGCTCCGGCGCCGGAGCGCCGCGAACGAGAAGAAGCTTAACCGGTGGCCTGGCCTAATGAGAAATCCGCCCCCGGTAGCCCGCTCTCACGGAGCCCGGCCACGTCACTCCGACGCCCCGCCCCGCCCCCGGCTCAGTCGTCGTCGCCGAGCACCGGCTCCGGGAGGCTGCCCGCGTTGTGCTCCAGCAGGCGCCAGCCCCGCAGGGTCTCGCCCAGCACGGACCAACAGCAGTTGGACAGCCCGCCCAGGGACTCCCAGGTGCCCGGAGCCAGGCCGATGAGTCGGCCGATGGTGGTGCGGATGGTGCCGCCGTGGCTGACGACGACGAGCGTGCCGCCGTCCGGCAGCTTGTCCGCGCTGCTCTCCACGACGGGCGCCGCGCGGTCGGCGACCTCGGTCTCCAGCTCACCGCCGCCCCTGCGCACCGGCTCGCCCCGCTTCCACGCGGCGTACTGCTCGCCGTACTGCGCGACGATCTCCTCGTGCGTCAGGCCCTGCCAGGCGCCCGCGTAGGTCTCCCGCAGCGCCTCGTCGTGGGTGATCTCAAGGCCGGTGAGGGCGGCGAGCTCCGCGGCGGTGTCCGCTGTGCGCCGCAGGTCGGAGGCGATGATCGCGTCCGGGCGCAGCGCGGCCAGCAGCCGCGCGGACCGGCGGGCCTGGGCGATGCCCTCGTCGGTCAGCTCGATGTCCGTGGTGCCCTGGAACCGGCGCTCCAGGTTCCAGGCGGTCTGGCCGTGCCGCCACAGCACGATTTTGCGGTCCCTGACCGCTCCCGAGTGCCCGTTCAGTTCAGCTCTCCGTCCAGCTCGTCCGCCCGCTCGGCCTCGCCCGCGTGTTCGGCGGCCTTGCCGCGGGTCGCCTTGGCGTCCTCGGGCAGCTCCAGCTCGGGGCAGTCCTTCCACAGCCGCTCCAGCGCGTAGAAGACGCGCTCCTCGCTGTGCTGGACGTGGACGACGATGTCCACGTAGTCCAGCAGCACCCAGCGGCCGTCGCGCTCGCCCTCGCGACGGGCGGGCTTGGCCCCCAGCTTCTTGTTGAGGGACTCCTCGACCTCGTCGACGATGCCCTTGACCTGCCGGTCGTTGGGCGCCGAGGCGAGGAGGAAGGCGTCGGTGATGGCGAGAACGTCGCTGACGTCATACGCGACGATGTCGTGCGCGAGCTTGTCGGCCGCCGCCTGTGCGGCGACGCTGATCAGCTCAAGGGAACGGTCCGTGGCGGTCACAGGCAAGGCTTTCGGTCGGGAATGGTCGCGATCGGAACACGCGGAAAGCTCCGGAACGTGCGAGGCCCGGAATCCGGAACCTCGAACCCCGGAGCCGGGACGAACGTCCGGGACGCGGTATACGTGTCGGGTTCCAGGGTCTCACGGCCGCACAACCGCTCTTCTTCGTCCGCCCGGGTCTTCCGCCCGGGCGGCCACCGAGCGGCCCACGGCGCGGCCCGCTCCTCAGCCCTTGTAGTCGGCGCCGAGCAGCACGGCCACATCCGCGGTCGAGGCGCTGCCGGTCTCGCGGACGGCGCTGGCCGGCAGGTCCAAAGTCTTGGCGACCTCCTCGGCCTCGGCCTTGTGCTCCGGCTTCGCGTAGCCCACCACCGACTGGGCACGGGCGGCGCCGGAGCCGGACTTGACGACCGCGTAGCCGCCGTTGACCAGCGCGGCGGATGCGGCGTTGGTCACGCCGCGCTTGCCGCTGGCGTTCTTCAGGCTGACGCGGAGCGCGGCTTGCGGGTCGGAGTTCTTGACGGTGCCGCCGAGGATCTTCTTGACGACCTCGTCGCCCGCCTGCCTGCTCAGCGTGCCGTTGGCCTGCACGGGCAACAGCCGCGTGCGGTAGTCGCCGGCCCTGGCCCGGCTGGCGAGCTTGGCCAGCGAGGCGCCGAGCTGCTTCTCGGAGAGCGAGGGATCGGGGATCTGGCCGAGGGACTCCACGGTCTTGGTCGCCGCGCCCGAGTCGCTGGAGAGCTTCTTCAGCGCCGCCCGCATCACCTGTCCGAAGCGGGCGAGCTGCTTGGTCTGAAGCTCGCCCGGGGCCCGGTAGGTGGCGTAGGCGACGGCGGCGCGCCCGTCCAGGTCCACGGCGCTACCCCGCTCGACCTGCGGTTTCTCGCCCTTCTTGGCCCCCGGCACGGAGGTGTCGGTGTCCAGGGCGATGCCGCCGACCAGCTCCACGAGGTTCTCCAGATACGGCGTGTCCAGCCGCCAGGTGCCCTTGATGTCGGAGCCGAGCAGGGTGTTGAGCGCGTCGCGGGTGGGCGAGGCGCCCTCGTCCTCGACGGATTTGCCGAGCGTGGTGGTGGTGCCGTCCTCGGCGGAGACGGCCAGCGAGTTCGGGAGCAGAACGGTGCTGCCCTGGCCCGCGCCCGCGTTGTCCACGAGGAGCGCGGTCGAGCTGGCACCCCCCTGCTCGCGCAGGTGTACGACGATCACGTCGCGCTGCTGGCCCGCGGCGGCGGCGCCCTTCTTCCCGGCCCCGTCCAGCCCCGGCAGCATGCCCGCGTACCAGAGGTAGCCGAGGCCACCCGTCACGACGAGGACGGCCACGACGACGAGCGCGACGACGCGGTTGCGGCCCTTGCGCTTGGCCTCCTCGCGGCGTTCGGTGCGGCTCTCGGAGAACTTCAGCCAGTCGATGACGTCCTCGGAGTCGTCGGTCGGCTCCTCCACGAACGCGAACTGCTCGGTGCGGTATCCGGCCTCCTGGCCGTCCTGCCCCGCGCCGTCGGTGTGGCCGGACGACGGGCCGGCTGTCGGACCGGACGGGGAAGCGGGGGGCGGCTCGTGCGCGCCACCGGCGTCCGGCTCCTGGCGCGCGCCGGGAACCGGACCGGTCTGCGGCTGTCCGTACTGCTCCTGCTGCGGCGGAGGGCTCTGCTGCGGGAACCAGCCCTGCTGCGCGGTGCGCGCCGCCGCCTGCGTCTGCTGCCCGGCCCTCGGCTGCTGTCCGGTCGCGGCCTGCTGTCCACGCGCGGCCTGTCCGGTGGCGGCCTGTCCGCCGGCCCCGTCGATCCGCTGCCCGTAGGGGTCGTACGGGTCGTAGTCGTAGTAGCCCTGCCGGCCGGACGCGGCGGTTCCGGCTCCCGCCGGAGGGGCCGCCGCCTGCCCGTACGGGTCGTAGGCGCCCGAGGCGGCGTACGAGCCGGGCTGCGCGCCGGAGGTGTCGTACGCGCCAGGTGCGGCGTAGGAGCCGTGGGTGCCGTACGGGGCCTGGGAGGCGTAGCCCTGTTCGCTCTGCTGCGAGCCGTCCTGGGGAGGGCCGCCGGGCTGCTGCGGGTCCTGGCGGTAGACCGGGCGGCCGTACTCGTCATAGCCGACGATCTCCGGCTGCGGCTGCCTGCCGTACGGGTCGTATCCGTAGCCGTCGCTCACGCTCGCGGGTCCTCCCGGTACAGGGCGCGCTTGCTGATGTAGCGCACGACACCGTCGGGGACCAAATACCAGACCGGGTCGCCGCGTTCCACCCGCGCGCGGCAGTCGGTGGACGAGATGGCCAGCGCCGGGACCTCCACCAGGGAGACGCCGCCACTCGGCAGCCCCGGGTCGGCCAGCGCGTGGCCGGGGCGGGTGACGCCGATGAAGTGGGCCAGCGAGAACAGCTCTTCCGTGTTGCGCCAGCTGAGGATCTGCGAGAGGGCGTCGGCGCCGGTGATGAAGAAGAGGTCCGTATCGGGATTGCCCTCGGCCAGCTCGCGCAGGGTGTCTATCGTGTACGTCTTCCCGCCGCGGTCGATGTCGATCCTGCTGACGGAGAACTGCGGATTCGACGCCGTCGCGATGACCGTCATCAAGTAGCGGTCCTCGGCGGGCGAGACCCGCTTGTGGCTCTTCTGCCACGGCTGCCCGGCCGGCACGAACACGACCTCGTCGAGGTGGAAGCGTGCCGCCACCTCGCTCGCGGCCACCAGGTGGCCGTGGTGGATGGGGTCGAAGGTGCCACCCATCACGCCGAGCCGCCGCTTACCGGTGCCAGGCGCTGCGCTCTGGCCGTTCTCTCCCATGCGGGCCGACCCTATCCTCTGTCCGGATGCCAGACGGCGCGGCGGCGGGCGCCGCTCAGCGGTCCCTGTTGAAGCGGGTGGTGATCCACAGCAGCAGGAACAGCGCGACCAGGGCGCCGCCACCGGTGAGGTACGGGCTGAGGCTCTCGTGGCGGCTGCTCTCGCCGTGCTCGCCACCGGAGGCGAGGGTCAGCAGGGCATCGTGGGCAGTGCTGGGCAGAGTCATCGTCGGCCTATCCCGTGAGGTGCGGACAGTGGGCTGTGCGGGCACAAGGCTGTGCAGGCACATGGTAAGCGTGCGCGCTCGGGCGGCTCACGCCGACTCAGTTCCCGGCGCCCCCGGGCGCCCCGGCCGGCGCCCGCACGCCCGCCTCGGACGCCCGTCCGGCCCGCACCCGGGCCTCTGGGGCCCACGCCTGGTTTCTGATCCCGCACATGACGTCCGTGCCTGATTTCGCGCGTGCGACCGGCCTGGAACTGATCCCCTCCCGTGCCCGTTCGCTTCGCAGGAGGCCGGCTTCGGGAGGGTCCGAACGGTCCTGACGGGCCGGACGGCGGGCGTGCCCCGGCCCGGGACCGGATCTCGGCGGGACGCAACGGGAAGGACCTCCTCCGCGTCCCACCCTCTAGTGTGAACAGTCCAGTCGAGGAGGGGGAAACACCATGACAGACGGCACAGGCGGCACGGAGCGCCTGCCCGGCCGCGACAGGCGGCGCTTCCCGGGCATCTCATCCCGCGCGTACGAACACCCCGCCGACCGCTCGGCGCTCGTGGCGCTGCGCAAACTGAGCGGTTTCGACACGGTTTTCAAGGCACTGAGCGGGCTGTTGCCCGAGCGCAGTCTGCGACTGCTCTTCCTCTCCGACTCGGTACGGGTGAGCGACGCGCAGTTCGCCCACCTCAACGCGATGCTGAGGGACGCCTGTTACATCCTGGACCTGGAGAAGGTCCCGCCGATGTACGTCACCCAGGACCCGAAGCCCAACGCGATGTGCATCGGCCTGGACGAGCCGATCATCGTGGTCACCACCGGCCTGGTCGAGCTGCTCGACGAGGAGGAGATGCGGGCTGTCGTCGGTCACGAGGTCGGCCACGCGCTGTCCGGCCACGCGGTCTACCGCACGATCCTGCTCTTCCTCACCAACCTCGCCCTGAAGGTGGCGTGGATCCCGCTGGGGAACGTGGCGATCATGGCGATCGTGACGGCGCTGCGCGAGTGGTTCCGCAAGTCCGAGCTGTCCGCCGACCGCGCGGGCCTGCTGGTCGGCCAGGACCTCCAGGCGTCGATGCGGGGCCTGATGAAGCTCGCCGGCGGCAACCACCTGCACGAGATGAATGTCGACTCCTTTCTTGCCCAGGCCGAGGAGTACGAGTCGGGCGGCGATCTGCGCGACTCGGTGCTGAAGATCATGAACGTGCTGCCGCGCAGCCACCCCTTCACCACCGTGCGCGCCGCCGAGCTGAAGAAGTGGGAGGCCAGCCGCGACCACCAGCGGATAATGGACGGCCATTACGACAAGCGCGAGGACGACAAGGACACGTCCGTGCGCGACTCCTTCCGCCAGTCGGCCACCCACTACTCGGAGACGGTGAAGAACAGCAAGGACCCGCTCATGGGTCTCGTGCGGGACATCGCCGGCGGCGCGGGCGACCTGGGCGGCAAGCTGCGTGACACCTTCACCGGCCGCGGTGCCTCGGGCTCCGGCGGCCAGGGCGGCTCATCCGGCGGCGCCCATGGGTCCAACGGGGACAGCGGCCCTAATGGGAAGGGCGATCCGGGCTCGGCTGAGCGCTAGCCGCCAGCAGCCCGCACATCGAGGCGGTCGACCGGCCCCGGGCGTAGGGGTCGGTCCCCGCCAGCCCCGCGTCCTTGGCCCGCTGGCCGGCCAGCAGCGGCGACAGCGTGTCGGAGGGGTCGTCCGCGCAGTTCATGGGCCCGGCCCGCATCGAGCTCTGGCGCACGCTCAGCTGGTGATTGCGCAGGTCGTCGGCGTCGAAGTGGAACCGCATCTCGCGGCGCACGGAGAAGAGGGACGCGTTCCTCTTGGCGTCCTCGCCCTCACCCGCGTCCGCGGGGCGCACCGCGTAGACGAACACATGGTCGGCCACGACCTCCAGCGCGTTGGGGCCCGCCTCGTGGACGGCGAGGGTGCCGTTGACCCGCACCCGGGGGTCGGCCAGAGCCGTCCTGGCCGGATCGAAGCGCACCATCCAGGCCGTGCCGGCGTGCCGACCGTCGTTGCGGGGGCTGTCGAGACTGTGGTCGAACTGTTCCTGCTGGCGGGTGTTCAGCAGGAGCCGCACCCGCCGCACGCCCTCGCCCGTGAGTACGTTGGGGTCCAGCGAGCTTTCCACCACGTAGTCCTTGGCCGTGGTGAGCGCCGCCAGTACCTGGCTCTCGGAGAAGTGCTCGCTGCGCCGCACGGGTGGCAGCACCACCCCGTCCGCCCCGGCACGGAACTGCGCCGCCGGGCTGTGTTCGAACAGGTCGGCGGCGGTGGCGCCGGGGACCATGCCGCGGGGCGCGAGCGGCAGCATCTCGCTGCGCATCGGCTCGGAACCCAGCTTCGGAGGTGTCTGGTACGGGTTGCGTATCCCCATGTAGATCGCGGTGCCGAAAGCCAGCACGATCAGCAGCACCAGCACCAGGCCCTGGCGGGAGAAGCCCAGACCCGTGCGGCGGCCCAGGGCGGAGACGGGGCGGCTGCGCACGGCGGCGTGCTCCTCGTCGTCCAGGCGCTCTTGCGCGGAGAACTCCTGGAGCCGCGCAGCCTTGATGAACGACTCATCGAACACCAGGGATCGGTACTCGTCGTCGCCGCCTCCGGGAGCGCCCTCGGGCGTCCCGTCTGGAGGTTCCACTCGCCCGGACATAAGAACAGAGTAGGACCGGGCGGACGAAGGTAAACGGCGTGGTCCCGGACAACTTCCGGGAATCTTATGGGCCGGATCCCGACCCGCCCCCTGACCGGCCTCGCGGCCGGTTCCTCCGCCTGCCTGCCGCCCGCCCTGCGACCGCCCTCCGGCCGCTGCGTCCCGCCCTTCCGGCGGCACCGCTCAGCCCCTGCCCGCTCAGCCCTCGGGCGGCTCGGCGGAGGCGACGGGTGCCTCGGTGTCGGCGGACACCGACGGCAGCGCACCGGGCACGACTGACGGATCGACGCCGGTGGTGGCGGGCGGCGGGGTGGGCTCCTGGCGCTGGCCGGAAGCGCCCCGGTAGACCGCGGTGAAGGCGAGCGCGATCATGCCGATGCCCATCACCACGGCCAGCACCCAGGCGATGGGGCGCTGCCAGCTCCCGTGGCCCCGGTACGGGCGCAGGACACCGCCGTGCGCGCCGTAGGGCCCTCCGAAGCGCCCGGTGGCACTCTGCGCGCCGTAGGGGTATCCGAAGTCGGCTCCGTGTTCGTAGGCCGGGTCCAGCTCGGGCGGGAGTCCGCCGGAGGCCGCTGTGTGCGGCTCGCCGGGGGAGATGCCCGGCCGGGGGAAGAGCCCGGGGGCGGGGCCGGGGTAGAGGCCGGGAATGCCGGAACCGCCGGGAACGCCCGGGGCCCGGCGGGGACCGCCGGGGGCGTCCGCTTCGCCGGGGCGGTGGAAGTCGTCGTAGGCGATGTCCTCGGGGTAGTCGGCGTACCGGCCGTTGCCGGGGAAGTCCGCGTCGTAGTCCGAGCGGTCGAAGCGGCCCTTGTCGTCACCGTCGGGGTCGTCGTGGGTGAACTCGCCCTCGCCGCGCCCGTATCCGAAGCCTTCCTCCAGGATGCGGGGGATCTCGCTCTCGGCGTGCGACTGGGCCGCCGCGAGTATCCGCTCGGCCGCGGTGGGTTCGTGGACCTCGGCGGAGCGCACGAAGTCCTCGTCGAGCACCACGGAGGCGAACTCGTCGTCCGCTGGCCCGTGGTCGCGGCTGTCGGGCTCCTCGCCGTCCTGGAACGGCTGACCCCCCACGTCGTCCGGCACGCTGTCCAGCGTAGACCTATGCGGTCAATTTGGGCAGGGCGAGCGGGAATTCAATGCCTGATGTGGCCGTCCCCCGTGACCACGTATTTCGTGGACGTCAGCTCCGGCAGACCCATGGGTCCGCGCGCGTGGAGCTTCTGCGTGGAGATGCCGATCTCGGCGCCGAAACCGAACTGCGCGCCGTCCGTGAAGCGGGTCGAGGCGTTCACCATGACGGCCGCGGAGTCCACCAGCGCGGTGAAGCGGCGGGCCGCCGCGGTGTCGGCGGTGACGATGGCCTCGGTGTGCCCCGAGGACCAGGTGCGGATGTGCTCGACGGCGGCGTCGAGCGAGGGCACGACGGCCGCCGCGATGTCGTACGAGAGGTACTCGCTGCCCCAGTCCTCCTCGGTGGCCGGCACCACGGACCCGCCGCCCACGGCCTGCCAGACGGCGTCGCCGTGCACCGTGACCCCGGCCCGGGTGAGGGCTTCGAACGCGAGCGGGACGAAGGTCTCGGCGACCCCGGCGTGCACCAGCACGGTCTCGGCGGCGTTGCACACGCTGGGGCGCTGGGCCTTGGAGTTGACGACGATGGCGAGCGCGGTCTCCAGGTCGGCGTGCTCGTCCACATACACGTGGCAGTTGCCGGTGCCCGTCTCGATCACGGGGACGGTGGACTGTTCGACCACGGTCTTGATGAGAGAGGCGCCACCGCGCGGAATCAGCACGTCCACCAGGCCGCGCGCCCGCATCAGCTCCGTCACGCTCTCCCTGCTGAGGCCGGGCACCAGCTGGACGGCGTCAGCGGGGAGCCCGGCCGCGGCGACGGCGTCGCGGAGGACCTCGGTCAAGGCGGTGTTGGAGGCGTGCGCGGAGGACGAGCCGCGCAGCAGGACGGCGTTGCCGGACTTGAGGCACAGGGCCGCCGCGTCCACGGTCACGTTGGGCCGGGCCTCGTAGATGATCCCGACGACACCGAGGGGGACGCGGACCTGGCGCAGCTCCAGCCCGTTCGGCAGCGTCGAGCCGCGCAGCACCTGGCCGACCGGGTCGGGCAGTGCGACGACGTCGCGCACGTCGGAGGCGATGGCGGCGACCCGCTCGGGAGTGAGCGTGAGACGGTCCACGACGGAGTCGGGGGTGCCCTCCGCGCGGGCCTTGGCGACATCCTCGGCGTTGGCCGCGACGATCTCCCCGGCACGGGCGACGAGCGCGTCGGCGATGCCCAGCAGCGCCGCGTCCCGCACGGTGCGGGGAGCCGGGGCGAGCGCTGCGGCGGCGGTCCTCGCACGGCGTGCCGTGGCGGTGACGGGAGTGTCCGGCGCCTGCTCCCGGCGGGCGGCGGCGGACGGCTCCCGGGCCGGGGCGTGGCTGTGTGATGCGCTCATGCCGCGCATCGTAACCGCGCCGGAGGGCACGGCGCGGTCCGGTCCCACGGGGAGCGCCGGGACCGTCCCGTCTCCGTGCGCCTCCCCGTACGACGGGGACCGCTCAGAGCGCGGGACCGCTCAGAGCGAGGGGCCGCTCAGTGACACGGGACCTTCGGAAAACGGACCGGCTCAGAACGGGTGTACGCCCACCGGGGTCGCGGGCGGTGGCCCGTAGCCCTCGGCGACGCGCTGGTGATAGGTCGCGCGGCCGATCACCTCAAGGCCCACGATCTCCCAGGGCGGCAGCTTGGCCGAGGCGCGGTGCTCGCCCCACAGCCGCAGGGCGACGGCGGCGGCGTCGTGCAGGTCGCGCGCCTCCTCCCAATAGCGGATCTCCGCATGGTCGTTGGCGTACCGGCTGGTCAAGAGGAAAGGGTGGTCGTGCGCGAGCTGTTCGAGAGCGCGTCGCACGTCGGCGAGCGGGGCCTCGTCCCCCGCGACGCTGAGCGTGATGTGCCAGAGCCTGGACTCGGGCCTGTCTTCGAGCCCGTCCCCGGGCTGCGGGGAGGGCGCGTCGCACTGTTGGGAAAGCGTCTCGGGCTGAGGAGAAGACGCCATATCGACGCTGGCCAGTCGTCTCACCGGTGGCCTCCTGGAGTGGTGCTGGTGTGCTGCTGCTTCCGCCGTGCCGGACACTCGTGCACGTGCTTCCACGAACCGGTCCCTGAGTCAAAGTTGACCAGCCCTCGTCCACTCGCGTGGCGGTTTTCCGGAAGGTGTCCATGGAAAGGCCGGTCTTTTTCCGGTTCCGCCCACCTCTGACACGCCGCTCGACCCACCTCTGGCACACCGCTGACACACCGCGAAATCCCGGCACAGCCGGATCCCGCCGAGCCGCCCAGCCCGCCACGGCGCCGCAGGTGTCACAGACATCACAGGTGTCATAGGTGACGCAGGTGACACAGGCGCCCGGTGCTGTCACATACGTCACACCGGACAGCACCCGACATCACCGGTCACTGCTGTAGCAGCACCAGGTCGTCCCGGTGCACGACCTCGCGCTCGTAGGCGGGGCCCAGCTCCCTGGCCAGCTCGTGTGTGGAGCGGCCGAGCAGGCGGGGCAGCTCCTTGGCGTCGAAGTTGACCAGCCCCCGGGCCACGGCGCGGCCCCGCGTATCGCGCAGCTCGACCGGGTCACCCGCCGCGAAATCGCCCTCCACCCCGGCGACACCGGCCGGGAGCAGCGAGGTGCGCCGCTCGACCACGGCGCGCACCGCTCCGTCGTCCAGGGTCAGCGCGCCCACGGGGGCCGAGGCATGGGCCAGCCACAGCAGCCGCCCGGCCGCGCGCCGCCCCGTCGGGTGGAAGTAGGTGCCGGTGGAGCGGCCGGCCAGCGCGTCGGCGGCGTGCACCGCCGAGGTGAGCACCACGGGCACGCCCGCCCCCGCCGCGATGCGGGCCGCCTCCACCTTGGTGACCATGCCGCCGGTGCCGACGCCCGCGCTGCCCGCGCTGCCGATGTCGATGCCGGCCAGCTCGGCGGGGTCGCGCACCTCGGCGATCTTGCTGGTGCCGGGGGTGGCGGGGTTGCCGTCGTAGAGGCCGTCCACGTCGGAGAGGAGCACGAGCAGGTCGGCGCGGACGAGGTGGGCGACGAGGGCGGCGAGCCGGTCGTTGTCGCCGAAGCGGATCTCGTCGGTGGCCACCGTGTCGTTCTCGTTGACGACGGGCACGGCACCCATGCTCAGCAGCTGGTCCAGGGTGCGGTAGGCGTTGCGGTAGTGCGCGCGGCGGCTGGTGTCGTCGGAGGTGAGCAGCACCTGCCCGACGCGCCGGCCGTAGCGCGCGAAGGACGCGGTGTAGCGGGCGACCAGCAGCCCCTGGCCGACGCTGGCGGCGGCCTGCTGGCGGGCCAGGTCACGGGGCCGCCCGGCCAGCCCCAGCGGGGCCAGACCCGCGGCGATGGCGCCGGAGGAGACGAGCACGACCTCGCGGCCCGCGGCGTCGGCGTGCCGGGCCAGTACGTCCACGAGGGCGTCCACCCGGTCCGCGTCCAGCCCGCCGGCCGCCGTGGTGAGCGAGGAGGAGCCGACCTTCACCACGATCCGCCGGGCCCGCACCACGGCTCCCCGCCCGCCGCCGTCGCCGCCCTCGGGCCCGGGCCTGTCCTCCGCAGCAGCCGTCTCGCCGGTGTCCCCTGTCACGCCCGTACGTACCCCTCGTGCCCGTGCCCGTCGCCGCCGCGGCGCGCCCGGGTGCGGCTGTGTGCCGCCGTTCTCCGACCCCGCCACGGTCTCGGTCTTTCCGGTGCGCAATCTACGGCAGCCCTGGTTCCGCCGCTCATCCGTTTCGCGCAATGGACGGGTGAGGATGCTTACCTTTGCCCCCGTAAGCGCGTATCCCGGCCCGTCGAAGATTGTCACTTGACCGCCGCCCGTCATACGGTCAGTGGTCTACTCAGGCCCCGCCACAGGCCATCCCTTGTACGCAAGCAACCTTCGATCTCCATGCCAGGAGCCCAGCCCGTGCCCTCTGCCGGACTCTCCACCCGACGCGCCGTACAGCTCACGGCGCTCCTCGCGCTGGCGGTGTTCTACACCGCACAGCTCGCGGGTGCGCTGCTGCCGAACGTGCCTGTCTTCGTCACCGCCTCCCTCGCGGGACTCGCCCTCGACCTGTACCTGACGCACCAGCAGCCGGGGCTGCTCGCGCTGCTCGGCAAGGTCAGATTCGACGTCACCACGCGGCAGCTGCTGCGCGACATGCTGATCGTCATCGGCCTCGTGCGCATCCCCGACGTCCCCCCGGACATCGAACGCCCGCTCACCTTGCTGCTGCTCATCTCCTACGCGGCGCACTTCCTGTGCCAGGCCGTGGCCCAGCTGGTGCGGCGCGCCCGCACCCTGCCGGTCGTCACCCGCAACATCGACGCCTCCGCGCTCGGCCTGTCCGCCGCCCCGCCCCGGCTGCTGGCCCGCCAGCCCAGCCGCAGACTGCTGCGCTTCTCGGTGCCGGGCACCGTCGGGCTCGTGCTGAGCGCCGGGACGTCGGTCCAGGAGTGGGGGCTGATCGGCGTCAGCTGCACCTTCCTCCTCTCCTTCGGCAGCGCGATCTACCTGGGCACCTGGCTGCTGCCGAAGAAGCGGCCCGCGAGCGAGCGCGAGGCGCTGGCCTGGCTGGACGCCTGGCTGGCCGAATACCGCCCCACCGTGGGCATGTACTTCTCCGGCGGCACCACCTCCGCCTACCAGGCGAACATGTGGCTCTCCACCCTCGCCGAGCTGGACGGCAAGCCGCTGATCGTGCTGCGCGAGCGGTTCATGGTGCAGAAGATCGACGCCACCGATGTGCCGATCATCTGCATCCCCAAGGTCGCCCACCTCATGCACCTGGAGCACTCCACGCTCAAGGTGCTCCTGCACCCGGCGAACTCGGGCAAGACCTCGCAGGTGCTGCGCATCCCCACGATCAAGCACACCTTCACCAACCACGGCGAGAGCGACAAGCTCTCCTCCTGCAACCCCTACGCCAAGGCGTACGACCAGGTGTGGGTCGCCGGAGAGGCCGCGCGCGAGCGCTACCAGCTCGCCGAGGTCGGGGTGGACGACCGCGACGTGGTCGAGGTCGGCCGCCCGCAGCTCACCCCGATCCAGCCGTACGCGGGGGCCCCCGAGGGCGCCTTCACCACCGTGCTGTACGCGCCCACCTGGGAGGGCTGGGACGGCAACCCGGGCAACACCTCCGTGGTGCTGGCCGGCGAGAACATCGTCCGGGAGCTGCTGGCCGACCCCGGGGTGCGACTGCTGTACAAGCCGCACCCGATGACCGGCTCCGTCGATCCCCGCGCGGGCGAAGCGGACCAGCGCATTCGAGCCATGATCGTGGAAGCGAACGGGGCACGCGGCGGCGAGCGGCGCGGTCCGGAGACCGCCGCCGAGCTGGAGCGCCGGACGGCCGAGCTGGACCGGATCACCACCACCGCCTTCCGCGCCAGCGCGGACGAACTGGAGCGGATGAAGGTGCAGGGCACCCCCGAGCCCGGGCGGGCGGCGCGGGTGCAGGTGGCGACCGAGGCGTGGGAGGAGGCGTTCTGGGCGTCCTTCCCCGAGTGGGAGCACCAGATCGTCACCGGCCCGCGTCCGGCCATCTTCACCTGCTTCAACCAGGCCGACCTGCTCATCTCGGATGTCTCCTCGGTCGTCTCGGACTACCTCACCAGCGAGAAGCCCTACGCCGTGGCCAACACCAGCGGCCTGGAGGAGGAGGAGTTCCGGCGTACCTTCCCGACGGTGCGGGCCGGTACGGTTCTCACCCCCGACGCCGAGCAGGTCCCCGGCCTGCTGGAGTCGGTGCGCCACCCGGAGAAGGACACGCTGGCGCAGGCCCGCAAGGAACTGAAGATCCACCTGCTGGGCCCCTCCGACCCGCCCTCGCTCGCCCGTTTCAACGCCGCGGCGCTGGAACTGGCGGCCGAGGCCGAGGCCCGCAACGTCCGGGTGGCGCGGCGTACGGCCGAGATCCCGGGCCAGCGGGAGGCGGACGACGCGGCGGAGGAGGCCGAGATGGAGGCTTCGGCCCCCACCGACCCCGAGGACGCGGTCACCACATAGGGCATACGGGACTGTCACGGCTCCCCTCTTCCGCGGTCCCTCTTTTCCCGTTTTTCCGTTTCGCGTTTCGCGTTTCGCGTTTTCGCGCCGTCCCCCGGCACACCGGCCGACACGCCGACCGTCACGGGGGCCGGGGGCGGCGCGCGCGGCACAACCCGGCGCACGGGAGCACAAGGGGGTGTGGGGCCCCGGGAGGCAATCGCCTCCTGGGGCCCTTCCGTATGCATGCGACCCACCCGCCCCACCCGCCCCAGGGTGTCCGGCAGGCGTTCTATGACGGAAGCTCTCCCGTCCCTACGCTCACAGGCGAGTCGGTTCGCACCGCCTGTCTGGAGGAACGCCCGTGAGATCCGCCGCCACACCGCTCGCCCTGCTTCTCACCGCAGGGCTCCATCTGGGAGCCGCGCCGCCCGTGTCGGCCGCGTCGGCCGCCCCGTTGAAGACGGGCCCCGTCTTCAACTCCCCGAACGGCACGGCGGCCCAGCAGCGCGCCATCCGCGACGACATCCTCGCCCGCATCAAGGCCGCGGCGCCGCGCTCGACCATCAAGGCCGCCGTCTACCACTTCTGGGACGCGGAGGTGGCGCGCGCGCTCGTCTCCGCGCACACCGGCTCCCGCAAGGTCAACGTCCAGATCCTGCTCGACGAGTCCAGCCGCAGCTCCATGCCCTCCAGCACGTCCTACGCCATCTTGCGCGACGCGCTGGGCACCGACCGCAAGGCGGGCTCTTTCGTCGGACTCTGCCCCAAAGGACGCTCCTGCCTGGGCAATCCGAAGGCCGGCACCTCGATCGCGCACAACAAGTACTGGCTGTTCTCCCACTCCGGCGGTTTACGGAACGTGGTGGTCCAGACGTCCTCGAACCTCTCGACGGGCAGCTACACCAAGTTCTGGAACGACGCGCTGGTCGTGTCCCAGACGGGCACCTACAAGGCATACAGCGGCTACTTCACGAAGGCCGCCGGTATGAAGTGGCAGAGCTGGCGCTATTCGCGCACCACCGCCTCCCCCTACACCAGCTACTTCTTCCCCCGCCCCGGCAGCGGCAACGGGACGGACACCGTCTACGGCATCCTGGACAACGTCACCTGCCGGTGGTCGGACAGCTCCGGCAGCCACCGCACCAGCGTCAGGCTGGCGATGTTCAAGCTCACCCGCCAGGGCATCGCGGAGAAGCTCGTCGCGCTCCAGAAGAAGGGCTGCGCGGTGGACATCGTCTACGCCGAGACCGACAGCGAGGACAGCGGCGGCTCCCCCGGCACCTGGGAAACCCTGCACAAGAAGGGCGGCCCCGCCGTCCGCTGCCTGCACTACGACGACGACAACGACCCCGCCACCTCCCAGGAGGTCATCCACTCCAAGACCCTGATGATCTCCGGGCGTTACGCGGGCGCTGTCAACAAGGTGGTGTGGACCGGCAGTCACAACTATTCGGGGCCGGCCCTGCGCAAGAACGACGAGACCCTGCTGAAGGCCGACAACTCGGCCCTCCACGACACCTATCTGTCCCGCTTCCGCACGGTGAAGTCCGCCGCCGTGCCCGGGACGGACGACAACACCCCCCGCTGCAAGGGCGTCACACCCCAGCCCGAGCACTGAGCCGGCCGAAAGCCTCACGCGAACCGGAAAGCCTCGCTCGAAAGAGTGCGTCCCTCACTGGAAAGGGCCCGTCCTCACTCGAAGGGGTCGAAGTCCTCGTACTCGCCCAGCGCCTCGTCGCGCTCCGCCTGGTGGTCGCGGCGGCGCTGGGCGGCAGGACGCGGCAGGTCCATGCGGTGGTCCTCGCCCCGGCGGCCGAGCATCTCCGCGCCGGTGACCATGGTGGGCTCCCAGTCGAAGACGACGGCGTTCTCCTCGTCGCCGATGGCGACGCCGTCGCCCTCGCGGGCGCCCGCCTTGAGCAGCTCCTCCTCGACACCGAGGCGGGCCAGCCGGTCGGCGAGGTAGCCGACGGCCTCGTCGTTGTTGAAGTCGGTCTGCCGCACCCAGCGCTCGGGCTTCTCACCGCGCACCCGGAAGAGGCCGTCCTCCATGCGGGTGACCGTGAAACCGGCGTCGTCCACGGCCTTGGGCCGGATCACCACACGGGTCGATTCCTGCGCGGGCCGCGCAGCCCGCGCCTCCTCAACCAGCTTGCCCAGCGCGTACGACAGGTCTTTGAGGCCCTGGCGGGAGACGGCCGAGACCTCGAAGACGGGCAGGCCGCGCTCTTCGAGGTCGGGCCGGATGATGTCGGCGAGGTCCTTGCCCTCGGGGATGTCGGTCTTGTTGAGCACGACGAGCCGCGGCCGGTCCTCCAGGCCGCCGTAGCGCGCCAGCTCGGCCTCGATGACGTCCAGGTCGGAGACGGGATCGCGCTCTGTCTCCAGCGTGGCGCAGTCCAGCACGTGCACCAGCACGGAACAGCGCTCCACGTGCCGCAGGAACTCCAGCCCCAGCCCCCGGCCCTCGCTGGCGCCCGGGATGAGGCCGGGCACGTCCGCCATCGTGAAGACCGTCGAGCCCGCGGTGACGACGCCGAGGTTGGGCACCAGCGTGGTGAAGGGGTAGTCGGCGATCTTCGGCTTGGCCGCCGAGAGCACCGAGATCAGCGAGGACTTGCCCGCGCTGGGGTAGCCGACGAGCGCCACGTCCGCGACGGTCTTCAGCTCCAGCACGACATCCCGCGCCTGCCCCGGCTCGCCCAGCAGCGCGAAGCCGGGCGCCTTGCGCCGGGCGGAGGCCAGCGCGGCGTTGCCGAGTCCGCCACGGCCGCCCTGGCCCGCGACGAAGGTCGTGCCCGCGCCGACCATGTCGGCCAGCACCTCGCCGTTCCGGTCCAGGACGACGGTGCCGTCGGGCACCGGCAGGACCAGGTCCTTGCCCTCCTGGCCGGAGCGGTGGCCACCCTCTCCTGGCCTGCCGTTGGTCGCCTTGCGCCGGGGGGCGTGGTGGTAGTCGAGCAGCGTCGTCACATCGGGATCGACGACGAAGAGGACATCTCCGCCGCGCCCGCCGTTGCCGCCGTCGGGCCCGCCCAGCGGCTTGAACTTCTCCCGGTGCACGGAGGCGCAGCCGTGGCCACCGTTACCCGCGCCGACATGCAGTTCGACGCGGTCCACGAAGGTGGTCATGAGGGTGCCTCCCGGCGTGCTCGGTGAAGGGTGGAGCGGGATGAAGCGGGGTGGTGCCTGTGTTTCGAAGTTCAACGCACCAAGGGCGGACCCGCTTCCCGTACGTACGCCGTACGGGAAGCGGAGGTCCGCCCTCGGAGTGGTGCTTGTTCCGTGCCGAGCTGATTACTCAGCGGCCGGAACGATGTTCACGACCTTGCGGCCACGGCGGGTGCCGAACTGCACCGCACCGGCGTCCAGCGCGAACAGCGTGTCGTCGCCGCCACGGCCGACGCCCGCACCCGGGTGGAAGTGGGTGCCACGCTGGCGGACCAGGATCTCGCCCGCGCTGACGACCTGACCGCCGAAGCGCTTCACGCCGAGGTACTGCGCGTTGGAGTCGCGACCGTTCCGAGTGGACGATGCGCCCTTTTTGTGTGCCATCTCTCCTCAGTCCTTACTTCTTGGCCGGGGCGGGGATGTCGGTGACCTTCAGCGCGGTGTGGAGCTGGCGGTGGCCGATGCGCTTCTTGTACCCGGTCTTGTTCTTGTACTTCTGGATCCGGATCTTGTCGCCCTTGTGGTGATCCACCACCTCGGCCTGGACCTTGACACCCGCCAGGACCCAGGGGTCGCTGGTGACCGAGTCACCATCGACGACGAGCAGGGTGGAGAGCTCGACGCTGTCGCCGACCTTGCTCTCGGAAATGCGGTCAACCTCGATGACGTCGCCAACAGCAACCTTCTGCTGGCGTCCGCCGGTGCGCACGATCGCGTACACGCGGAACTCTCTCTCACTCGATTCGGAGCCCCTGATGCCAGCCGCCCGGCCGCACACGAGGGTGCGGAGCTGATCCGGAGGGATTGAGCGGCCTCTCCCGGCGGACCGGGAGGGAGTTGCTCAAGGGCGGACGCGCCTGTGACGACACGCCGACGGTCAAGGGTACCCCATCCCCCCGGAGCGCTCTGCTGCCAGGGCGGACGGTGGACAGCAGCCGAAAGACAGCGGGAGGGCGCGAGCCGTGTGCCCTCGCCCTCCCCTGCCGGCCGGTCTTCCCCGCCGGTCAGTCCTCGGAAGCGGCGGCCGAGACGGAGGGGGCGCCCTCCTGCTCGGCGGCGGCCGTCTTCTTCGACGCCGACTTCGACGCAGCCGCCTTGGAGGCCCCCGCCTTCTTGGCGGTGGTCTTCTTGGCAGCCGCCTTCTTCGTGGCGGCCTTCTTCGCCGCGGGCTTCTCCGCCGTCTTCTCGGCGGCCTTCTCCGCGGTCTTCTTGGCCGCCGACTTCTTGGCGGTCGTCTTCTTGGCCGCCGCCTTCTTCGCGGTGGCCTTCTTCGCCGTCGCCTTGGCCGCCTTCTTCGCCGGAGCCCCGGCCTCTGGCGGCGCTTCGGTGCCTTCGCCCGCTGCGGACTCCTCGCCGGTGGCCCCGGCGGGGGGCCCGGCCGGAGCGGTGGCCTTGCGAGTCGCGCGCCGGCGCGGCTTGGCGACGGGCCCGGCTTCCGGCTCTGACCCGGGGGCCGCCGCGGCGGTGGGCTCCTCCGCAGGAGCCGGAGCCGAAGCCGAAGCCGGAGTCTCCTCCGCTGTGACGACCGTCACGGCGGCGGCGTCCTCACCCGTGGTGGGCGAACCGGCCGGAGCGGTGGCCTTCCGGGTGGCCCGGCGCCGGGGCCTGGCCTCCTCGGCGGGCGCCTTGGCAGGCTCCTGGCCGGGCCGCGCCGCAGCCTCGGCCCCCTCAGCACCTTCCGCACCCGACGGAGCGCCCTGGGCCTCGGCGCTCACCGGTTCGGCAGTCGGCTCCGGTGCCGTGCGCTCCGGTGCGCTGGGCTCGACGATCTGGGCCGTTTCTTCCCCGGACGGCTTCGGGGACCCGGCGGGCGCGCTGGCCTTCCGGCTGCCCCGGCGGCGTCCGCGACCGCGTCCCGAGGCGGCGGCCTCCGCTTCGGCCGCGCTGCTGAACAGGTCCTCGTCCGGCACGAACTCGACCGGCGCCACCACATCAGCGGCCACGGCCGACTCGTCGGCGGGCTCCACCGCGACGGCGGCGGGCGCCGTCGCGGGCGAGGGCTCGGCCTCCGGCTCGGTACGCGCGGGCTCGGGCTGTGTCTGCTGGGCGCCGCCCTTGCCCTTCTTCTTGTTCTTCTTGCCGCTGCCACCGGCCGCGGAGGGCTGTTCCATGTGGACGATCACGCCGCGCCCGTTGCAGTGCACGCAGGGCTCGGAGAAGGACTCCAGCAGCCCCTGCCCGACCCGCTTGCGGGTCATCTGCACCAGGCCCAGCGAGGTGACCTCTGCCACCTGGTGCTTCGTACGGTCGCGGCCCAGGCACTCCAGCAGGCGGCGCAGCACCAGGTCGCGGTTGGACTCCAGGACCATGTCGATGAAGTCGATGACGATGATGCCGCCGAGGTCGCGCAGCCGCAACTGGCGCACGATCTCCTCGGCCGCCTCCAGGTTGTTCCTGGTGACCGTCTCCTCCAGGTTCCCGCCCTGGCCGGTGAACTTGCCGGTGTTGACATCGACGACGATCATCGCCTCGGTCCTGTCGATCACCAGCGAACCACCGCTGGGCAGCCACACCTTGCGGTCCAGCGCCTTCATCAGCTGCTCGTCGATGCGGTACGTCGCGAAGACATCGACGTCCGAGGTCCACTTCTGGAGCCGGTCGGTGAGGTCGGGCGCGACGTGCGCGACGTAGCCCCGGATGGTGTCCCAGGCGCCGTCGCCGCTGACGATGACCTTGGAGAAGTCCTCGTTGAAGATGTCGCGCACGACGCGGACGGTCATGTCCGGCTCGCCGTACAGCAGCGTGGGCGCGCTGCCGCCCTTCTCGGACTTCTTCTGGATGTCCTCCCACTGCGCCTGGAGGCGCTCCACGTCGCGGCGCAGCTCGTCCTCGCTGGCGCCCTCGGCGGCCGTGCGGACGATCACCCCGGCGTTCTCGGGGACGACCTTCTTGAGGATCTGCTTGAGGCGCGAGCGCTCGGTGTCCGGGAGCTTGCGGCTGATGCCCGTCATCGAGCCCTCGGGCACGTAGACGAGGTAGCGCCCCGGCAGGGAGACCTGGCTGGTCAGCCGCGCGCCCTTGTGCCCGATCGGGTCCTTGGTGACCTGGACGAGCACCGACTGGCCCGACTTGAGCGCGGTCTCGATGCGGCGCGGCCCGTTGGCCATGCCCAGCGCCTCGAAATTGACCTCGCCCGCGTACAGCACCGCGTTGCGGCCCTTGCCGATATCGACGAAGGCGGCCTCCATCGACGGCAGGACGTTCTGCACCTTGCCCAGGTAGACATTGCCGACGTACGACGTCGCCTGCTCCTTGTTGACGAAGTGCTCGACCAGCACGTCGTCCTCAAGGATGCCGATCTGCGTGCGCTCGCCGCTCTGGCGGACGATCATCTCCCGCTTGACGGCCTCGCGACGGGCCAGGAACTCGGCCTCGGTGATGATCGGCACCCGGCGGCGGCCCTGCTCACGGCCCTCACGCCGGCGCTGCTTCTTGGCCTCCAGCCGGGTGGAGCCCTTGATGGCCTGCACCTCGTCGCTGGAGGTGGACTCGGTGTCCTTCTTCTTGCGGGGCTCGCGGACCTTGACGACCGTGCGCTCGGGGTCGTCGCCGCCCGAGCCCTCGGCCGCGGGCTGCCCGTCAGCGTCACCGGAGCGGCGACGGCGCCTGCGGCGGCGGCGCGAGCTGCTGCTGGAGCCGCCGCCGGACGCGCCGTGCTCGTCCTCGTCCCCGCCGTCGGCCTCGGGGCCCTCCTCGGCGTCGGCGGCACCGGCGGATTCAGCGGAGGCAGCGGATTCCGCCGCCTCGTCGCGGTCGCGGCGCTCCTGGCGGGCGGGACGCTCGGAGCGGTCCTGGCCCTCGTCGCCGTCCTCGGCGGGGGAGCCGTGGGGGCCCTGCTCCTCGGACTCGCCGTTCTCGGCGCTCTCGCCCCGGCGGCGGCGACGGCCGCCCCGGCGGCGGCGGCGCGCGGGACGGTCACCGGACTGGGCGCCCTCGTGTTCCTCGCCCTCGCGGTCGTCGTCCTGGCCCTCGTCGTCACGGCTCTCGTCGCGGGCAGCGCCCTCGCCGGAGGAGCTGTCGGAGGCGGCGGCCCGGGGGCGGGAGTCGGACGCGGTCTCGCGCCTGCGGCGACGACGGCGGGAGGCGCCGCCACTCTCGCCCTCGGCGCCCTCGAAGCCGCCCGCGCTCTCCGCACCCCGCGCGGCGTCCGTGGCGGCCTTGTCGTCCTGCTCGCTCTGTTCGACCTGCTCGTCGTCGTCCGTACCGGCGGCCCGGCGCTCCGCCTCGGCGGCAGCGGCGGCAGCGGCGCTCTGCGGGGTCTGGAAGGCGGGCTCGGTGAAGACCGGAGCCTGGAACATCGCCATCGGCGGCGCGCTGCGCTTGCGGCGGCGACCGGTGGCCGCCTCCTCGCCGGGCGCTTCGGCCTGGGCGGCGCCCTCGGCGGTCTTCCCGCTCGCGGCAGCGGCCTGCGGCGCACCCTTCGCTGCGGTACCAGCGGTCCCGGCCTCGGCGGCCCCGGCGCCCTTGCGGGTGCTGCGGCGGCGCGTACGGGAGGCGGGTGCCTCCGAGGGAGCGGCCTGGTCGGACTGCTCGGCCTGGTCGACGCGGGCGGGCGTTTCGGCGGCGGTCTCCTCGACGGGAGCCGAGGCCGCGCGGGAGGCTCGGCGGCGGGCACGGCCACCGGAGGCGGCGCTTCCGGTGGCGGCGGTGCCTTCGTCCGCGCGGTCGGCCGTCCCCGAGGCCCCTGCCTGGGCCGTCTCAGATGTCTCGGCAGCCTCGGCTGTCTCAACTGCCTCGGACGTCTCAGATGCCTCAACCACTTCCGGCTGGGACGCGCCCCGGCGGCGGGAACGGGCCTGCGCCGCGGGCTTCTCGCCACTCTCAGCGGCCTCGGACGTCTCAGCAGCCTCAGCCGCCCCGACGGTCTCCGCCGTCTCTGCCACCTCGGGTGCCGAAACGGAACGGGTCGCCCGGCGCCGGGTGCGCGCCTTGGGAGCGGCTTCGCCCTCCTGGGCCTCGCCGGTCCCGGCGGCGGGCTCCTCGGCGGCGGCCGTCCGACGGCGCGAGCGGGTGGCGCGCCCCGGAGCGGAGGTCTCCCCCGCGTCCGCGTCCCCGCCCGCGGCCTCGGCGGCGTCCGCGGTGTCGGCCGGGGCGGCGGTGTCATCCGTCGCGGCGGCGGCCGTCCGACGTGTGGAGCGGCGGCGCGCGCGGGCGGGAGGCGCGGTTGCCTCGGCCTCTGCGGTTCCGGCCGCGCCATCGGTACCGGCGTCGCTCTCCGCACCGGACGACGGCTGCGCGCCCTCGCCCTCCTGTGCCTCCGGAGCGGAGACGGCGCGGGTGGCGCGGCGGCGCGTACGGGCGGGAGGCGCGGTCACCGTGCCGGCGTCACCGGTCCCGGGGCCGCCATCGGCCCCATTGGTCCCGGCCTCCCCAGCGGATTCCGCGTCCTGATGAGTGGACTCCGGGGCCGGGGAGGTCTCCGTGACCTGGGCGGCGGCGGGCTCCGCCGGAGGCGGGGAACCGGCCGGGGCCGTCGCCTTGCGGGTGGCGCGGCGGCGGGTGCGGGCGGCGGGTGCGGGGGCCACCTCGGCGGGCGCCCCGTCCTCGGCGTCCTCGCCGTCCTCGGCGCCGTCAACCGGCTGCGTGCCCGTGCCGGAGGGCTGAGCGCTGTGGTCGCTCGCGCCGGGTGCCCCGGCATCCCGTACGGAGAGCGCCCCGGCGTCGGCCGCGTCGGCGTCGGGCGCCACCGGCGGTCCTGCCGGGCGGCTGGCCGCGCGGCGCCTGCGGCGGGGCGGCAGGGTGTCGCTGGGCGTGCTGCCTGCGGACCCTGGGGCTTGCACGGATCCCGTGCTCTGCGCGGACCCCGTGGAAGTGGGGTCTCCTGCGGCGGCCTCGGGCTCGTGGGATTCAGTTGGTTCGAGCATGCGGGCGGTTCTCCCGTCACGCTCCCGGGCGCCGCGCTCGTTGGATCCGGGGCGATCCGCCTGGGGCGGAACGCTGTCCGGGGCGCGGGCGCCGCGCGGGAGCTGTTGTCTCACTCGCCGGTTCCGGACCCTTCCGGGCCGGCTACGGCGAAAGTCTGGTGGTCTGTGCGCTCGCCTGCCGTACAGCGGCCCGGGTGGCTCCCTGGCGTGCGACAGCGGCGGTGCTTCGTTCGGCGGCGGTCCCTACGCGGTGCCGCCCCGAGCCGTCGCGACGCTGGGAAGATCTCCCGGTCCCGTGGGTCCGGGGAACGCGTCGCGGTCAGGCGCGAACGGGTCGGTCACCGTGCCTGTCTCCTCATCGAGCGGCCCCTGCGCCAGCCTGGTCACCCCTGGGGGGACCGGCGGCGCCAGGTCGGCCGTAGCGCGGAGACCGGACAGGACGTCGTCGGGTCGTACGGCAGGTGTCAGGTGTCGTACTACCAGCCGCAGTATCGCACAGGCGGGGGCGGCGGACCTATCGGCCCCGGCCGCCGGGCCCTCGTCGCCGGGCGGCACAGCGGACGGCCCGGGAAGCGGTTCGGCGGGTGGCGCCGCCGCGGTGAGCGAGAGGACGGCGGCGCGCGCGTCGAAGGTGCGGATGCCCTTCTTGGTCTGCCGCTGCACCTCGACGGACTCGGCCGCCAGGAACGCATCGGCGGCGCGGCGGGCCTCCTCGGGGGTCACCCCGTCGAGCCGCAGTTCCCACGCGGACGCCTGGAGGCGGTCGCTGAAGTCGGAGCCGTGCGCCTCTACGGCATCGACGATGTCGAGCCCGGTGGGCATGGAGGCGTCGAGCAGCGTGCGCAGCTCGTCGGGGTCGCGGTGCCGGGCGAGGGCGATCTCCAGATATTCGGCCTCACTGGCCGTGCCGGTGGGCGCCGCGTTGGCGTACGAGACGCGCGGGTGCGGGGTGAAGCCGGCGGAGTACGCCATGGGCACCTCGGCCCGGCGCAGTGCTCTTTCAAAGGCGCGCTGGAAGTCTCGGTGGCTGGTGAACCGAAGGCGGCCTCGCTTCGTGTAGCGCAGACGGACGCGCTGCACGACGGGTGCGGGCGGCGGGCCTTCGGGCTGTCGCTTGCCCAGTGGTTCTCTCCTCGGTGCCGGGCGGCACGCGGGGCGGCCACCCTTCGCTGACAGGACGTGTACGAAGACGGAAGTCCGCACGGGCGGCCCGGCTCCGCGCCCTCGGGGGCGGGCGGCGGCCCGGCACGCTGTGTGTTTGTGCGGATGATCCTTCTGCCTAGGGTACGCGGCGGCCCTCCGGCAGCCTCTCCCGCTCCTGGGCGCGGGGCGCTCCCCCGGCCTCCGGCCGGGGGGATCCCCAGAGGGCACGCCGTATCTCTGCCCGCGTGGCGCGAAGCGATGCCCGCGCGGACGAGAGTGCCGAGCGCACGGAGCGCCCCGCCGCCCGCAGGCCCCCGGCGAAAGGGCGCCAGATGCGGTCACGCAGGGCACGTCCGGCAGGGGCCACCATCTGCTGCCACACCCATACGAAGGGGGAGACCAGCAGGGCCCGCAGCACCCGGCCGAGAAAGCGCAGCACCCGCCCGAGGAGTCCGAAGAGCGAGCGGGACACACGGCCCGCCGCCCGCCAGGCGGCCACCACCGCGTCGGCGGCCTCGCGCGCGAGCACGGCCACTCCCCGCCCCAGTGGCGCGAGCACCCAGCGGTACAGCGCGAGCGCCGGTACGACCAGCAGGCAGCGGCCCAGCCAGGCGAGGGCGGCCCCGGTCCCGCACAGGACGGCCCGCACCGCGCGGCCGAGCGGTATCAGCACCCAGCGGTGGACCCATGCCGACGGCGCGAGGAGGAGATACCGCCACAGCAGGCGCAGCCCCCTCGCGAGCCCCCGCCCCAAGGGGGCCAGAAGCCGGGCGCGGACCCAGCTCAGCGGGGTCATCAGCAGGACGCGGCCGAGCAGCGCCAGCGCGGCGGCCAGTCCCCGCCCGGCCGGGGCCAGCACATGGCGCCACAGCGCGGCCCACGGCCATACGAACAGCGCCTTGCCCACCCACAGGAGGGCCCTGCCCGTCCGAAGGAGGAGCTTGCCCGCCCCGGTGAGCACCGCGCCGAGGCCCCGCCCGAGGGGTACGAGCACGCTCCGCCAGAGCAGGCCGAGCGGCGCGGCCACCAGTGTCCGGCCGGCCCAGCCGAGGCCCCGGCCGAGCCACACCAGCGGCACGACCACCAGGACCCGGCCCAGCAGGCCCAGCCCCCGGCCCAACGGCGCGAGGGCGGTCCGCCGCAGCGCCCGGCCGGCGATCACCAGCCCGTCCCACACCATGCGGACGGGCAGGACCACCACGAACATCACCAGGCGGACGGGCAGCCGGATCGCGGCCGTCAGACAGCCCTCCCCCGCCGCGGCCTGCCCGCTCCGCTTCTCGCCGGTGAATCCGGCAGGCGGCCCCCCGGTGTGCGTGCTCCTCTTCGCGCCATGACGTGGCTGGTATGCGGTCACGGCTGGTGGGACGCCGCGGCCGACGCTCCCGGTTCGGGCCGGGGCATGGAGATCCCGTAACAGGAAGGGGAGGAGGAGAGCCCCCAGCAGGTGGCCGCCGGGTGCCGCGCGGCTACTTCACGACCGACAGCGGCAGCAGCTTCTTCCCCGTCGGCCCCATTTGGATCTCCGTGTCCATCTGGGGGCACACGCCGCAGTCGAAGCAGGGGTCCCAGCGGCAGTCGGGGACCTCGGTCTCGTCGAGGGCGTCCTGCCAGTCCTCCCAGAGCCAGTCCTTGTCGAGGCCGGAGTCGAGGTGGTCCCAGGGGAGGACCTCCTCGTAGGAGCGCTCACGCGTGGTGTACCAGTCGACATCGACGCCCTGCGGGGGCAGGACCTTGGCCGCGCACTCCATCCACAGGTCGTAGGAGAAGTATTCGCGCCAGCCGTCGAAGCGACCGCCGCGCTCGTAGACCTCGCGGATGACGGCGCCGACCCGTCGGTCGCCGCGGGAGAGCAGTCCCTCGACGATGCCGGGCTTGCCGTCGTGGTAGCGGAAGCCGATGGAGCGGCCGTACTTCTTGTCCCCGCGGATCTTCTCGCGCAGCTTGGCCAGCCGGGCGTCGGTCTCCTCGGCGGACAGCTGCGGCGCCCACTGGAAGGGGGTGTGCGGCTTGGGGACGAAGCCGCCGATGGAGACGGTGGCGCGGATGTCGTTGGTCTTGGCCACCTCGCGGCCCTTGGCGATGACGTTCACGGCCATGTCGCCGATCTGGAGCACGTCCTCGTCGGTCTCGGTGGGCAGGCCGCACATGAAGTAGAGCTTCACCTGACGCCAGCCGTTGCCGTACGCGGTGGCCACCGTACGGATCAGGTCGTCCTCGGAGACCATCTTGTTGATGACCTTGCGGATGCGCTCGCTGCCGCCCTCGGGGGCGAAGGTGAGGCCGGAGCGGCGGCCGTTGCGGGTCAGTTCGTTGGCCAGGTCGATGTTGAAGGCGTCCACGCGGGTGGAGGGCAGGGAGAGGCCGACCTTGTCCTCCTCGTAGCGGTCGGCCAGGCCCTTGGCGATGTCGCCGATCTCGCTGTGGTCGGCGGAGGAGAGGGAGAGCAGGCCGACTTCCTCGAAGCCGGTGCTCTTGAGGCCCTTGTCCACCATGTCGCCGATGCCGGTGATCGAGCGCTCGCGCACCGGGCGGGTGATCATGCCCGCCTGGCAGAAGCGGCAGCCGCGCGTGCAGCCGCGGAAGATCTCCACGGACATCCGCTCGTGCACCGTCTCGGCGAGCGGCACCAGCGGCTGCTTGGGGTACGGCCACTCGTCCAGGTCCATGACCGTGTGCTTGGTGACGCGCCACGGCACCCCGGAGCGGTTGGGGACCACGCGGGAGATGCGGCCGTCCGCCAGGTATTCGACGTCGTAGAAGCGCGGGACGTACACGCCGCCGGTCTTCGCGAGGCGCAGCAGCACCTCATCGCGCCCACCCGGGCGGCCCTCGGCCTTCCAGGCGCGGATGATCTCGGTGACCTCCAGCACGGCCTGCTCGCCGTCGCCGATGACGGCCACATCGATGAAGTCGGCGACCGGCTCGGGGTTGAACGCCGCGTGGCCGCCGGCCATCACGATCGGGTGGTCCTCGGTGCGCTCCTTCGACTCCAGCGGAATGCCGGACAGTTCGAGGGCGGTGAGCAGGTTGGTGTAGCCCAGTTCCGTGGAGAAGGAGACGCCGAAGACGTCGAAGGCCCCGACGGGGCGGTGGGCGTCCACGGTGAACTGCGGCACCCGGTGCTCGCGCATCAGCGCTTCCAGGTCGGGCCAGACGCTGTAGGTGCGCTCGGCGAGCACGCCCTCGCGCTCGTTGAGCACCTCGTAGAGGATCATGACGCCCTGGTTGGGCAGGCCGACCTCGTAGGCGTCCGGGTACATCAGCGCCCAGCGCACGTCGGTCTCGTCCCAGGGCTTCACGGTGGAGTTCAGTTCCCCGCCGACGTACTGGATCGGCTTCTGGACGTGCGGGAGGAGGGCCTCAAGCTGTGGGAAGACCGACTCGACGGGCATCTCGGGCGCGCTTTCGTTGGGGACGCCCCCCGCGCCGGGCGGGCGCGGGGAGGACAGGGCCAGTCGTCCAGCCTAACGGGTGGGCCCGGCTCCGGTCGCCCGCGTGATCCCCGTACCCCGCGGGCGGCCCCCGCCGCGCGAGCCGCGCGCGACGGCCCGCCCGGCGGGGGTCTCAGGCCGCTATGGGCCGCTGGGTCCGGATCGACTGGAGGAGTCCCAGGGCGATCCACACGGCGAACATCGAGGTGCCGCCGTAGGAGACGAAGGGCAGCGGCAGCCCGGCGACGGGCATGATCCCCAGGGTCATGCCGATGTTCTCGAACGCCTGGAACGCGAACCAGGCGATCACCCCGGCGGCGACGATCGTGCTGTACAGCTCGCTCGACTCGCGCGCGATGCGGCAGGCCCGCCAGATGACGATGCCCAGCAGCAGGAGGATGAGCCCGCCGCCGACGAAGCCCAGTTCCTCGCCCGCGACGGTGAAGACGAAGTCCGTCTGCTGCTCGGGCACGAACTGCCCGGTGGTCTGCGTGCCTTCGAACAGGCCCTTGCCGGTGAGGCCGCCCGAGCCGATGGCGATCCGCGCCTGGTTGGTGTTGTAGCCGACTCCCGCCGGGTCGAGCGCCGGGTTGGCGAAGGCCGCGAACCGGTTGATCTGGTACTCGTCCAGCACCCCGAGTGACCAGATCAGCACCGCGCCCCCCACCCCCGCCAGCCCGAGGCCGAGGATCCAGCGGTTGGAGGCGCCGGAGGCCAGCAGGACGGCGAGCACGATGACGACCAGCACCATGACCGAGCCGAGGTCGGGCATCAGCAGGATGACGCCGATGGGCAGCGCCGCCATGCCCAGCGCGTGCATCACGGTGCGGTGGTCGGGGTGTTCGCGATCGCCCGCATCGACCTTGGCCGCCAGCATCATGGCCATGCCCAGGATCACCGTGATCTTGATGAACTCGGCGGGCTGGACGGTGAATCCGCCGCCCAGGTTCAGCCAGGCGCGGGAGCCGTTGATGGTGGCGCCGAGCGGGGTGAGGACGCAGATGGCGAGCAGGACGGTGACCCCGTAGAGCACCGGTACCGCGCTGCGCAGCCTGCGGTGGCCGAGCCATACGGTGCCGCCCATCAGCGCGACGCCGATGAGCAGGCTGATGACGTGCCGCACCAGGAAGTACTGCGGGTCGCCCTGGTTCAGCTCGGTGCGGTTGCGGGTGGCGGAGTAGACCAGCAGCGAGCCGATGACCGCGAGCGCGACCCCGGACAGCAGCATGATCCAATCCAGCCGCCATACGAGGGAGTCCCGCGCGGTCAGCTGGTTCCAGGCCGAACGCCGGCGCGGGCCGTAGCCGTCGAGCGAGAAGCCGCGGGTGCTCACGGGCGCTCACCTCCGGTCTGCTCCCGCGCGTCGCGCACCTGTGCGCCCGCGTTCTGCTGCGGCCTGCCCTGTTCGTCCTCGCGGCGTGCGGCCTGCCCGTCGGGGGCGCCGGACTCGGCCGCATCGGGCTTCGCGTCCCCGGCCTTGTCCTGCTTGTCGCGGCGGGCCTCGATGGCCCCGTCCTTGTCGATCTTGGGCAGGTTCTTCTCCGGCTCGGGAAGCAGGGCCTTCTTCTTGTCGATGCCGCCGCCCTTACCGACGCCGTAGAGCGCGTCGTAGATGCCGCGTACCGCGGGCCCGGACGCACCGGAGCCCGTACCGCCCTGGGAGATCGTCATCACTACCGTGAAGTCGTCGGTGTAGGTCGCCAGCCAGGAGGTCGTCTGCTTGCCGGCGACCTCTGCCGTACCGGTCTTGGCCCGCAGCTTGATCTTGTCCTGCGGCCATCCGGCCTGCCCGAACCGGTAGGCCGCCGAACCCCTGGTGGCCACGCCCTGGAGGGCCTTGTCCATCTGGCCGAGGGTCCTCTTGTCCAGCGGCAGCTTGCCGTGCGCGCGGGGCTTGATCTCCTTGACGGACTTGCCGTCGGGGCTGACGATCGCCTTGCCGAGGGTGGGGTCGTAGAGGGTGCCGCCGTTGGCGAGCGCGCTGTAGGCCGTGGCCATCTGTATCGGGGTGACGAGGGTGTCGCCCTGTCCGATGGAGTAGTTGACGCTGTCACCGGCGCGCATCTTCATGCCGGAGACGCAGTTCTCCTTGGCGATCTTCCCGGCGTAGTCCTTGGGATTCTTGCCCTGCTTGCACCAGGCGTCCTTGTTCGCCTTCCAGTACTCCTTCTTCCACTTGCGGTCCGGGACACGGCCGGCGACCTCGTTGGGGATGTCCACGTTGGTCTTCTTGCCGAGGCCGAACTGGTGCGCGGTCTTGTAGAACCAGTCCTTGGCGCCCTTCTTGGGCAGATTGCCGCCGTCCTTCTTCCACTGCTTGTACGCCAGGTCGTAGAAGACGGTGTCGCAGGAGACCTCCAGCGCGCGGCCGAGGTTGATGCTGCCGTAGCCCTTGGACTCGAAGTTCTTGAAGACCTGGCCGCCCACCTCGTACGAGGAGGCGCAGTCGTAGTTGCCGTTGAAGGGGTAGCCGGCCTTGACCGCCGCTGTTGTGGAGATCACCTTGAAGATCGAGCCGGGCGCCGAGATGCTCTGGATCGAGCGGTTCAGCAGCGGATAGTTCGACTTCTTGCCGGTGAGCTTGGCGTACTCCTTGCCCGAGATGCCGCCCACCCAAGCGTTCGGGTCGTACTCGGGGTTGGAGGCCATGGACACGACCCGGCCGGTCTTGTTCTCCATGACGACGACGGCCCCGGAGTCGGCCTTGTAGTTGCGCCCGGTGTTCTTGTCGAACTCGTGGCGGGCGTTCTTCATCGCCTGGTCGAGCTGCTTCTCCGCGACGGCCTGGACGCGGGAGTCGATGGAGGTCACCAGGCTGGAGCCGGGCTTGGCCTTGTCGCTCTTGGCCCGGCCCATCACCCGGCCCAGGTTGTCCACCTCGTAGCGCGTCACGCCGGAACTGCCGCGCAGCTTGCTGTCGTAGGAGCGCTCCAGGCCGGAGCGGCCGATCTCGTCGGCGGGCAGGAACGGCGAGTCGGTGTCCTTGGCCTGCTTGATCTCCTCGTCGCTGACGGGCGAGAGGTAGCCCAGCGCCTGCGAGGTGTTGGCGCCGTAGGGGGCCGGGTAGTGGCGCACGGCGGCGGGCTCCGCGGTGATGCCGGGGTACTCCTCGGAGCGCTCGCGGATCTGGAGGGCCTGCTGCGGTTTGGCGTCGTCGGTGACCGGGATCGGCTGGTAGGGCGAGCCGTTCCAGCAAGGCTGGCTCGTCTTGGCATCGCAGAGCCTGACCTTCTCGCGCACCGTCTTGGGCGACATGCCCAGGAGCTTGGCGAGGCGGGTGAGCACCGCCTTGCCCTCGTCGTCCATCTTCATCAGTTCGGTGCGGGAGGCCGAGACCACCAGGCGGGTCTCGTTGTCGGCGATGGGCACGCCGCGTGCATCGACGATGGAGCCGCGCACAGCGGGCTGGACGACCTGCTGGACGTGGTTGCCCGCCGCCTCCTTCTCGTACTCGTCACCGTTGCGGATCTGGAGGTACCACAGCCGCCCCCCGAGGGTCAGCAGCAGCGACATCACCAGGATCTGGATGGCGATCAGCCTGATGTTGACGCGCGAGGAGCGCCCGGTCTCAGGGATGTTCGTCACAGGCGCTTGACTCCCTTGATCTTGCCCGCCTTGTTCCGCGCCGAGCGGCCCATGAGGCTGCCGCGCGAGGAGCCGACGCCTGCCGACTTGCCGCCGCGCGGTGTCCTGCCCTTGCCGAGGAGTCCGCCCGCCGAGGAGCTGACGCCGGCTCCGGAGGTGAGCCAGCCGTAGGCGGCCCGGTCCCCGCCGCTGGCGCTGCCGCCGCCGGGCTCGGCCGCCAGCCGGTCCTTCTCCGAGCGCCGGGCCAGCGACATGACCACCGGTACGACGAACGGCGCGAGCAGCAGATCGTAGAGGGTGGCGGTGATCAGCAGTCCTCTCAGCCCCGCACCGCGGGCCGCGGTGTCCCCCACCAGCGCGCCCACGCCCGCGTACAGCAGTGTGGAGCCGATGGCGGCGCTGGCGACGACCAGCATGGGCACGGTGGCCGAACGATGCTGGCCGCCTTCCGGTTTGGTCAGCCCGGCGGCGTAGCCGATCAGGCAGAGCACCAGCGCGTAGCGGCCCACCGCGTGGTCGGCGGGCGGGGCGATGTCGGCGAGCAGTCCGGCGACGAAGCCGACGAGCGCGCCGGCGGTGTGCCCGTAGACGAGGGCGAGGCCGAGCACGATCAGCAGGAGCAGATCCGGCACGGCGCCGGGGAGTTGGAGTCTCGCGAGGATGGTGACCTGAAGGATGAGGGCGACGACCACGAGCGAGGCCGAGAGCAGCATCCGGTTGATGTACACGCTGGTCAGCTCCTGGGGGACGGGTTCCCGCTGGGGGTGGAGGTCACGGTCACCGTGGGGGCGGGCCTGGGCTTCGCCGGCTTCTTGGACTTGAGCACGTCATCGCGCGGGTCGCTGCGCGGCGGCTGGACGACGACGCCGACGACATCCAGTTTGGTGAAGCCGACATAGGGCTTGACGCTGACGGTCCTGGTGAGGTCGCCCTTGTGCCGGTTGACCTTGGTGACCTCGCCGACCGGCACGCCGGGGACGAAGGGCTTGTCCTCGCGGGAGCCGAAGGTCACCAGCCGGTCGCCCTTGTTCACCTTGGCCCGGCCGTTGAGGAGTTGGACGTTGAGCGCGCCGCCGCCCCGGCCGGTGGCGAAGCCCAGTTCGCTGCTCCTCTCCAGCCGGGTTCCGACGGTGAAGTCGGGGTCGTTGGCGAGCAGCACGGTGGAGGTGGAGGGGCCGACGGTGGTGAGGCGGCCGACGAGCCCGTCACCGTTGAGCACGGTCATGTCGCGGCGGAGCCCGTCTCGCCGCCCGGCGTCGATGGTGACGGTCCAGGAGAAGCCCTGGGCTGCGCCGATCGCCACGACCTGGGCGCCCTTGACGCCATAGCCGCCGGCTCCGGCGGTCTTGAGGAGCTTGTCCAGTTCGTGGGCCCGGGAACGGTTGCGGTCCTCGGATCCCAACTTCTGTTTGAGCGCCGCGTTCTCCTGCTCCAGCCGGCTGATCCGGTCGTGCCGGCCGCCGGAGTCGCGTACGGCGCTGATCGCGTTGCCGACGGGGTCGACCGCGGAGGCCACACCGTTCTCGACCGGACCAAGGACGGAGGCGGCCCCCGACCGCGCACCGTCGAGCGGAGACTGCTCGCCCCCTCTGAGATCCACCGTGATCAGCGCGAACGCGATGGCGATCAGCAGGACGAGCAACAGCCGGCTTTCTCGTGTGTCCCTCACGTGCGGCGGCCGTGCCTTTCTCGTGGGGCAGCCCCGCGTTCGCGGGGTGCGTGGCGGGGGCCGCCACTGCGCTTAACGACCCGCCGCGGAAAACGGTCGGTTGTTGCTGCGGACAGGTGTGCTGCCGCTCAGCGGCGCGGCTGGGCGTCGAGCACCTGCTGGAGCGCCTCGAACTCCTCCACGCACTTGCCGGAGCCGAGCGCCACCGAGTCCAGCGGGTCCTCGGCGATGTGGATGGGCATCCCGGTCTCGCGGCGCAGCCGCTCGTCCAGGCCGCGCAGCAGGGCGCCGCCGCCGGTGAGAACGATGCCGCGGTCCATCACGTCACCCGACAGCTCGGGCGGGCACTTGTCGAGGGTGGTCTTGACCGCGTCGACAATCGCGTTGACGGGCTCCTCGATGGCCTTGCGGACCTCGCCCGCCGAGATCACCACGGTCTTGGGCAACCCGCTGACCAGGTCACGGCCGCGGATCTCGGTGTGCTCGTCCTTGTCCAGGTCGTGCGCCGAGCCAATGGTGATCTTGATGCTCTCCGCGGTGCGCTCGCCCAGCAGGAGGCTGTACTCCTTCTTGATGTGCTGGATGATCGCGTTGTCCAGCTCGTCACCGGCGACGCGGATGGACTGCGCGGTGACGATGCCGCCGAGCGAGATGACCGCGACCTCGGTGGTGCCGCCGCCGATGTCCACGACCATGTTGCCGGTGGCCTCGTGGACGGGCAGACCCGAGCCGATCGCGGCGGCCATCGGCTCCTCGATGATGTGCACCTGGCGCGCGCCCGCCTGGGTCGAGGCTTCGATGACGGCGCGGCGCTCGACTCCCGTGATTCCGGAGGGAACACACACCACAACTCGCGGCCTGGCGAGATAACGGCGCTTGTGGATCTTCAGGATGAAATAGCGGAGCATCCGCTCGGTAATCTCGAAGTCGGCGATCACGCCGTCCTTCAAGGGCCTTACGGCGACGATGTTGCCAGGGGTGCGGCCGATCATCTTCTTCGCCTCGGCGCCGACCGCGAGGATTCCGCCTGTATTGGTGTTGATCGCGACGACGGACGGCTCGTTGAGGACGATCCCGCGACCCCTGACGTACACCAGCGTGTTGGCGGTCCCGAGGTCGACAGCCATATCACGGCCGATGAACGACATGTTGGTTCCCATAGGATGCGTCTGGCCTTCCAAGTGGGGCGAGGTGTGGGTACAGGAAGGATGTGTACGCGTCGGCTTCCCGAGCGCGTAGGTTCCATCGTAGACGCGCTAGCTCGAACACGTAGAGACGGTTCCTCCGCCATTGTCGGCGGAACACCGATCGTCCCCCGTAATGGTGACGTCGTGTCGGAGTGACGGGTTCCCCTGAGCCGTGACGCATATGCCTGGCCACGGCTCTATCGGGGAGTGACATTCTGTCAGCGCGCCTCTCCGGCAGACGCCGGAGACGCCCCTTTCCCGGCGCTCCGTCTCAGGCGAAGTCCGGGAAAAAGATCTTCATCTCCCGCTGGGCCGACTCCTCGGAATCCGAGGCGTGAATCAGGTTCTCACGAACGATGGTGCCGAAGTCACCGCGAACGGAACCCGGCGCGGCGGCGATCGGATCGGTGGGCCCGGCCAGCGCGCGAATCCCCTCGATCACGCGCTCACCCTCCACGACCAGGGCGACGGAAGGGCCGGAGGCCATGAACTCCATCAGCGGCTCGTAGAACGGGCGGCCCTCGTGCTCGGCGTAGTGCTGCTCCAGCGTGGCGCGATCCAGCGTGCGCAGTTCCATGGCGGCGAGCGTCCAGCCGGCCTTGCTCTCGATACGGCCGATGATCTCTCCCACGAGCCCACGCCGGACGGCGTCCGGCTTGAGGAGGACGAGGGTGCGCTGGCTCATGGTGCGGGCTCCTTGGCTGTCGTGCGGGCTGCTGGCGCGCCTCCCGGCCGAAGTCCCCCAGCTGGCGCTGGGCGATACCCCCAGGGGAGGGCACCACGGCGCCGGCCCGCTTCGATGGCCGGTAACGGGCGGCGCGGCGGTGCGACGAGGCTACACGGGTGAGGACCAGTCAGTTCACGCAGCGTCGGGCTCTGGGGCCCCCTCGGCCGGTACCTGCGCGGCGAAGCGTGCCTTGGCCTCGTCGATCTTGCGCCCGAAGTGGACGGAGGCCCACCACAGCCCGGCGAAACAGGCGCCGAGGAAGAACATCGTCGGGACGACGAAGCCGCTGGCGATCAGGGCGATCTGGAGCACCCATCCGAGCTGCACACCACCCGGCCGGGTGATGACCCCGCACAGCAGTACACACAGCGCCATCGCGACACCGCTGACCGTCCAGACGGTGCCGGCCGAAAGGTCACTCGTCTGCATCGCGACCAATCCGGCGAAGCCCACGATGAAGAACTCCCCGATCAGCGTCGAAGCGCACAGGGTCCGCATCAGCGCCTCCTCCCGGTCCCGAGCAGCAGCCGGGCCTCGCCGACCGTGATGACCGAGCCGGTGACCAGCACCCCGGCCCCGGCGTACTCGCCCTCTTCCTCGGCGAGCGTGATCGCCTCCTCCAGCGCGCTGTCCAGCCGGGGCTCGACCTGGACCCGCTCCTCGCCGAAGACCTCGACGGCGATACCGGCCAGTTCGTCCACGTCCATGGCCCGGTGGCCGGCGTTGCGGGTGACCACGACCTCCGCGAACAGCGGCTCGAACGCCTCCAGCAGGCCGCGCACATCCTTGTCGGCGCTGGGCGCCACGACGCCGATCAGCCTGCTGAAGCCGAACGCCTCGCTGACGGCCTCGGCGGTGGCCCGCGCCCCGCCCGGGTTGTGCGCGGCGTCCAGCACCACGGGCGGGCTGGTACGCACCACTTCGAGGCGGCCGGGCGAGGCGACCGAGGCGAACGCCTGGCGCACCACCTCCACATCGAGCGTGCGGGCCTGTTGCTGGCCGATGCCGAAGAACGCCTCGACCGCGGCGAGCGCGACGGCCGCGTTGTGCGCCATGTGCGCGCCGTGCAGCGGCAGGAAGATCCCGTCGTACTCCCCGCCGAGGCCGCGCAGGGTCAGCTGCTGGCCGCCGACAGCCCGCTCCCGGGAGACGACGCCGAACTCCATGCCCTCGCGGGCGACGGTCGCGTCCACCTCCACGGCCTTCTTCAGCACCACCGAGGCCGCCTCGACGGGCTGCTGGGCCAGGACCACCGTGGCGTCGGACTTGACGATGCCGGCCTTCTCCACGGCGATCTTCTCCGTGGTGTCGCCCAGCCGGTCGGTGTGGTCGAGGGAGATGGGGGTGACGACGGCGACGCTCGCGTCGATGACGTTGGTCGCGTCCCAGGTGCCGCCCATGCCGACCTCGACGACCGCCACGTCCACCGGAGCGTCGGCGAACGCCGCGTACGCCATTCCGGTCAGCACCTCGAAGAAGGACAGCCGGTAGTCCTCCCGGCTGTCCACCAGCTCGATGTAGGGCTTGATGTCCTCGTACGTCTCGATGAACCGCTCGGCGGAGACGGGCGCCCCGTCGATGCTGATGCGCTCGGTGACCGACTGGACGTGCGGGGAGCTGTAGCGGCCGGTGCGCAGGTCGAAGGCGCCGAGCAGGGCCTCGATCATGCGGGCGGTGGTGGTCTTGCCGTTCGTGCCGGTGATGTGGATGGAGGGGTAGGTGCGCTGCGGGTCGCCGAGCACATCCACCAGCGCCGCGATCCGCTTGACCGAGGGCTCCAGCTTGGTCTCGCCCCAGCGGGTGGCCAGCTCCTCCTCGACGGCGCGCAGCGCCGCGTCCACCTCGGGGTCCTCGGGCCGGTCCGGCACCACATCCGGCTGGGGCGGGCCCGCCTGGGCCCGCAGGGTGCGGCTGCCCGCCTCGATCACCGCGAGGTCGGGGTCGCGGTCGGTCTCCTCCCCGATGATCTCCTCGAACGGGGCCGGCTCGGGTTCGTGGGGCTGGGGCTCGTCGCTCACGCCGACCAGTCTACGTATCCGCCGACGGGTTCCGGCCGGCCGTCCCCGGCCCCGCCCCGAAGGGGCGCGGGGCCGTGTCATATACGCGGCTCCGCCGCGGTGGGGGTCCCCCCTGCTCTGGGGGCACCTCCCTGCTCGAAGAGCTCGGGGGAGCATCCGCACTCCGCACAGCACGACAGGGGCACCCCCGACTCGGCACCAAAAAAAGCTAATCGGCACCAAAAAAGGGCGACACAGAAACCGCCGGGCCGCAGGCGTCAGCCGAGCCGCTCCAGCTGCTCCTTGAGCCGGGCGATGTCCGCCTCCGCGGACCCGCGCCGGGTGCGGATCTTGTCCACGACGTGGTCCGGCGCCTTGGCCAGGAACGCCTCGTTGCCGAGCTTCCCCGACGTCTGGGCCAGCTCCTTCTCCGCGGCGGCCAGGTCCTTGGCGAGGCGCTTGCGCTCGGCCTCGACGTCGATGACGCCCGACAGGTCGAGCGCGACGGTCGCCCCGGCGACCGGCAAGGAGGCCGTGGCCTGGAAGCCCTCCCCGGCGGGCTGGAGCCGCAGCAGCTGCCGGATGGCGTCCTCGTGGGCCACCAACGGCGTGCCCTCCAGGGCGAGTTCGGCCGGGACCTTCTGGCCGGGCTGGAGGCCCTGGTCGGCGCGGAAGCGGCGGACCTCGGTGACCGCCTGCTGGAGGGTGGCGATCTCCCGTCCGGCCTCCGCGTCCCGGAAGCCCGAGTCCTTCGGCCAGTCGGCGACGACGACGGACTCGCCGCCCGTCAGTGTCGTCCACAGCGTCTCGGTGACGAACGGGACGACCGGGTGCAGCAGCCGCAGTGTCACGTCCAGGACCTCGCCCAGGACGCGGCGGGAGACCTCGGCGGGCCTGCCGCCCTTGGCGAAGGTGGTCTTGGACAGCTCGACGTACCAGTCGAAGACCTCGTCCCACGCGAAGTGGCGCAGTGTGTCGGACAGCTTGGCGAACTGGTAGTCGTCGTAGTAGCCGTCCGCCTCCGCCAGCACCTCGTTCAGCCGGGAGAGGATCCAGCGGTCGGTGGCCGCCAGCTCACCGGCGTCCGGCAGCGGGCCCGCCACGGTGGCGCCGTTCATCAGCGCGAACCGGGTGGCGTTCCAGATCTTGTTGGCGAAGTTGCGGGACGCCTTGACCCAGTCCTCGCCGATCGGCACGTCGGTACCGGGGTTGGCGCCCGAGGCGAGGGTGAAGCGCAGCGCGTCGGAGCCGTAGGCGTCCATCCACTCCAGCGGATCGACCACGTTGCCGAAGGACTTGGACATCTTCTTGCCGTGCTCGTCGCGGACCAGGCCGGTCAGCGCGATGGTGTGGAAGGGCGGCTCGTCCCGCACGTATGTCCCGAACATCATCATCCGGGCGACCCAGAAGAAGATGATGTCGTAGCCGGTGACCAGCACGTCCGTCGCGTAGAACTTCTCCAGCTCCGGCGTCTCGTCCGGCCAGCCCAGAGTGGAGAAGGGCCACAGGCCGGAGGAGAACCAGGTGTCCAGGACGTCCGGGTCCTGGTGCCAGCCTTCGGCCTCGCCGCCGGGCGGCTCCTCGCCGGGGCCCACGCAGACGACCTCGCCCGCGGGCCCGTACCAGACCGGGATGCGGTGGCCCCACCACAGCTGGCGCGAGATCGTCCAGTCGTGCATGTTGTCGACCCAGTCGAAGTAGCGGGACGACATGTCGGCGGGGTGGATCTTCGTGCGTCCCTCGCGGACGGCGTCACCGGCGGCCCGGGCGAGCGGGGCGACCTTGACCCACCACTGCATGGACAGCCGGGGCTCGATGGTCGTCTTGCAGCGCGAGCAGTGCCCGACGCTGTGCCGGTAGGGGCGCTTCTCCTCCAGGACGCGGCCCTGTTCGCGGAGGGCGGCGACGATCGCGGAGCGCGCCTCGAAGCGGTCCAGCCCCTCGAACGGGCCGGGTGCCGTGATCACTCCGCGCTCGTCCATGACCGTGACCATGGGCAGGTCGTGGCGGCGGCCGATCTCGAAGTCGTTGGGGTCGTGGGCCGGGGTGACCTTGACCTGTCCGGTGCCGAACTCGGGGTCCACGTGGCTGTCCGCGACGACGGGAATCGTGCGGTCGGTGAGCGGCAGCCGGATCTGCTCGCCGATCAGGTGCTGGTAGCGCGGGTCGTCCGGGTGGACGGCCACGGCGGTGTCGCCGAGCATCGTCTCGGCCCGGGTGGTGGCCACGACGACGGTCTTGTCGCCTTCCCCGTACTTGAGCTGGACCAGCTCGCCGTCGTCCTCCTGGTATTCGACCTCGATGTCGGAGATCGCGGTCAGACAGCGCGGGCACCAGTTGATGATCCGCTCGGCGCGGTAGATCAGCCCGTCGTCGTACATCTTCTTGAAGACGGTCTGGACGGCGCGGGAGAGGCCCTCGTCCATGGTGAAGCGCTCGCGCGACCAGTCGACGCCGTCGCCGAGGCGGCGCATCTGGCCGAGGATCTTGCCGCCGTACTCTTCCTTCCACCGCCAGACGCGCTCGACGAACGCTTCCCTGCCCAGGTCCTGGCGGGACTTGCCCTCCTCGGCGAGCTGCTGCTCGACCTTGTTCTGGGTGGCGATGCCCGCGTGGTCCATGCCGGGCAGCCACAGCGCCTCGTAGCCCTGCATCCGCTTACGGCGGGTGAGCGCGTCCATGAGGGTGTGCTGGAAGGCGTGCCCGAGGTGGAGGGAGCCGGTGACGTTGGGCGGCGGGATCACGATCGTGTACGGCGGCTTGCCGCTCTTGGGGTCCGCCTCGAAATAGCCCCGCTCCACCCAGCGCTCGTACAGCTTCCCCTCTACCTCGGCCGGCGCGTACTGGGTCGGCAGATCTGCGGGGGTCGCTGTGTGCTGCCCGTGCGATTCCGGGCCTGGCTGAGTGTTCTCGGTCACGGCAGCCAGTGTACGGGCGCCAATGTCGCGGTCTCGAATCGGTTTGTGGACCGGTGCAGCACTCCCCCGCGTCATCCGTCAGGATGAGCATGCGCATTCGACAAGATGTTCACGGAGGGGAAGCGCCGTCATGAGCAACAACCAGCCCGGTCCCTACGGCCAACAGCCGCAGCAGCCCGGTCCGTACGGGCAGCCGGGCCCGTACGGACAGCCCCCGCAGCAGCCGGGCGGCCCCAATCCGTACGGCGGCGCCCCCGGACAGCCTGGTTACGGCTACCCGCAGCAGCCCGGCCAGCCGCCCCAGCAGCCGGGCATGCCGCCGCCCCAGGGCTACGGCTACCCGCAGCAGCCGGGCATGCCGGGCCAGCCAGGGCCCTACGGCCAGCCCCAGCAGCCGGGCATGCCGATGCCCCCGCAAGGCGGCGGAGGCGGCAAGGGCAAGACGATCGGCCTCGTCGTCGGCGCGCTCGTCGTGGTGGCGGCCGTGATCGGCGGTGTGGTGCTGTTCACCGGCGGCAAGAACGACGACGGCGGTGACGGCAAGGGGGGCGGCGGCAGCGTCGCGTCCGACGGCAAGAAGTACAAGCTGACGACGCCTCAGACGGTCGCCGAGCAGTTCGACAAGGTCCCCTCCAGCGGCTCCGGCGGCGACACGTTCAACGACGACGACATCTCCAAGTTCGAGAAGTTCGGCGTGCGCAACCCCAAGCAGGTCTCGGCGAAGTACAAGACCGCGGGCAGCGGAGTGGACGTCAAGCAGCTGGAGTTCGGCGGGGTCTACGGCGATATCGCCAACCCCGAGGCCGTGGTGAACGGCGCGCTCCTGATGATGGCCAAGGAGGCCAAGGAGGACCCGGACACCAGCGGCGGCGGCAAGGCCGAACTGGACGGCGAGCCGGAGACGGTCAAGCCGGCCGGGCTGGGTGACGACGCGGTGATGAAGTGTCAGAAGGTGAAGTTCACCCCCGGCCAGACCAGCACCTCCGGGATGAAGGGCTTCACGATCCCGTTCTGCATGTGGGGGGACCACAGCACCGTCGGCTTCGTCGTCGTCGCCGACACGGCCGCCGTCCTCAGCGGCACCGGCACCCCGGTCTCCGAGGCCGGCGAGACCACCGCCAAGGTCCGCAAGGACACCCGCGTCGAGATCAAGTGACCCGCGGCGCCGGGCCACGGCCGGGACCTCGTGTGGAGCCTCCCGCCGCGCCCCGGCACTCGCGTATGTGAGGCAGGCGACGCCGGCTGTGAGGCAGGCGGGACAGCGCCCGGTGGCACTTCCACCGGGCGCGTCTTTGTCCTCGGCCCATCGGGACGTAACCGGACAACTCCCTCGCCTCCTCTCGCTTTTTTCACGATCTCGTACCCAGCGGGCGCCGATTCCGCGCCCGGTGCAGCGGAGAGAAGCCCCCATCCGTCAGGATGTGCGGGCGCATTCATGTACATGTTCACGGAGGGGAAGCGCCACCATGAGTCACAACCAACCCGGGCCCTACGGCCAGCAGCCGGGGCCCTACGGTCAGCAGCCGCAGCAGCCGGGGCAGCCCGGCCCCTACGGTGGCGCGCCGGGGCAGCCGCAGGGCCAGCCCCCGCAGGGCTACGGCTACCCGCAGCAGGGCCAGCCCCAGCAGCCCCCGCAGGGCTACGGCTACCCCCAGCAGGGCCAGCCCCAGCAGGGCATGCCGGGCCAGCAGGGCATGCCGGGCCAGCCAGGGCCCTACGGCCAGCCCCAGCAGCCGGGCATGCCGATGCCCCCGCAAGGCGGCGGTGGCGGCAAGGGCAAGACGATCGGCATCGTCGTGGGCGCCCTGGTCGTCGTCGGTGCTCTCATCGGCGGCCTGTTCCTGTTCGGCGTGATCGATGGCGGCGACAAGAAGCTGGACGCTCCGCAGTCCATCGGCGAGTACAAGCTCCAGGGCAAGCCGGAGACGGGCGACGGTGCCGAGGTGATGGACGGCAAGTCCAGCGGCAAGAAGGAAGAGATCCCGGGTCTGGACGCGGAGGGCCACCTCGGCGCGAAGTACACCTCGGGCACCAAGCAGCTCCAGTTCAGCGGCGCTTGGGGCTCACTGGACGACCCGGAAGAGGGCGTCGACTGGATGCTCGGCAAGATGGACAAGACCATCGGCGCCATGGGCCAGAAGGACGGGGGGGCCAAGGAGGTCACCCCCGACGGCTTCGACGGCGACATCATGAAGTGCCAGACCTACAAGGTGGCCACCAAGTCGCAGACCCTCTGCGCCTGGGGCGACTCCAGCACCATCGGCCTGACGATGGCCGGTGACGCCACCGGCGGCGGCGCCACTCCCGAGGAGTCCGCCGACCTGGCCGGCCAGGTCTACCAGGCAGCGGTCGTCGACAAGTGACCCGGCGCCGGGCCCGTGCCGAAGCGCCGGGCCCCCGCTGAGGCAAGCTCGGCTGAAGCAGGCGGCTGAGGCAGGCGCGTCAGCGCCGCGGAGACGAACGTGTCAGAGCCCGGCTCCCCACAGGGAAGCCGGGCTCTGACACGCTGTCAGCCGTCTGTCAGGCGCTCTTCTCGTGGCGCTGCTGGTCCCCGTTGCCCCGGGCCCGCGGCACCAGCGTGGGGTTCACATTGGAGTGGACGACCTCTTCGGTGATCACGACGCGCTCCACGTCCTTGCGCGAGGGCACCTCGTACATCACCGACTGGAGGACCTCCTCCATGATGGCGCGCAGCCCGCGCGCCCCGGTGCCGCGCAAAATGGCCTGATCGGCGATGGCCTCCAGCGCGGGACGGTCGAAGTCCAGCTCCACACCGTCGAGTTCGAACAGCCGCTGGTACTGCTTCACCAGCGCGTTCCTGGGCTCCATCAGGATCTGGAGCAGCGCCTCGCGGTCGAGGTTGTGCACCGAGGTGATCACGGGCAGCCGGCCGATGAACTCGGGGATCATCCCGAACTTCACCAGGTCCTCCGGCATGACCTCCTCGAACTGGTTGCTCGCCTCGATCTCGCGCTTGGAGCGGATGTCGGCACCGAAGCCGATGCCCTTGGCACCCGCACGGGACTCGATGATCTTCTCCAGACCGGCGAAGGCGCCGCCGACGATGAACAGCACGTTCGTCGTGTCGATCTGGATGAACTCCTGGTGCGGGTGCTTCCTGCCGCCCTGCGGCGGCACGGAGGCGGTGGTGCCCTCCAGGATCTTCAGCAGCGCCTGCTGGACGCCCTCGCCGGAGACATCGCGGGTGATCGACGGGTTCTCGCTCTTGCGGGCGACCTTGTCGATCTCGTCGATGTAGATGATCCCGGTCTCGGCCTTCTTGACGTCGTAGTCAGCGGCCTGGATCAGCTTGAGCAGGATGTTCTCGACGTCCTCGCCGACGTAGCCCGCCTCGGTGAGCGCCGTGGCGTCAGCGATGGCGAAGGGGACGTTGAGCATCCGGGCGAGGGTCTGCGCGAGCAGCGTCTTGCCGGAGCCGGTGGGGCCGAGGAGCAGGATGTTGGACTTCGACAGCTCGATGCCGTCGTCCCGCCCCTGCGCGTTCTCACCGGCCTGCACGCGCTTGTAGTGGTTGTAGACCGCCACGGAGAGGGCCTTCTTCGCGGCCTCCTGGCCGACGACATAGCCCTCCAGGAACTCGTAGATCTCCCGCGGCTTGGGAAGCTCGTCCCAGCGCACCTCGGAGGACTCGGCCAGCTCCTCCTCGATGATCTCGTTACAGAGATCGATGCACTCGTCGCAGATGTACACACCTGGACCCGCGATGAGCTTCTTCACCTGCTTCTGGCTCTTGCCGCAGAACGAGCACTTGAGCAGATCGCCGCCATCACCGATGCGTGCCACGAGGAGCTTCCCCTTCGCCTGGGATCCGTCGAGTGGGTACGGACCGAGGTACGTGCTCTCCGACGGTACCTTGCCGGACCGCCGGAATGGGCCCCCCTTGGACCGACCCGAATCACTCGGTCGGGTCGGTCCCCGGGGATACGGGACTTGTGCAGGACTGCGGTCAGACTCCGACCGAGGACTTACGGGTGGCGACGATCTGGTCGACCAGGCCGTATTCCAGCGACTCCTCGGCGGTGAGAATCTTGTCACGCTCGATGTCGGAGGAGATGACCTCGCGCTCCTTGGTGGAGTGCTTGGTGAGCATCTCCTCCAGCTGATCGCGCATCCGCTGGATCTCCTTCGCCGCGATCTCCAGGTCGGAGACCTGCCCCCGCCCCGTCTCGCTGTAGGGCTGGTGGATGAGGATGCGGGCGTTCGGCAGCGCCATGCGCTTGCCGGGGGTGCCGGCGGCGAGCAGCACGGCCGCCGCGGAGGCCGCCTGGCCCATGCAGACCGTCTGGATGTCCGGCTTCACGAACTGCATGGTGTCGTAGATCGCGGTCAGCGCCGTGAAGGAGCCGCCCGGGGAGTTGATGTAGATCGAGATGTCCCGGTCCGGGTCCATCGACTCCAGGCACAGCAGCTGCGCCATGACGTCGTTGGCGGAGGCGTCGTCGATCTGCACGCCGAGGAAGATCACGCGCTCCTCGAAGAGCTTCGCGTAGGGGTCGTACTCGCGCACGCCCTGCGAGGTGCGCTCGACGAAGCGCGGGATGACGTAGCGGGACTCGGGCGCGATGCCGGTGAACTCGGCCTGCGGGCCCGTGTGGAGTGAGGTCATCGGGAGGTTCTCCTGGGGATGAGCTGGCTGCGGTAGGGGCGTGTGCCGTGCGGCAGTACGGCGGGGCTCACGCGCCCGTTCCGCCGCCGCCGGGAAGCTGCGCGGCGTTGCCGTAGACCTCGTCGATCAGGCCGTAGTCCCGCGCCTCTTCGGCGGAGAACCAGCGGTCGCGGTCGGCGTCGAGGGTCCACTGCTCGACCGTCTGGCCGCTGTGCGCGGCGGACAGCTCGGCCATCTTCGCCTTGGTGCGCAGCAGCTGCTCGGCGTGGATCTTGATGTCGGACGCCGAACCGGCCAGACCCGCGGAGGGCTGGTGGATCAGGATGTCGGCGTTCGGGAGCGCGAAGCGCTTGCCGGGGGTGCCCGCCGTCAGCAGGAACTGCCCCATCGAGGCGGCCAGTCCCATGGCGATGGTGACCACGTCGTTCTTGATGTACTGCATGGTGTCGTAGATCGCCATGCCCGCCTGGATCGAACCACCCGGGCTGTTGATGTACAGGAAGATGTCCTTGTCCGGGTCGGCGGCAAGGAGCAGCAGCTGTGCGGTGATCTTGTTGGCGATCTCGTCGTCCACCGGCTGGCCGAGGAAGATGATCCGCTCGTTGAGCAGCCGGTTGTAGACCTGGTCGCCGAGGCCACCACCGAAGTTGGGCTCAGCGGCGGCGGAAGGCATCGGAAGCGTCACGTGTCCACCTGCTCGTATCCGGACGACCGCGCGAAGCTGGCCGTCACTGGGGTCTTCGTCTACTGGGGACCCTAACGCGCGGGTCGTCGGCAGCCATCCCGGTCAGAGCGCATTTCGCTGTGAGCGCATGGAGCATGGGGCTGTGAGCGCGTGCGGCCCCGGCGCCCTGCGCATGCGGCGCAGGTCGCTGCGCGGGCGCCCCCGGGAGCGCGCGAGGGGCCGCGGGCGCGGGTGCGCTCACGGCCCCTTCGGGCGGGGTACGGCGACCGGGCCGCCGGGTCAGCTCCCGGACTTCTCGCCCTTGTCGTCCTTGTCCTGCGCGGCCTCTGCGGCGCCCTCGGACGCCTCGGCCTCGGCAGCAGCCTCGCTCTCGCCGGACTCGTCGGCCTCGTCGGTCTCGTCCTCGTCGCTCATGTCGACGACCTCGCCGTTGGTGTCCTTCACCGTGACGGACTCCACGACGGTGGCAAGCGCCTTGCCGCGGGCGACCTCGCCGACGAGCATCGGCACCTGGCCGCCCTCGACGACGGCCTGCGCGAACTGGTCGGGGCTCATGCCGGAGGACTGCGCGCGGCGCATCAGGTGCTCGGTCAGCTCTTCCTGGCTGACGTTGAGCTTCTCCTTGCTGACCAGCTCATCCAGGACGAACTGGGTGCGGATGCCCTTCTCCGCCTGCTCCTTCAGCTCGTTCTCGAACTCTTCCTCGGACTTGTCCTGCATCTTCAGGTACGAGGCGAGGTCGAGGCCGAGCTGGCCGAGCTGGTGGTTGACCAGGTTGTGCTTGCGGCTCTCGATCTCGTCGGCGAGCAGCTTCTCGGGGACCGGCACCTCGGTCAGCTCCAGGAGGGCGTCCAGCACCTTCTCCTGGGCCTGGGTGGCCTGGTCGTACTTCTTCTGGTCGGCGAGGCGCTTACGGCTGTCCTCGCGCATCTCCTCCAGCGTGTCGAACTCGCTGGCGAGCTGGGCGAAGTCGTCGTCCAGCTCGGGGAGTTCGCGCGCGGAGACGCTCTCGACCGTGACGGAGACCTCGGCCTCCTGGCCGGCGCCGGAGCCGCCCTTCAGCTCGGAGGTGAAGGTGGTGGAGCCGCCCGCCTCCAGGCCGGTGACGGCCTCGTCGATGCCGTCCAGCAGCTCGCCGGAGCCGATGGTGTAGTCCACACCCTGGGCGACGCCGTCCTCCAGGACCTCGCCGTCGATCTTGGCCTCAAGATCGACCTTGACGACGTCGCCTTCGGCGGCGGCGCGCTCCACGACCGAGGTCGAGGCGAAGCGCTCACGCAGCTGCTCGACGGCGCTGTCGATGTCCTCGTCCGAGACCTCGGCCGCATCGACCTCGACCTCGATGCCCGAGTAGTCCGGGATCTCGATCTCGGGGCGGACGTCGACCTCGGCCGTGAAGGCCAGCAGCTCGTTGTCCTTCAGGTCCGTGATGTCCACCTCGGGCTGGCCGAGCACATTCAGCTCGCCCTCCTCGACGGCGGACTGGTACAGCTTCGGCAAGGCGTCGTTGACAGCCTCTTCCAGAACGGCACCGCGGCCGAAGCGCTGGTCGATCACCCGGGCAGGGATCTTGCCCTTGCGGAAGCCAGGCACCGTGACCTGCTGGTTGATCTTCTTGTACGCCGCGTCGAGGCTGTCCTTGAGCTCCTCGAAGGGCACCTCGACAGTGAGCCGAACCCTGGTCGGGTTCAAGGTCTCCACGGCGCTCTTCACGGTCGGTCTCCTTGGGGCTGGCATTGGGGGTCTTGCTGATTCCTGACTGCGCCCCGTATGCATGCAGACACGACACAGGCACGCGCGTCTTTCATAGTACGTGGTCGGGGTGGCCGGATTCGAACCGACGACCTTCCGCTCCCAAAGCGGACGCGCTACCAAGCTGCGCCACACCCCGTCGGTGCGACACGTAGAGTACATGCCGTACGATGCAGTCCGTGCCCTTCCAGCCCCGGCAAGCGCCCGGGGAGCGAAGACGGTGCGCATGCGGGCGTAGCTCAATGGTAGAGCCCTGGTCTTCCAAACCAGCTACGCGGGTTCGATTCCCGTCGCCCGCTCGGCAAGCGAGAGGCCCGGCCCCTGAAGGGGCCGGGCCTTCGTCGTGCGGTGGTCTTCTCCGTCCCCACGGCCGGGCCGTGGCGCTGGTCGGCCGTCGCGCCGGATCGACCGACTGCGAGGTCCGGCCTGCGGCGCGCCTACGGCGTCACCGGTTGAGCCGGTGACGTCCACAAGGGACGGCTTCGACGGCTGAGCGGGGCGGGCCGGAGCCGACCGTCATCTGCTCAGAAGCCGACCGCCATGTGCTCAGAAACTGATCTGATTGATCGTGTGGGCGATCGAGTTGAGGAACCGGTTGATCGAGGGCGCCATGCCCGTGGAGGCGAGGAAGAAGCCGAAGAGTATGGCGACGACCGCTGGGCCCGCCTTGATCGACTTGCTCCGGATCATGACGACCAAGATGACGCCCAACATCAGGACTACTGACAGCGAGATGGCCACAACTGCTCACACCCTCAAGGTCGGAACGCCTCACCCGGCCTGGGGGTCTGCCTACGCCGCCACACCCCCGCGGCCACCCATCGTGCCACCAACTCCCGTGCACGAGGACCCGGGTGACCCCTCATCGGCTTCATCTTCCGGTAAATCCTGTGGCGGACGCGACCTCTGTGGCTCCTCCCCCGGGGCTCCGGGCCCCGCCTGGACGGAGCGTGAACGCGCCCCCGGCCCGGGGAGCCGGGGCGGGGCATCCGCGCCGGGCGGATAGTATGTGTGCGACGTATACGTCCCTAATTCAGCCTTCAATTCGGCCGGATCAATGCGCTGTACAGGGGTTCTGCACGTGATGCATTACTCGTGGCACCCGGTGCCGAAGCGCACGTGAATTCCCGGTGTACAACTGGGAATTGTGGCCTCCCTCACAGCGAGCACAGAGGGCCGCGAAAGGGGCATTCCCCTGGTGTCACACGGACTCCATATGCCCCACTTAGGTGGGACATTGCTCATCAAACCGAACATTCCTGCCGCGGCTTGCCGTGCGTCTTCCCGAACACGGGGAATAGCAAGCGGAGTCGAGGGAAGAAGTGCCGTGACGAGAATTTACGGCCCAGAGGGTTAACCGCTATGGTGCGGCAGATGTTGCACGCTGGTTATGAGCGGGCGCCGCTCCCCCCCGTCCGCCAGGAGTCCCCCTCCCAGACGCCACCGGCGTCCGCGGAGCAGCCTGCGAAGGCGCAGAAGAAACCAGCAGCCAAGCAGCGTGATCCGTTCTTCGACAACGCCAAGTACCTCACGATCGTGCTTGTCGGGATCGGTCACGCCTGGGATCCGCTGCGCGACGACAGCCGTACGGCCGAAGCCCTGTACTTCGTGATGTACACGTTCCATATGCCGGCCTTCATCATCATCTCCGGCTATCTGTCCAGGAGCTTCGAGGGCAAGCCGAAGCAGATCCAGCGCCTGGTCACCGGCGTGGTGATCCCCTACCTCGCCATCCAGGTCGCCTACACGTTCTTCATGCGGTGGGCCAACGACGACCCCGGCCGCGAGTTCCACTTCCAGGAGCCCGGGTTCGCGCTCTGGTTCCTGGTGGCGCTGTTCCTGTGGCGGCTGACCACTCCGGTGTGGAAGAGCCTGCGGTGGCCGATGCCCGTGGCGCTGGTGATCGCGGTGGGCGCGAGCGTGACCCCGTCGATCGGCGGGGATCTGAATTTGATGCGGGTCGCGCAGTTCCTCCCGTTCTTCGTCCTCGGGCTTCAGCTCCGTCCCCACCACTTCCAGTTGGTCAAGCGCCGTGAGATGCGCTACATCGCGGTGCCGATCACGCTGTGCGCGATGGTCTTCGCCTACTGGGCCGTCCCCCGGATGTCCAAGGCGTGGTTCCTGCACGACAAGTCCGCCGCCGACCTGGGTGTCCCCTCCTGGGCGGGCGCCGTGATGTACCTCGCGATCTTCGGCTGCGGTCTGGTGATGACCGCCTGCTTCCTGTCGTGGGTGCCGCGTCGGCACATGTGGTTCACGGTGCTGGGCGCGGGCACGCTCTACGCGTATCTGCTGCACATCTTCGCCATCCAGAGCTCGCGCCAGTTCGACTGGTACGAGATGGCCTGGGTCGATCATCCGCTGAGCCGGGTGCTCATCACCGTGCTGGCCGCCGTGATGATGACGGCGCTCTGCACTCCGTGGGTGACCAGGCTGTTCCGGTTCGCGATCGAGCCGAAGATGGAGTGGTTCTTCAAGCGGGACGCCGGGGCGATGGCCCGCAAGCGGGAGTCGGCGCGGAGTGTCCAGGGCGATGGCTCGCAGCCGTCGCCCGGCCGACAGCCCGTCTCCCACCGCAAGGGGTAGCGCCGCCAGGGGCCGTCGGCCCGCCGTCCCCGCGTGCGACTGTTCGCCTCACGTGCCCTCCCCGGGTCCCCCGGGGAGGGCACGTCGTTTCCGGCCCCCACCCCTCACCGGCCCTCCGCCGCCCCCCTGTCGGCGCCGCCCGGACAGCCGCGGCGCAGGAGGGATCTGGTGGGGAGGGCGGCGACGGCGTAGGACGCCTTGTCGGAGACCTCGCCGAGCACACTGAGCGCGCGGGCGACAGCGCCGGTGTCGGCGCCCCGTTCCCGGCGGACCGATATCTCGCGGTCACAGGCAGAGGTGACGTGCCCCGTCAGCGTGGGGCGCGGCAGGGTGACATTCTGCTCGACGGTGAGCGAGGGCAGCAGGTTGAACGCCGGGAAGACGAAGCCGAGGCGGCTGCGTCGCGGCGCGGTCAGCTGGTTCTCGCTGAGGGCGGTGATCTCGGTGCCGCCCAGGTGGACGGTGCCCGAGCTGGGGCGGTCGAGGCCGGCGGCGCGCTGGAGGAAGGTGGTCTTGCCCGAGCCGGAGGGGCCCATGACGGCGGTGAAAGTGCCCCGCGGCAGGGCTAGACCGGTGCCGCACAGGGCGTGCACACTCCGCCCCTGGGGTCACGGCACGCAGCTCCACCGCGCCGCGCGCCCCCCTCCCCCGGGCGTACGCCTCTTCGTGCGCCGAGGGCTTCGGGCGCCTCGGGCGCTTGCCCATGCTGGTCTCCGTCCCTGGTGATCCACCGCTCCGACCTCTCGAACGTACGGTTCAGGGGTGGCCGGGGACCATGGCGGTTGCCACCGGATCCAGGGTGGGGAAAACCCCCGTATCCAGGCTCCGGCCAGCCTGAGTGGCGGGCCTGAGCAGCGGGCCGGAGCGGCGGTGGTGCGGGGCATGGCTCAGGCGCGGCAGAGCAGCAGCAGCGCGCGGTCGTCGTTGACGTCACGCGCGACGGACTCGATCAGGTGCCAGGCCGCGCCGTGGAAGCTGGAGGCGACATAGCGGTCGGCCTCGCCGGTGAGGCGGTCGATGCCCTCGGTCAGGTCGCGGTCGGCCGTCTCGACGAGGCCGTCGGTGAACAGCATCAGCACATCGCCGTGGCGCAGCGTCCCCTTGGCGGGCTCGAACTCCGCACCGTCGTACACACCCAGCAGCGGGCCCTCGCCGGCCTTCTCCTCCCACTTGCCGGATCCGGCGTTGAGCTGCATCGCGGGCACGTGCCCCGCGGAGAGGAGTTCGTAGTCCCCGCTGGTGAGGTCGAGCACGAGGTGGACGGAGGTGGCGAAGCCCTCCTCCCAGGACTGGCGCAGCAGATAGCCGTTGGCCGCGGGCAGGAAGTCGTGCGGGGGCAGCGAGCCGAGCAGTCCGCCGAAGGCACCGGAGAGCAGCAGTGCGCGGGAGGCGGCGTCCATGCCCTTGCCGGAGACGTCGGTGAGGACGACCTCCAGGGTCCGGCCTCCCGGTCCGGTGCGTGCCGCGACGACGAAGTCTCCGGAGAAGGACTGCCCTCCGGCGGGCCGCAGCGCCATTTCGCGGTGCCATCCGGCGGGCAGTTTGGGCAGCTTGCTCTGGACCCGGATGCGTTCGCGCAGGTCGAAGAGCATGGTCCCGCCGCGCCGCCAGGGCACTCCCACCCGGCTGCGGAACTGGGCGACCAGCAGCCCGGAGAGCCCGGCAGCCGCGACGACCAGGATGGTGCCGGGGGTGACGCGACCAGCGCCGTCGGCGAACTCCGTCGCGGTCGTGAGGAGCAGCGATTCGACCATGAGCGCGAGCGCTGCCGTGGCGTAGAGCGCGAGGAGGCTGGCGGGCCGCAGCAGCAGCCCGCCGGCGATGATCGGCAGCACCAGCGCCTCCGGTGCGCACCACAGGGGCATCAGGATGGTGGCGCAGGTGAGGGCGGGGACGGTGAGGATCAGCCCGGCCAGGGCCACCCAGTCCGAGGCGCCGCCTCTGAAGTAGTCCACGGCGGACTTGCGCAGGGTCGTCCGGACCCGGTGCAGCGCCTTGTGCGCCTGGTGCGACCGGGCCGTCGAGGGTGAGAGTCCCGCGCGGCGTTCCGCCATGCTCAGGGAGCCTAGCCACCCGCTCTGCGGCCCGTCGATTCCCGGTGCGTCCCCGGCCCCCACCCGTCCGTGCAGACGCACGTGCACCTGCGCGCACATGACCGCAAAAACGTTCGCATCCACGCGAACTGCCTGGTAGGCATGGCTGTATGACAACTGAGCCGCAGGTTCTCCAGGCTTCGGAATGGGACGCCTGGTATGACATTTTGGTGAGCGCGTTCGGGAGCGAGGAGTCTTCCGAGGAGCGGGAGCTGTTCCGTTCGCTGACCGAGACGGAGCGTTCACTCGGGGTCTGGGACGAGGGCCGGCCGGTGGGCACGGCGGGGGCGTTCTCCTTCCGGATGGCCGTCCCGGGCGGCGCCGTGGTCCCCACCGCGGGCGTGACGATGGTGAGTGTGGCCCCCACGCACCGGCGCCGGGGCGTGCTGCGTTCTTTGATGCGGCGCCAGTTGGACGACCTGCACGCCGCCGGCGAGGAGCCGCTGGCGGTCCTGACGGCGTCCGAACCGGCGATCTACGGACGGTTCGGGTACGGTCTGGCGGCCCGCGCGCTGGAGGCCACCATCGACAGCAGCCGGGTCTCGCTGCAACTGCCGCCCGGACTGGAGGCGGAGGCCGCCGGGCTGCGGCTGCGCCAGTCGAACGACCCCTCCTCGTTGCAGAGCGAGTGCGAGGCCGTCTACGCGCGCTGTGTGGCCGCACGGCCGGGGATGCTGGAGCGGCGGCCCGGCTGGGAGCGGCAGCCGCTGCTGGATCCGGAGAGCGGCCGGGAGGGCGCCTCACCGCTGCGCTGTGTGGTGGCGCTGCGGGGCGAGGAGCCGGTGGGGTACGCGCGCTACGCGGTCAAGCCGCGCTGGTCCGACTACGACGCCGCCGACGGCGATGTGCTGCTGCGGGAGCTGAACGCGGTGGATCCGGCGGCGCACGCGGCGCTGTGGCGTTTCTTGTTCGGGATCGACCTGACCACGTCCATCGAGGCCGGGGGGCGCCCGCTCGACGACCCGTGGCTGCACTGGGTGAGCGACCCGCGCAGGTGTGCCCCCCGGTGGACGGACACGCTGTACCTGCGTCCCGTGGAGGTGGGTGCCGCGCTGGCCGCGCGTGCGTACGCGCACCCCGTGGATGTGGTCCTTGAGGTCGAGGACACCTTCTGCCCCTGGAACACGGGGCGCTGGCGGCTCTCCGGCGACGAGAAGGGCGCGGTGTGCGCGCCGACCCGGGACGCGGCCGATCTGGCGCTGTCCGTACGGGAGTTGGGTGCGGCGTATCTGGGCGGCACGTCGCTGGCGGCGCTGGCGCGCTCCGGGCTGGTGACGGAGGCGCGGCCGGATTCGGGGGCGCTGCGGGAGGCGGCGAGGGCGTTCTTCGGGGAGACGGCGCCCTGGCTGCCGCACGGGTTCTGAGCGGGCCGGTGCCTCGGGGGCCCGTGTGGCGCCGGAGGCACCGGGTCGGCGCTGCCGGCGGCGGGTCACCCGCCGTGTCCAGGCGCGTCTCCAGGTGATCAGCGGCGCTGGCAGCCCGGGCACCAGAAGAGGTTGCGCGCGGCGAGTTCGGCGCTGCTGACGGGGCTGCCGCAGATCAGGCAGGGCTGTCCGGCACGGCGGTAGACGTAGACCTCGCCGCCGTGGTCGTCCACGCGCGGGGCGCGGCCCATGGCCTCGGGGGTGTGCTCGGCGCGCACGGTGTCGATGCGGTTGTTGCGCACCCCCTCGTTCATCAGCGCGACCAGATCCGACCAGATCGCGTCCCATTCCGAGCGCTGGAGTTCGCGGCCTGGCCGGTACGGGTCGATGCCGTGCCGGAAGAGGACTTCGGCCCGGTAGACGTTGCCGACGCCGGAGACGACTTTCTGGTCCATGAGCAGCGCGGCGACGCTGGTACGGCTGCGGGAGACGCGGGCCCAGGCGGCCTCGGGGTCGGAGGCCGGGCGCAGCGGGTCGGGCCCGAGGCGGTCGTCTATGGCCCGCTTCTCGGGCTCGGCCAGCAGTTCACAGCGGGTGGGCCCGCGCAGGTCGGCGTAGTGCAGCGGCTCCCCGGACAGTCCGGCGGGCCGGGTGGCGAGCCGCAGCCGCACCTGTCCGACGGGCGGCGGCGGGGTGCCCTCGCCGAAGCGGAAGGTGCCGTACAGGCCCAGGTGCACATGGACCCAGCCGAGCGGGCCGAAGCCGAGGAAGAGGTGCTTGCCGTGCGCCTCGGTGGCCGTCAGCTCCGCGCCGTGGACCAGCGCGGAGCCGTCGGCGAACTTGCCCTGCGGGCTGGCGGCGTCCAGGGGGCGCCCGGCGAAACGGTCGGCGCAGTCACGGGCGAGCCGGTGGATGGTGTGTCCCTCGGGCACGCGGTCCCTCTCAGCGCTGCGGGTGGTGTGCCGGGATGGGCGGCAGTTCGCGGGTGTCCTCGTAATCGGCGAGCATCCGGATGCGGCGCTGGTGGCGCTCCCCCTCGGAGAAGGGCGTGTTCAAGAAGGTCTCCACGAAGCGCACCGCCTCCTCGGTGGTGTGCATCCGCGCGCCGACGCTGACGAGGTTGGCGTCGTTGTGCTCGCGGGCGAGCGCGGCGGTCTCCTCGCTCCACGCCAGGGCGCAGCGGGCCCCGGCGACCTTGTTGGCCGCCATCTGCTCGCCGTTTCCGGAGCCGCCGATGACGACGCCGAGGGAGCCGCTGTCGGCCACGGTGCGCTCGGCGGCGCGCAGGCAGAAGGGTGGGTAGTCGTCGTCCGCGTCGTAGAGGTGCGGGCCGCAGTCGACGGGCTCGTGGCCCGCCGATTCCAGCCACGCGACGAGGTGGTTCTTCAGTTCGTAACCGGCATGATCGGAGCCGAGGTACACGCGCATGCCCCAGAGTCTGACATCCCTGGTGACGGGGGCGGCGCCCAGGGCTTCGGGACGGTGCCACCGGACGATGGGACCACTGGGCGATGTCACCGACAACAATCCGGATTCGGCTCTTCCATAGGGGGCAGGAGCAGCTCTTGGATGTGAACGACCGTTAAACCGTACGTTTCCAAGAATCCACTAGGAGCCGGGCCATGAGTTCCCAGACCAGCAAGCGCCGGCCGGGCGCGCCGCAAGGCAGCGGCGCACCCGGGGGCGACGGGCTCCAGGCGGGCCTCAAGAACCGCCACCTGTCCATGATCGCCATCGGGGGTGTGATCGGCGCCGGCCTCTTCGTCGGCTCCAAGGCGGGTATCGCCGACGCCGGGCCCGGCATTCTGCTGTCCTACGCGCTGGCCGGGCTACTGGTCGTCCTGGTGATGCGGATGCTCGGGGAGATGGCGGCGGCCGACCCGACCTCCGGCTCGTTCTCGACCTACGCCGACCGGGCGCTCGGCCGCTGGGCCGGGTTCTCCATCGGCTGGCTGTACTGGTTCTTCTGGGCCGTGGTGCTCGCCGTGGAGGCGACCGCCGCCGCCGTCATCCTGGAGAGCTGGGTCCCGGCGATCCCGCAGTGGGGCTGGGCGCTGCTGGTGATGCTGGTGCTGACCGGCACCAACTTGATCTCCGTCGGCTCCTACGGGGAGTTCGAGTTCTGGTTCGCCGGGATCAAGGTCGTCGCGATCATCGCCTTCATCGTCGTCGGCCTCCTCGCGGTGGCCGGACTGCCGCCCGCCGACCACACGGTGGGCATGGACAACCTGACCGGCCAGGGCGGCTTCCTGCCCCACGGGCCCGGCGCGATCTTGTCCGGGATGCTGCTGGTGGTCTTCTCCTTCATGGGCAGCGAGATCGTCACGCTGGCCGCCGCCGAGTCGCCCAACCCCGTCACCGCCGTCCGCAAGGCCGTCAACAGCGTGATCTGGCGGATCGGGCTGTTCTACATCGGCTCGATGTTCGTGATCGTCACGCTGATGCCGTGGAACTCGAAGGCCGTCGCCACCGACGGTCCCTATGTCGCGGTGCTCAACTCGCTGGACATCCCGTACGCGGGCACCGTCATGGACATCGTGGTGCTCACCGCCGTGCTCTCCTGCCTGAACTCGGGCCTCTACACCGCCTCCCGGATGGCCTTCTCGCTGGGGGAGCGCGGCGACGCCCCGGCCTCCTTCGGACGCACCAACGCGCGGGGCGTGCCGACGGCCGCGATCTGGTGTTCGGTGGCCTTCGGGTTCGTGGCCGTCTTCTTCAACTACATCGCCAAAGACACGGTGTTCGAGTTCCTGCTCAACTCCTCGGGCGCCGTGGCCCTGTTCGTCTGGCTGGTCATCTGCGCCTCGCAGCTGCGGATGCGGCGCCGGATCGAGCGCGAGGCACCGGAGCGGCTGACGGTGAAGATGTGGCTGTACCCGTATCTGACGTGGGCGACGATCGGCCTGATCGTGTTCGTGATCGGCTACATGTTCACCGACTCCGACGGGCGCATCCAGATGCTCCTGTCGCTCGCCGTCGCCGCGCTCGTGCTGGCCACCTCGCTGATCAAGGACCGCGTACGGCGCCGTGGGGCGGACGACTCCGGGCGGGAGGCCAAGACGGAGGCGGAGTCGAAGCCGGAAGCACCGGAAACAGAGCCCAAGGCGGAGGCCAAGACGGAGCCCGGAGCGGCGGCGCCGGTCCCGGCACCCGCCGACCCGGCGGATCCCGCGCATCCCGTGGACGCCGCCTCCTCCTGACGCCCGTGGACGCCGGTCCCTCCCGACGGGAGCGGCGGAGCGGAACGGCGGGAACGACGGAGGGGCCCGGCGCCGGTGCGGGCGCCGGGCCCCTCCGCTGATCCGGGGGCCGCTGGTCCGGGGGCCGCTGGGACTCAGCCCTTGCGGCCCGCCAGCTTCCAGGCGGTCGGGAGCGCGCCCATCGCCAGCAGGGCCTTGAGGGCGTCGCCGACCAGGAACGGCACCAGGCCGGCGGCGATCGCCTCGCCGGCCGACATGCCGGTGGACAGCGCCAGATACGGGACGCCGACGGCGTAGATCAGCGCGAGGCCGACGGCCATCGTCCCCGCCGTGCGCAGCGCTCCCCGGTCGCCGCCCCGCCGGGCGAGGCTCCCCACGGCGACGGAGGCCAGCATCATGCCGAACACGTAGCCGAGCGAGGGGATCCCTACGCCCGAGGACGCCTCGGCGAACCACGGCATGCCCGCCATTCCGACGAGCGCGTAGAGGGCCAGCGCGAGGAAGCCGCGCCCGGCGCCGAGTCCCGCACCGACCAGCAGCGCGGCGAAGGTCTGACCGGTGACCGGCACGGGCGAGCCGGGAACCGGCAGCGCTATCTGGGCTGCCACCCCGGTCAGCGCGGCGCCGCCGACGACCAGCGCGGCATCCCGTACGCGGGCGCGTGCGGCGCTGGAAGCGGGCAGCAGATCCGCGAGCACTGCTCCGGGGCGTGTCACAGCGGCGGAAGTGAGGGCACTCATCTGGGCATCTCCGTCTGGTCCGGCGGGCTTCTCTCGTGCCGTTCGACGCTAGCCGAATCCGGCCGTGCGCCGAGCGTGAGGGGGCGTGAGCTTGGCGACAGTGCGCGCCGGGCGGCGGGCAGTCACGGGGCGGGGGCTGCGGGAAAAAAGGGGGTGTCCGTATGCCGTCGCGCCGCGCACGATTATTGAAGTACCCGGGCGCGCGCCCGAAACTGAAGAGAACACAACAAGAACAACAAGACCAGCAAGAACAGCAATCGCTCTGTCCCCGTCCAAGACCTCACACACCAGGAACGGCCACTGATGACGCGCAGCACCGAGACGTCCGACGCGCCACCCCCGTCACCCAGCGACTCCGACCCCGCCCAGCGCTCCCTCGGGCACGGGCTCAAGCAGCGCCACCTGTCCATGATCGCGCTGGGCGGCGTCATCGGCGCCGGCCTCTTCGTCGGTTCGGGCGCGGGCATCGCCGCCGCCGGGCCCTCGATCGTCCTCGCCTACGCGGCATCCGGTGCGCTGGTGATGCTCGTGATGCGGATGCTGGGCGAGATGTCGGCGGCGCGCCCGGCCTCCGGCTCCTTCTCCGTGCACGCCGAGCGGGCCCTGGGTCCTTGGGCGGGTTTCACGGCGGGCTGGATCTACTGGACGCTGCTGTGTGTGGCCATCGCCACGGAGGCGACCGCGGCGGCGCAGATCATGACCGGCTGGCTGCCGGGGACCGCGCAGTGGATGTGGGTCGCGCTGTTCATGGTCATCTTCTGCGGCACCAACCTGGCGGCGGTGCGCAACTTCGGTGAGTACGAGTTCTGGTTCGCCCTGCTGAAGGTGCTGGCGATCTCCGCGTTCCTGATCCTGGGCATACTCGCGATAGCCGGGGCCCTGCCGGGCACCCACTCGCCGGGCGCCGGGAACCTGACGGGCACCGGCGGCTTCTTCCCCACCGGGGCCGACGGGCTGATCGTGGGCCTGCTCGCCTCCGTGTTCGCCTTCGGCGGGCTGGAGACGGTGACGATCGCGGCGGCCGAGTCGGAAAAGCCGGTCTCCGGTGTGGCCAAGGCCGTGCGGACGGCGGTGTGGCGGATCGCGGTCTTCTACGTCGGCTCGATGCTGGTGATCGTCGCCCTGATCCCCTGGAACGACAAGTCGGTGCTGACCGGCCCCTACGCGGCCGTCCTGGACCACCTCGGCATCCCGGCGGCAGCGCAGGTCATGAACGTGGTCGTGCTGGTGGCCCTGCTCTCGGCCATGAACGCGAACATCTACGGGGCCTCGCGGATGTCCTACTCTCTCGTCGAGCGCGGCGAGGGCCCGGCCTTCCTCAACCGGCTGAGCAGGCAGGGTGTTCCGCTCTTCGCCGTGATCGCCTCGTCCTTCTTCGGGTTCGTCGCCGTGCTGTTCAACTTCTTCTGGAAGGAGACGGTCTTCCAGTGGCTGCTGAACATGGTCGGCGCCGCGACGCTCGTGGTGTGGGGGTTCATCGCGGTCTCGCAGTACCTCACCCGCAAACAGCTGGAGCGTGAGGCGCCGGAGAAGCTGGTGGTGCGCATGTGGCTGTTCCCCGGGCTCACGATCGTGTCGCTGCTGGGGATCGCGGCGATCTTGCTGCTGATGCTGCGCGAGGGCGACACCCGCACCCAGCTCGGGTTCACGGCGGGGCTGACCGTCGTACTCGCGCTGGTCGGCTACATACGCCAGCGGACGCGGCCCCGCGCACCGATCCCCGAGGACGCGACGGCGCCCGCCGGGCCGACGGCCTGACGCTCCCTCAAGGCTGCGTCATCTGCGTCCTCTGCGTCCTCCGAATCCTCTGGGGCCTCTGGGGCCCGGGACTTCGGACCGATGGGGCCTAGGACTTCGGACCGACTGACCTGCGAGAGCACCGAGCGGAGTGGTCCCCTGAGAAGGGGGCCGCTCCGCTCTTTCACGCCCTGTTGCTGCTAGCTTCTTGTTGCAAGTAATGTGCATTAGCGAGTGGAGGGCGAGCACATGTCCACGTACACCTTGCCGGAGCTGCCGTACGACTACTCCTCCCTGGAGCCGGTCATCAGCGGCGAGATCATCGAGCTGCACCACGACAAGCACCACGCCGCGTATGTGAAGGGGGCCAACGACACCCTCGAACAGCTGGCCGAGGCCCGCGACAAGGACCAGTGGGGGTCCGTCAACGGGCTGGAGAAGAACCTCGCCTTCCACCTGTCCGGGCACATCCTGCACACCATCTACTGGCAGAACATGACCGGCGACGGCGGCGGCGAACCGCTGGAGAAGGACGGCACCGGCGAGCTGGCGGACGCCATCGCCGAGTCCTTCGGCAGCTTCGCGAAGTTCAAGGCCCAGATGTCCAAGGCGTCGGCCACCACCCAGGGGTCGGGCTGGGGTGTACTGGCCTACGAGCCGGTCACCGGACGGCTGATCGTCGAGCAGGTCTACGACCACCAGGGCAACGTCGGCCAGGGCTCGGTCCCGATCCTCGTCTTCGACGCCTGGGAGCACGCCTTCTACCTCCAGTACCGCAACCAGAAGGTGGACTTCGTCGAGGCGATGTGGCGGGTCGTCAACTGGCAGGACGTTGCCGCCCGGTACACCTCCGCGAAGAAGCGCGCCAACAACCTGCTGCTCGCGCCGTAACCGGAGCGGCCCCCGCCGCACCTCGGTACGCGGCCACCGCGCTTCCGTCCTCGTGATCGTCTTCTCAACCTTCGCGGGCGGACGGGAGAAAGAGCGGAGGGCCCCTCGTCCGGACGGGACGGACAAGGGGCCCTCCGCTCACCACGGCCCGCGGCCGTCGCACGTGCGGCAGGCGGGCGCGACGGCGGCGACAGCCGCTAGTCGAAGACCGGGCCCACGTCGCGGGTGCGCTTGATCTCGAAGAAGCCGGGGGTCGAGGCCACCATCAAGGTGCCGTCCCACAGCCTGGCCGCCGCCTCGCCCTTGGGGGCCGGGGTGACCACCGGGCCGAAGAAAGCGATGCGCTCGCCGTCCGCGCCGGGCACCGCGATCACCGGAGTGCCCACCTCCTGGCCCACCAAGTTGATGCCCTCCTCGTGGGAGGCGCGCACGCCCTCGTCGTACTCGTCGCTCTCGGCGGCCTCGGCGAGCGAGGCGGGCAGCCCCGCCTCCTCCAGCGCCTCCGCGAACAGTTCGGGGCCGAACTGGCGGCCCTGCGGGTGCGCGCGGGTGCCCAGCGCGGTGTAGAGCTTGCCGAGCACCTCGTTGCCGTACTTCTGTTCGGCGGCGATGCAGACGCGGACCGGGCCCCAGGACCGCTTCATCTTCTCGGCGTAGTCCTCGGACAGCTTGTCGAGCTTGTTCTCGTTGAGTACGGCCAGGCTCATCACGTGCCAGTGGACCTCCACCGGCCGTACCTTCTCCACCTCCAGCATCCAGCGCGAGGTCACCCAGGCCCAGGGGCATCGGGGGTCGAACCAGAAGTCGGCGCGCGTCTTCTCCGGCATACGTTCTCCTCGGCAGTGCGGTGTGCCTGAAACATGCGGGGGGCATCGGCTGTGGGGCGATGCCGCCGACCGCGGACAACGTACGCGCACCGGGACGCATTCCCCGTGTGGCGCCGGCGGGGCGCATGCGATGCTGACCGAAGTCGTTCACGAGACGGCCGCGAGACGGACGGAAGAAGAGGGAGCAGCGACGTGCCCGGAGAGAACCTGACCCGTGACGAGGCCCGGCAGCGGGCCGGACTGCTGACCGTCCACGGGTACGAGGTCGCGCTGGACCTGCGCTCGGCCATCGCGCCACCACCGGCCGAGGGGCCGCGCACCTTCCGCTCGACGACGACCATCCGCTTCGCGTGCGCCGAGGAGGGGGCCGACTCGTTCGCCGATCTGATCGCGCCGCACGTCCACTCCGTCACCTTGAACGGCGAGCAGCTGCGGGTCGAAGAGGTCTTCGACGGCGCCCGGATCGCCCTGACCGGCCTGCGCGCCGCCAACGAACTGACCATCGACGCGCAGTGCGCCTACAGCCGCACCGGCGAGGGCCTGCACCACTTCCTCGACCCCGAGGACGGCGAGGTCTACCTCTACACGCAGTACGAACCGGCCGACGCCCGCCGCGTCTTCGCCAACTTCGAGCAGCCCGACCTCAAGGCGCCCTACGACGTCACCGTGACCGCGCCCGCGAGCTGGACCGTGCTCAGCAACGGCGTCCAGGAAGGGGAGCCCGCCCCGCTGGACGACGGCGCGTCCGCGCTGTGGCGCTTCGCGCGCACCCGCCCCCTCTCCACCTACATCACCGCCGTCGTGGCCGGCCCGTACCACTACGTCGCCGACACCTACCGCCGTACGTTCGAGGACGGGAGCGAACTGGAGGTTCCGCTCGGCGCGCTGTGCCGCAAGGGCCTGGCACCGCACTTCGACCCGGAGGACATCTTCACCGTCACCAAACAGGGCCTGGACTTCTTCCACGACCACTTCGACTACCCGTACCCCTTCGGGAAGTACGACCAGGCGTTCGTGCCCGAGTACAACATCGGCGCCATGGAGAACCCCGGCTGTGTCACCTTCCGGGAGGAGTTCGTCTTCCGCGGCAAGGTCACCCAGGCGTCCTACGAGGGCCGGGCCAACGTCATCCTGCACGAGATGGCCCACATGTGGTTCGGCGACCTGGTCACCATGGAGTGGTGGGACGACCTGTGGCTCAAGGAGTCCTTCGCCGACTTCATGGGCGCCTTCGCACTGGTGGGCGCCACCCGCTTCACCAACGGCTGGATCACCTTCGCCAACCGCCGCAAATCCTGGGCCTACCGCGCCGACCAGCTCCCCTCCACCCACCCCGTCACCGCCGACATCGGGGACCTTGAGGACGCCAAGCTCAACTTCGACGGCATCACCTACGCCAAGGGCGCCTCCGTCCTCAAACAGCTGGTCGCCTACGTCGGCCAGGACGCCTTCCTGGAGGGCGCCCGCCGCTACTTCAAGCGCCACGCGTGGGGCAACACACGCCTGAAGGACCTGCTGTCGGTGCTGGCGGAGACCTCCGGCCGCGACATGGCCGGCTGGTCCGAGGCATGGCTGCAGACCGCCGGGGTCAACACCCTGACCCCGCAGCTCACCTACGACGCGGCCGGCAAGATCACCGAGCTGGCGGTCCTCCAGGAAGCCCCGGAATCCCACCCGGTGCTGCGCCCGCACCGCGTGGCCGTCGGCCTCTACCGGTGTGACCCGGCCCGGGGCCGCCTGGAGCGGTACGCCCGCGCCGAGGCCGACGTCGCCGGGGCACGCACCGCCGTGCCCGAACTGGCGGGCGCCGAGCGGCCAGACCTGGTGCTCGTCAACGACGAGGACCTGACCTACTGCAAGATCCGCTTCGACGAGGTGTCCCTGGAGACCCTGCGCGGCCACCTCGGCGAGCTGACCGACCCCCTGGCCCGCGCCGTGTGCTGGTCGGCGCTGTGGAACCTCACCCGGGACGGGCTGATGCCCGCACGGGACTTCATCGGCCTGGTACTGCGCTTCGCCGGCCAGGAGACGGAAATCGGCGTCCTCCAGATGCTGCACAGCCAGACGAAGCTCGCCCTCGACATGTACACAGCGTCCGACTGGCGCGCCGAGGGCGCACGGCTGCTCGCCGAGGGCGCCGTCACCCGGCTCAGGAACGCCGAACCCGGCAGCGGCCACCAGCTCGCCTGGGCCCGCTTCCTGTCCTCGGTGGCCGACGCGGCCACCGCCGAGCAGGAACTGCGCCTGCTGGAGGGCCTGCTGGCCGGCAGCGCGCGCATCGACGGGCTGGACGTCGATCAGGAACTGCGCTGGACCTTCCTCGAAGCGCTGGCCGCGGCCGGGGCCGCGGACGAGGGCGTGATCAACGCGGAGCTGGCACGCGACGACACCGCCTCCGGCAAGCGGCACCAGGTGCGGTGCCTGGCCGCGCGGCCCTCGCAGGCGGTCAAGGCGCAGGCGTGGGTGTCGGTCATCGAGTCCGACCGGCTGTCCAACGCGCTGGTCGAGGCCACGATCTCCGGCTTCGACCAGCCGGGCCAGGCGGAGCTGACGGCCCCGTACGCGCCCCGGTACTTCGAGATGCTGGAGTCCGTGTGGGCCTCGCGGTCCATCGAGATCGCGATGGCCATCGTCCGGGGGCTCTTCCCCGCCTCCCAGCGGGACCAGGCCACGCTGGACGCCGCCGACGCGTGGCTGGCCGCGCATCCTCATGCGGCGGGTGCCTTGCGGCGGCTGGTCGCCGAGTCGCGGGACGATCTCGCGCGGGCGGTGGCCGCGCAGTTGGTGGACCGCGCGGCCTGAGTCGCGGGATTCGGGGCGCCGTATGTGTTGAGGTGTACGGTCGCCTGCGGGAGCGTTGTGGTGCCTCGCGCCGTTCCCCGCGCCCCTTTCGGGGCGTTCCCGACGTCTGACAGAGTGTCAGGCCACTATCGGCAGGGACGGGTGGGTCTGGTCGCGGAGCCATCTCGCGTAGGCGGGGCTGTTCCAGGCCACCTCCTCGTACGCGGCGCGCAGGTCACGGAAGACCGCGTCGCCCTCCTCGCCCAGCCCCCGCCCCACCCTGAAGCCCACCACCAGCCGTACGCCCAGCGGGTCGTCGCGCAGGGGGACGATCGCCATGCCGGGGCGGGGCTGGGCGGTGGGCTGGCAGGGGGTGACGACCTCGCCGGCCGCTACCAGGTCGCCGGCGGACAGATAGTCGCCGTAGACGATGCGCGGGTCCACGTCCGCCGCGGCGAACACCTGCCGCAGTCCGTCCCAGTCGCCGTCCACGGAGGGGTCCACCATCCACTTCTCCCCGGCCAGCTCGGTCACCCGCACCGGCCGCCCGGACCGCGCCGCCGGATGGGTGGCGGGCACCGCGACGAACTGGGGTTCGCGCCGCACCAGGACGCGCAGCTCCACGCGGTCGGGCACGCGCAGCGGCGCGCCCTCCACCTCGTGCACGAAGGCCGCGTCGAGCTGGTTGCCGGCGACCATGCGCAGCAGGGTGTTGGCCGAGACGTCCGTCTGGAAGGTGATGTCGGTGTCGGTCAGCCGCGCGTTCAGCCGGCGCAACCAGCCGGGGATGGCCCTGCTGCCGGTGCTGCCGAGCCGCAACCGGGGGGTGCCGCCGGGTACGCCGAAGCCTGCCGCGTCCTTGGCCTCGGTGACCAGTTCGGTCATCTGGGCGACGATGGGGCGGGCGCGGGTGAGGACGGAGCGGCCCAGCGGAGTCGGCCTGCTGCCGGTGCGCTCGCGGGAGAAGAGCTGGCCGCCGATGGCCTGCTCGATGCGCCTGAGCTGAGTGGTCAACGAGGGCTGTGCCATGCCCAGTTGGCGGGCCGCCTTGTGCACGCTGCCCGCGTCGGCGATCGCACACAGTGCACGAAGATGCCTTACTTCGAGCTCCACAGGCCGGAGCATAACGGCGGTGACGTACGTCTCACCAGATGGCCGCCCGGCCGTCACGTACCGGCCCGGGTGAAGGGAAGGGCGGCGGGGAGGGCGGCGGGGATAGGGCCGCCCTATCGCCGAGTGGCATCATTCCGCGCCGCCGCCGCCTCGAACAGACTCTCCGGCAGCAGGAATCCGTCCGGTTGGACCGGCGGCGCACCCCACGTCACCACCCCCCGAGCGCGGCGCCGGCCCTCGGCATAGGAGGAGACCCCCATGAGACACCGCACTTCGGCTCTCGCTGCCACGCTCGGTCTGGGCCTGGCGGTGAGCCTGAGCCTGGGCACCGGTTCCGCTTCGGCGGCTCCCGACGACAGCGCCGCCCCCTCCCACTCCAGCGCGGCGAAGGCTCCCCGGAGCTTCACGGGCGAGAGCAAGGAGTCCAACCAGAAGTTCTTCGAGTTCATCGTCAAGGAGACCCTCAAGAAGCAGGCCGAGAAGCCCGGCCTCCAGCAGGTCACCATCAAATACAGCGCCGGCGGCGCCCCCACCTTCCGCAGCCAGATAGCCAACAGCACGGCCGTGTGGAACTCGGCCGTGCAGAACGTGAAGCTCGCCGAGGGCAGCGGAGCGACGTTCGACTACCGGGAGGGCAACGACTCACGCGGCTCCTACGCCTACACCGACGGGCACGGCAGCGGCTACGTCTTCCTGGACTACGCGCAAAACCAGCAGTACAGCTCGAACCGCGTCGTCGCACACGAGACCGGGCACGTGCTCGGTCTGCCCGACCACTACTCGGGCCCGTGCTCGGAGCTGATGTCCGGCGGCGGCCCCGGCACCTCCTGCACCAACGACCGGCCGAACTCGGCCGAGCGCTCCCGGGTCGAGCAGCTGTGGGCGAACGGCGTCGCGAAGGTGACGTTCGACCAGGCCGCCTTCAAGTGACCCGGCCGGCCACCCGCATCTGAGACCCGCCGCCTTCCCGCAGAACCGGCGCCTTTCCGCAGAGCCGGCGCCGACGACCCCGCCTCGCTGACGCGCCGTCTTCCCCCACCCCGGCCCCCGGCTCCGTGCCGGGGGCCGGAGTGTGCCGGGTGGCGGGGGTCAGCGCGAGGCGCCGGCCGCTTCGTCCGCCGCCTGGGCGCACAGCGCCCGCTCGACTCCGGCGCGGGACTCGGTCATCAGCCGGCGCAGCGCGGCGCTCGGCTCGGCGGCGGCCAGCCACGCGTCGGTGGCCTCCAGCGTCTCCTGAGAGGCGTGGATCGCGGGGTAGAGGCCCACGACGACCTGCTGGCCCATCTCGTGGCTGCGCTGCTCCCACACGTCCTTGACGGCGGCGAAGTAGCGCTCGGTGTACGGCGCGAGCAGCGCGCGCTGGTCGGTCTGGACGAAACCGGAGATGACGGCCTCCTGCACCGCGTTGGGCAGGGTGTCGCTCTCCACCACCGCGTGCCACGCCTCGGCCTTGGCCTCCGGGGTGGGGCGGGCGGCGCGGGCCGCCGCCGCGTGCCGCTCGCCCGCCGAGGTGGGGTCCTGCTCCAGTTCGGCGGAGATCTCCGCCTCGCCGGCCCGCCCGGTGGCGGCCAGCCGCTGGAGGAGGGCCCAGCGCAGCTCCGTATCGACGGTCAGGCCCTCGATGGTCTCGCTGCCGTCGAGCAGCCCGGCGAGCAGGTCGAGCTGGGTGTCGGTGCGGGCGACGGCGGCGAAGGCGCGGGCCCAGGCGAGCTGGTGGTCGCTGCCGGGGGGCGCGGTGCGCAGGTGCTCCTCGGTGGCTCCGGCCCAGCGGGTGAGCCCTTCCTCGCGCCAGGCGGGCGCCGTGTACAGGTCGAGGGCGAGCTTGACCTGGCGGTGCAGGGTCTGGACGACGCCGATGTCGCTCTCCTTGCCGACGCCGGAGAGGACGAGCGCGAGGTAGTCGCGGGCCGCCAGCTCACCATCGCGCGTCATGTCCCAGGCGGAGGCCCAGGACAGGGCGCGGGGCAGCGAGTCGGCGAAGTCGCCCAGGTGGCGGGTAACGAACGCCAGCGACTCCGGGTCCAGCCGCACCTTGGCGTAGGAGAGGTCGCCGTCGTTGAGGAGCAGCACGTCGGGGCGCTTGCGGGCCCGGGGCAGCGGCACCTCGGTCAGCTCGCCGGTCACATCCAGCTCGACGCTGTCGGTGCGGACGAGTTCGCCCTCCACCAGGTCGTAGAAGCCGACGCCGAGGCGGTGCGGGCGCAGGGTCGGGTCTCCCTTGGCGCCGGCGGGCAGTGCGGGGGCCTCCTGGCGGATGGCCAGCGCGGTGAGGGTGCCGTCCTCGGCGGTGTGGATCTCGGGCCGCAGGACGTTGATGCCGGCGGTCTCCAACCACGCCTTCGACCAGCTCTTCAGGTCGCGGCCGGAGGTCTCCTCCAGCGCGCCGAGCAGGTCCGCCAGCCGGGCGTTGCCCCACGCGTGGCGCTTGAAGTAGGTGCGCACGCCCTGGAAGAACTCCTCCTCGCCGACGTAGGCGACCAGCTGCTTGAGGACGGAGGCGCCCTTGGCGTAGGTGATTCCGTCGAAGTTGACCAGGACATCGTCCAGGTCGCTGATGTCCGCCATGATCGGGTGGGTGGAGGGCAGCTGGTCCTGGCGGTAGGCCCAGGTCTTCATCTGGTTGGCGAAGGTCGTCCAGGAGTGCGGCCAGCGCGTCCCCGGCGCGCCTGCCATGCAGGCGGCCTCGGCGTAGGTGGCGAACGACTCGTTCAGCCACAGGTCGTTCCACCACTCCATGGTGACCAGGTCGCCGAACCACATGTGGGCCAGCTCGTGCAGGATCGTCGTCGCGCGGACCTCGTAGGCCGCGTCGGTGACCTTGGAGCGGAAGACGTACTGGTCGCGGATGGTGACCGCGCCGGCGTTCTCCATCGCGCCCGCGTTGAACTCGGGCACGAAGAGCTGGTCGTACTTCTCGAACGGGTAGGGGTAGTCGAACTTCTCCTGGAACCAGTCGAAGCCCTGCCGGGTGACCTCGAAGATCGCGTCCGCGTCGAGGTGTTCCGCGAGGGAGGGGCGGCAGTAGACGCCCAGCGGCACGCTGCGGCCCTCGCCCTCCCAGGCGCTGTGCACCGAGTGGTACGGGCCCGCGATGATCGCCGTGATGTAGCTGGAGATCCGGGGGGTGGGTGCGAACCGCCACACGGCCTGGGCCGGCTCGGGGGTCGGGGAGTTGGAGATCACCGTCCAGCCCTTCGGAGCCGTGACGGTGAACTGGAAGGTGGCCTTCAGGTCGGGCTGCTCGAAGCTGGCGAAGACCCGCCGCGCGTCGGGCACCTCGAACTGGGTGTAGAGGTACGCCTGGTCATCGACCGGGTCCACGAAGCGGTGCAGACCCTCACCGCTGTTGGTGTAGGCGCAGTCGGCCACCACCCGCAGCCGGTGCGCGCCGGGGGTGAGCCCCTGGAGCGCGATACGGGAGTCGGCGAAGACGGCGGCCGGGTCGCGCGGCTCATCGTCCAGCGTGACCTCGCGCACCGCGGGTGCGACCAGGTCGATGAAGCTGTCGCCCGCCTCGGCCGCGGAGAAGCGGACGGTGGTCACCGAGCGGAACGTCGCGTCCCCGTCCTGCGCCCCGCTCAGGTCCAGCTCGATCTCGTACGAGTCCACGGTCAGCAGCCGGGCCCGCTCCTGGGCCTCTTCGCGCGTCAGATTCGTGCCAGGCACTTCGTGATCTCCCCACTCGGGCCGGAGCCCGGCCGGGTCCCGGCCGGATCTCGGCGGTTTTGTCGTCTCTGCGATGTCGTCCTGGCGCCATCCTTCCACGCGGTTGTGACGACCGGTGGCGGGCGTTCCCATGCCGTTCAAGCGGGGGTCATCCGGGCTGCCGAAGACACAGGAGGAGGGGGTTTCCGCCCCTCCGGCCCCCCGTACCGGGAGACTGTATGTCCCGCAGCAGCCACTCGCAGTCCGCTCTGCCCGCCGGCTCCGCTTCCTCCCCTTCCGCGTCCCCTCCCACTCCCGCTTCCACTCCCCCTCGCGGCCCGTCCGGCCCCTCCGGTCCTGCCGACCCGTCCGGCCCCTCCGGTCCTGCCGACCCGTCCGGCCCGTCCGCCTCCAGCCCTTCCGGTTGCACTCCCTCCGGTTCCGCTCCCCTCGCTCGGGCTTCCGCCGCTCCGGCTTCCGTGCCCGCGCCCCGGCGGGGCCCGCGCCGCCGGGCCGTCCTGGCCCTGGCGGGGTCGGCGGGCGCCGCCGCCGCGGTCGGATCGGCCTCGGCCCCCACGAGCGCGCCCGCCGCACCCGCGTCCCCCGCCGCTCTGCCGCGCCACCGCCACGGCGGCGCGCCCCCCGGCCCGGCGGCGGTGGGCGCGCCGCATGCCGGAACCACCCTCACCGGGGTGGCCCGGCCAGGCGGCGAGGGCCCCTTCCGGCGGCTGGAGACCGGTCCCGGCTGGCGCCGGGTGGTCAGATCCGACCTGGCGCGCGGCGATGCCCGTCGCGCGGCGCGCGGAGTGCCGCTGGCCGCGTTCGTGCAGTTCACCGACATGCACCTGGTGGATGTTCAGCACCCGCTGCGCTACGAGTATCTGCGCGACCGGACCACCAGCGCGTGGCGTCCGCAGGAGGCGTTGTCGGTCGCCGGGGCGGTCTCGCTCGTCGAGCGGGTCAACGCGCTGGCGGGCGGGCCCGCGACCGGCGCCTCGCTCTCCTGCGTCGTCACCACGGGCGACAACACCGACAACAACTCCCACGCCGAACTGGACTGGTTCATCAAGGTCATGAGCGGCGGCCGGATCCGGCCCAACACCGGCGATCCCCGGCTGTACGAAGGCGTGCAGGACAGCGGTCTGGCGGCGTTCTGGCAGCCCGACTCGGATGTGCGCGACCGCGACAAGGCGCTCGGCTTCCCGCGTATGCGCGGCTTCCTGCGCGCCGCGATACGCGAGGTGACCAGCCCCGGGCTCGCGCTGCCGTGGTACGCCACCGTCGGCAACCATGACGCGCTGCCGGGCGGCTGCTTCGCCTCGGCCCGCTCGCGCGGCTTCCTCGCGGACTTCGCCACGGGCGGCCGGAAGCTGATGAGCCTGCCCGGGGAGACCGGGGCGCGGCTGTGGCAGGCGGTCGAGAAGGGCCTGGATCCCAAGGGCCTGCACTGGGAGGAGGTGCTGCGCTCCCAGCGCCGCCACATGCGCGAGGTCACCCCCGATCCGGACCGCGCCCCTTTCACCCCCCGCGAGTACGTACGGGCGCTGACCGCACCCCGGGCGCGGGGCGAGGGCCCGGCCGGGCACGGCTACACCGAGGCCGACGCCGAGGAGGAGCGGCTCTACTTCTCGTTCCGGATCTCCGAGAACGTGCGGGGCTTCAGCCTCGATACGACCCGGCGCGACGGCCACTACGCGGGCCGTCTCGGCGAGGCCCAACTGCGCTGGCTGGAGCGGCAGCTCAAGCGGCACAAGGACGAGTACGCGCTCATCTTCAGCCACCACACCAGCACCACGATCCCCGAGGGCGGCACGCGTCTGGTGGAGCTGCTGAGGGCCCATCCGCACGCGGTGGCCTGGATCAACGGGCACAGCCACCTCAACCGCATCACCGCGCACGGCTCCTTCTGGGAGATCAGCACCGCCTCCCACGTCGATTTCCCCCAGCTCGCCCGCGCGGTAGAGCTGGTCGACAACAGGGACGGCACGCTCTCGCTGTTCACCACGCTCATCGAGTCGGCGGCCCCGCACCGCACGGACTTCAGCGACCTGTCACAGACCGGTCTGGCCTCCCTCTACCGGGAGCTGGCCTTCAACTCCCCCGGGGCGCGCACCGGATTGGCGGGCGACGAGACGGACCGCAACACCGAACTGCTGCTGCGCAAGCCGTAGGTGTGGTGTCCCGGCTCGTCGATGACGGGCCTTCAGCGCGGTAGGACGGTGACCAGGGCGGCCGGTTCGCGTTCGGCGGATGTCATCAGCGCTGTGCGGACCACGGCGGCCTGCTGGGCGAGGGAGTCCCGCAGCTTCGCGGGAGTGACGTACACGACGGTGACGCCGAGGCGTTCGAGGGTCTCGCGCTTGCGCGCGTACGCGCCCCACACCTCCTCGCCACTCCCGGGTACCGGCCGCGCGGCGATCTCCAGCGCCACCGCGTGATCGGGCCAGTAGGCATCGACCGTGCCCAGTCCGGGGCCGCCCGGCACCCGCAGCTCGACGTTCCAGCAGGGGTCGGGCAGGCCGTGCTGGAAGACCATGTCGTACAGGCTTCCCTCGGCCAGCGCGCGGCCCTCGGCGAGCAGCCCGTCCACGGCGTCCGTCACGTGCGGCCTGCCCAGCAGCCGGGCCCTGGCCAGCTCGTGCAGCACCGGCTGCGGCTCGCAGTGCCCGCCGCGCACCGCCTCGGTCAGCAGCCGCCGCACCAAGGTGGCGTCCTCCAGCCCGGCGACGGCGTCGGCCAGCGCGCGCGGCACGGGGGCCACGGGCAGCCCGGTGATCTCTTCGGGTTCGGGGAGGGCCCGGGTCCGCACGATGCGCACGCACCCGGCCGAGCGCGGCCCGCGTCCGCGCGGGATGAGGACGTCGATGCGCTCCAGCGACAGCAGCGAGGGGACGGCGCTGAAGCAGTGCAGTGCGAGCGCCGCCAGCCCGGTGATCATCGCCCCGTGCGTCAGCCCCGGCGCTCCGGCCGGGCCCGGTGGCGCGCCGGCCGCTTCGGTCCGGGGGCCAGGGGGGCCGCTCGGACAGCGGGGAGCACTGGGGCTGTTGGGTCCGCTCGGACAGCTGGGGCCGGTGGATCCGGCGGGGTGGTCACTCGCGTACAGCAGGGCGGCCCGCAGCCGTTCCTCGCTGGTGGGCTCGCCGGTGTGGAGCAGGCACACGCCGGGGAGCAGCATCCGCCACGGGCCCCCCGGGCGGCAGCGTTCCTCGGCCATGGCGGCGGTGATGCCGTGCTCGCGCAGGGCGCCAGCGGTCATCACGCTGCGCCGGGCTTCGGGAAGGTGACTGAGGGGACGGGGCGAGAGCGGTGCGTTGTGCGTCATGCTCTCCGCGATTCCCCGCGAAGTCCCCGCAGCCAACGTGTGTAACAGAGCTGTCGCCAAAAGCGGACAAGCCTGTCCTAAAGCACGGCAGTTCGAACGCCGATAATGCGGCGCCCGTCAGCTGGTACGGCTGCCGCTCTTCTTGCCGCTCTTGTCGCCGATGGTGACCAGTGCGGCGATCACGAGGAAGAGCACGATGGGAGCGGCGACATACAGCCCGAGGGTCTCGGCGATGCTGAGGCCGGGGCCCGGGTCGTCGCCGTCGTCGCGGGTGAGCGCGAAGGCGGGAGACGACAGCAGCATCATCAGCGTCGCGCCGGCGGTGACCGTTCCGGCGCGCAGGGCGTTCTTGTTGACCTTGTTGCTCACACAGCCAACATATCGGACGGGTGAACGGACCGCGCGCCGGGGTGCTCTTATCGCCCCGCCACCGGGCCGCCCGGCCGTCCCCCCTGGTCACCGGCCAGGTGCGGGCCGCCGCCCGCAAGAGGCGTCCGGGCCAGATGCAGGGTGACGGGCTTCAGATGCGGTGTGGCCCGGCTCTGCCGCACCGTGACCCGCACCTTGTCGGCCGTCACCGGTTCGGACAGCGCCGGGATGCGGCGGTGGCCGATCGTGGTACGGGAGGCGATCCGCCGCCACTCGCCGCCCGCGCGGGCCTCGACGGTGAACTTCTCGACCCGCCGGCCGTTGCGGATGTCCTCGCCCAGCCCGACCCGGTCGAAGGTGCGCGGGCCGGGCTCCGCCGCGTTCAGGTCGGTGCCGTAGATGCCGCGTACCGCCTTGCCGAACGCGGTCAGTTCGCGGATGTCGGCCTCGTCGATGCGGCCGTCGCGCGCGGGCGGGACGTTCAGCAGGAGCGAGGCGTTGCGCCCGACGCTCTGTTCGTAGAGCGAGAGCAGCCGGGCCGCCGGTTTGGGCTGCTGGCCGGGGTGGTGGTACCAGCCGGGGCGGTTGGAGACGTCCGCCTCGGCCGGATACCACTGGAGGTACCTCACCGACGGGTCCAGGGTCAGCCCAGGGCCTCGCGAAGGTCGGCGAAGAGCGCGCGGACGCGGGGGCAGGTCACAAGGTCTTCCAGAGAGACGGGGCGGCCGTGCGCGTCGGCGAGGGGGAGGCGCCAGTTCGGATACGCGTCACTGGTGCCGGGTACGTTCTGCGCCCGGCGGTCGCCCACGGCATCCGGCAACCAGACTCCGAGCATCCGGGCGGGGGTTCTGGCCAGGAAGCGGTAGACCGCCTTGATCTGGCCCTCCTCATCACCCCTCCCCTCCGGCAGCAGGCCCAGGGACTCGAACAGCGAGAGCCACTCGGCGAGTTCGGCCCGGTCGGCGGCGCGCTCGCCGGCCACCGGCCGGGCCAGCAGCCCGAGGCGTGCGCGCAGTTCGACATGGTCGCCGGTCAGGCGTGCGGCCGTGCTGGGCAGATCGTGCGTGGTCGCCGTCGCCAGGCAGTCGGTGCGCCAGCGCTCCGGCAGCAGCGGCGCCGCCCTCCCGCGCGCCGCCTCCGCGCCCGGGCCCGTGCCCGCACCGGCGTCCGGTGCGGGATCTCCTTCGTGTGCGGGGTCCCGTTCCCGTACGGAATCAGGTACGGAATCCCGTACGCGTGCCGCGTAGTCGCGCTCGAACCACAGGACGGAGGTGCCCAGCATCCGGCGGGCGGCCAGCTGCGCGCGGACTCCCGGCTCGACCGTGCCCAGGTCCTCGCCGATGACCGCGGCGCGCGCCCGGTGCGCCTCCAGCGCGAGGACGCCGTGCATGGCCTCGGTGTCGTACCGCACATACGTGCCCTCCGTGGGCGGACGGCCCTCGGGGACCCACCACAGCCGCGAGTGGCCCATCACATGATCGACGCGCAGCGCGCCCGCGTGCCGCAGCAGCCCGGACAGCACCTCGCGGTAGGCCGCGTAGCCCGTTTCCGCCAGCGCGTCCGGCCGCCAGGGCGGCAGCCCCCAGTCCTGCCCGCGCGCGTTGAAGGCGTCGGGGGGCGCGCCGACGGTGATGCCCTGCGCGAGGATCTCCTGCTGCGCCCAGGCGTCGGCGCCGCTCGGGTGGACGCCGACGGCCAGGTCGTGCACCAGCCCGACGGGCATCCCGGCCTCGCGGGCGCCGCGCTGCGCCGCGGCGAGCTGGCCGTCGGTGAGCCAGGCGGCCCAGCAGTGGAAGTCGACGCGCTCCATGTGCTCGTCGCGGACGAGGGCGGTGCGCGCCGAGCGGGGGTCGTCGAGCCCGGCGGGCCAGGAGCGCCAGTCGGGGCCGTGCAGCTCGGCGAAGGCGCACCAGGTCGCGTAGTCCTCCAGCGCCTGGCCGCGCTCGGCCAGGAAGTCGCAGTACGCCGCGCGCCGGCCCGGCCCGAGCGGGACCCGGCGCACCAGCTCCAGCGCCTGGCGCTTGAGGCCCCACACGGCGTCCCGCTCGATGTGCGCGTCCTTGCGCAGCACCGCGTCCCGCAGCGCCGCGGCACGCGTGAGCAGCGCGGCGGCCCGCTGCCGGTCGTGCGCGTCCAGGTAGGCGTACTCGGGGATCTCCTCGATCCGCAGGTGGACGGGGTCGGGGAAGCGCCGCGAGGAGGGGCGGTACGGCGAGGGGTCCATGCGGGCGCCCGCAGCCGCCGGTACCGCGCTGTGCAGCGGGTTGAGCTGGATGAAGTCGGCGCCCAGCGTGCGCCCCGCCCACCCGGCCAGGTCACTGAGGTCGGCGAGGTCGCCCATGCCCCAGGAGCGCGAGGAGAGCAGGGAGTAGAGCTGGACCAGCACCCCGGCTCCCCGGGTGCGGCCGGGCCGCACCCGGGGAGCCGGGAAGAGTTCGGGGGCGACGATGAACGTGCTGTGGGCCGCGCGGTCGTCGGGGGCGTGGGCGAACAGGGTGTGCACGCCGGGCGGCAGCGCGACGCCGGGCCCCCAGTCGAGGGTCTCGCCACTGTCGGTGACGACGCGCAGGACCGTGCCTTCGGGGAGCGCGGCGAGCGCGCCCGTCACGGAGGGCCGCCCGGAAGGGCGGCCGGTGCCGGCGCCTTGACCGGGGGCCACGCCGGGCCCTGGTGACCGGGGGGATAACTCCCGGCGCGTACCGCTGAGTGACGGCGGCTCCGGATGTGCGGGGTGGGTGTGAGCCGAACCGGTACGTGCGGGTCCGGCGGGCACGGAGCCGGAGCGTGCGGAGCCGGTGTACGCGGAGCCGGTGTGCGCGCCGGAGCGCAGCACGACGGTGGGCGGGAGCAGTCGGCTGCTGTCCCACTCGTGCCGCTCCAGCGCCGCGCGGACGGCGGCCGGGGTGGTGGCATCGACGCCGAGGGCCGCGAGCACGGAGACGACCGTTTCCTCCGGCACCTGGACCTCGTGGCCCGGTGCGGGCGCGTAGGAGAGCGAGACCCCGTGCGCCGCGGCGAGCCGCGCGAGAGGGGTCCCCCCGGGCGGAGCCTGGGGGCGGCTCATCAGATCTCCGCTGGCTCCGTGCCGAAACCGAGGCCGGTCGGCTCGCTGGTCAGCGGCGCTTCGGCGAGCGGCGGCTCGCTGGTCAGCGGGGTGGCGTCGGCGAGTGGGGGCTCGCTGGTGAGGGGGGCATCGGCACAGCAGGTGCACGAGCCGTCGAGTCCGGAGTCGGGGTCGGACACACCGGACAGGTCTACCGGCTCGTGCCCTCGTTTGGAGAGTGCCCTCTGCTGGGGGAGCGGCGAGAGGGCGGACATCAGGAGTTCAGCGGACGCGGCCACGGTGGGCCTCCGTTCGTTGACGAAAGGTCGGACAGGACTCGCCTTACCCAGTCGGCGGGCGCGCAGACGTATCCAGCGAGGGAACGTGTCCCAGCTCACGTCGGTTCCCGCGACGATTTACCGATCCGCACGCCTCAGGAAAGGAGACTCAGGGGACTAATCGGGCATCTCGCGACAGGATTTACGGCCCACCCTTCGGGACGCCCCTCCCTGCGGAACGGTCCGCCCGCACCCGGCACCCCGGCCTCCCACCAGGCATCCGGTGACCCGTATTCCCTCAAGGCATCTGGTGCCCCGAGCCTCTCCCACCCCTCCCCCTCCTGCGCTTTTCCTCCGTATTTCGCCGCATTGCACGCCGAGGGGCTGTCCCTCGTTACGGCAGACCTGCGGCACTCCGTGGCGTTCCGGGGCATCAGCGTGCATACCGTGCCGACGGAAACGTGACCGCGCGGACACGGAACGCGAACGGCCTCGCCGTGGCGGGGCGCGGTCCGGCGAAGCGGGCCGAGAACCCGGCCGCACAGCGGACGGACAGCAGACGGACAGCGGTACGGGCACTGTGCGGGCACAGAGCGGACGCGGGCGGACGAACTACGACGAACAACGGGGAGGAAGCGTTGGGTGGAGCGGCGCGCGGCGGCGGGGGCCGGAAGGTGCCGCCCGGGGCTACAGGTGTCGATGCGGTCAGGTCCGGCGGCTGGTGTCGGGTGGGCGCCGCCGCGCTCACGGCCACGGTGGCCTCCGGGCTGATCGGGGGCGCGCCTTCGGCACAGGCCACTCCCCCGCCTGTGGCCGAGGGACCGGCGGCGGACGTTCCGGATGACCACGCGCGCGGCGGGCTGCCGCCGGTCTGGCCGCGCCCACGGGCGATGCGCGAGCGGGGCCCGTTCGTCCCCGCGCACCCCGAGGCCGCGCTGATCGCCGACCGGGGCGCCGACCCGTACGCGCTGGACGTGATCCGCGAGACCCTGCGCGCCGCCGGGGTGCGCGCCGTACGCGAGGCACGTGCCGGGCAGGCGGGTCACGAGCCGACGCCGGACGCGCGTCCGGGGGCATCCGGTACGCGTGCGGGGCCGGGCCGCTCGGATGGCGGCTCCGGCAGTGCCTCCGGGGCCGCGCACCGTCCGGAGTTACGGGAGGGGGAGATCCCTGAGGGCAGCCTCGTCGTACGGGTGGGCGCCGAGTCCGCCGAGGGCGCGCTGCGTGCCCTGCACGCTCCCTCGCGCTCCGGTCTGCCCCGAGGCGGCTACCGGCTGGCGGCCGGGACCTACGGCGGACGCGACACCGTGGCTCTCGAAGGGACCGGCGGCGACGGGCTGTTCCACGCGGCCCAGACCCTCCGGCAGCTCGTCACGCGGCGCGACGGCGCGTACGGCTTCCCCGGGGTCGCCGTACACGACTGGCCCGCCACCCCGGTACGCGGGACCGCCGAGGGCTTCTACGGACAGCCCTGGACGAGCGAACAGCGCCTGGCCCTACTGGACTTCCTGGGCCGCACCAAGCAGAACCACTACCTCTACGCGCCGGGCGACGACCCGTACCGCCAGGCCGCCCGCTGGCGCGACCCGTATCCGGCCGGGCAGCGAGCGGCATTCCGGCAGCTGGCCGAGCGCGCCGCACGCAACCACGTCGTACTGGGCTGGGCCGTCTCCCCCGGGCAGAACCTGTGCTTCTCCTCGGCGGGCGACCGCAAGGCCCTCCTGCGCAAGCTGGACGCCATGCGCGCGCTGGGCATGCGCTCCTTCCAGCTGCGGTTCGAGGATGTCAGCTACAGCGAGTGGCACTGCGACGCGGACGCCGACACCTACGGTTCGGGCCCCGAGGCGGCGGCCCGGGCGCAGGCGGAGCTGGCCAACGAGGCCGCCGCTCACCTGGCCAGGAGCCATCCGGACGCGGAGCCGCTGTCGGTGGTGCCGACGGAGTTCTACCAAAAGGGCAGGACCGACTACCGCGCCGCGCTCGCCGAGCGCCTGGATGACCGGGTCCAGATCGCCTGGAGCGGCGTCGGGGTCGTCCCGCGCACCATCACGGGCGGTGAACTGGCGGGCTCCCGGGCGGCGTTCCCGCGCCACCGGCTGGTGACGCTGGACAACTATCCGGTCAACGACTACGCGCCGGACCGCGTCTTCCTCGGCCCCTACCAAGGCAGGGACCCCGCCGTCGCGGACGGATCGGCGGCGCTGCTCACCAACGCGATGGAGCAGCCGGTGGCCTCCCGCATCCCGCTGTTCACAGCGGCCGACTACGCCTGGAATCCGCGCGGATACCGCCCGCGGGAGTCCTGGCGGGCGGCCGTCGAGGAGGCGGCGGGCGGGCCGGACGCCGACCCGCGTACCCGGGCCGCGGTGCACGCGCTGGCGGCCAACGACGCCTCCTCGGTGCTCGACGGCGCGGAGTCGGCGTATGTGCGCCCGCTGGTGGCCGCCTTCTGGAGGGCCTACGAGCGCGGCGACCGGGAGGAGCTGGCCAGGGCCGGCGCGCGGCTGCGTACTGCCTTCTCCACGATGCGTACGGCGCCCTCGCGGGTGCCCTCCGCGCTCGCCCAGGAGGCCGGGCCATGGCTGGCCCAGCTCTCCCGGCTGGGCGGGGCCGGTGAGCGAGCGGTGGACATGGTGCTGGCCCAGGCCCGGGGCGACGGAGCGGAGGTCTGGCGGGCCCAGCTGGATGTCCGGCGGCTGCGCGCGGAGAGTGAGCAGCGGGGCAGGCGCGCGGCCACGGTCGGCAAGGGCGTGCTGCCCTCTTTCGCCGACAAGGCGCTCCGGCTCTCGGACGCGTGGACGGGCGTACGGCAGCCCCGGAGCGACGGCGGTGCCCCGGCCTCCGCGGGCTCCCACGGATCCTCCCGCCCGGGCTCGGGCACTTCCTCCCGTTCCGGCCGCACCTCCGGTGAAAACGCCAGGCATCCGGCGGACGCGAAAGACGGCAAGGCATCCGGAGCACCGGAGACTTCCGGAGCGTCAGGGTCCGGAGCGGCGGCAGGGTCCGGACCGTCGGGGGTGTCCGGAGCATCGGGGCGGCCCGGGCCCTCAGACGCATCGGGAGCGTCCCGGTCCACCTCGCCCCACCGCGCTACCGGCCGGAAGCCGGTCGCCCACGGTGTCCCCGACGCCGATCCCGGCTCCCCGCTTTCCTCCGCCGTGGACGGCGACCCGGCCACGGCCTACCGCGCCGCGGGCGCACCGGCAGCCGGGCGCTTCGCCCCGGCCGACCCGCCCATGCTCGTACCCCCCTCGCGGGGCGGCGGCCCGGAGGCGGCGGGGCGGCGCCCGGCGTTGACGCTCACCCTGCCCGAGGCGCGTCCGCTGCGTGCCGTCACCGTGCTGACCGGGCCGGGGTCGGGCACCCGTGCGACCGTGCGGGCACACATTGCGGGCAAGGGCTGGCACAGCCTCGGACCCCTCTCGCGGACCGGCTGGACCCGGCTGACGGCGGGGCAGGAGCACGGCGGGGACCCGGTGGACGCGCTGCGTCTGGTGTGGGACGAGGACACCGGGCCGCCCGTCGTCCACGAGATCACCCCCTGGTACGCGGACCTCCCGAGTGCCTCGCTGGCGCTGCCCCGCACCCCTGTGGACGCGGTGATCGGCGGGAGCGCCGCACGGGCGCACGCGCGACTGACCGGACACCGGCCCTCGGACACGCGCGGCAAGGTCACGGCCCAGGCGCCCAGTGGCTTCACCGTCCGCACTCCGGCGCGCTCGACCGTGCGGCACGGCGGGACGGTGGAGGTGCCGCTGCGGATCACGGCGGACAGCTCGGTCAAGGCGGGCACCTACCGGATGCCGGTCTCCTTCGGCGGCGAGCGGGCCACCTTGACCGTGCGGGCCGTCCCCCGCACCTCGGGCCCGGACCTCGCGCGGGCGGGGCGGGCGCGCTCCTCGGCGGACGAGACGGAGGACTTCCCAGCCGCCGCCGTCACGGACGGCAGGCGCGGCACGCGCTGGTCCTCGCCCGCCGTGGACGGCGCGTGGGTGCAGGTACGGCTGGCGCGCCCGGCGCGGGTGGGGCAGGTGGTGCTGCACTGGCAGGACGCCTACGCCTCCCGCTACCGGATCCAGGTCTCGCCCGACGGCAGGCGCTGGCGCACCGCTGCGACCGTGCGCGAGGGCCGGGGCGGCAAGGAGTCGGTCCGGATGGACGCCCCCGCCGGCACCCGCTTCGTCCGCGTCCAGGGCGACGAGCGGGCGACGCGCTACGGCATCTCGCTGTGGTCGGTCAGGATCTACGCCGTGGACGGCGGCAGGGCCCGGCACGCGCGCCGGGCCGGGGGCACACCGTAGAACGGCGCCACTCGCGGGACCTGTCGCCGCTCGGGCTGCGGCGCGGCTGCGTCACGGGAAGGGCGCTCGCCGTGACAACGACAACGCCCGGATCTCAGGCAGTGGATCTGCCGTCGATCCGGGCGAGGTCGTCGTCCGCGCCGTATGGCTGAAGGTAGGGCAGCCAGCGCGGGTCCCTATGCCCCGTGCCGATGATGCGCCAGGCGAGGCCGGAGGGCGGCGCGGGTTGATGGCGCAACCGCCAGCCCAGCTCCGCCACATGGTGGTCCGCCTTCACATGGTTGCAGCGGCGGCAGGCCGCCACGACGTTCTCCCAGGCGTGGGCCCCTCCCCTGCTGCGCGGGATGACATGATCGACGCTGGTTGCGACGCCACCGCAGTAGGCGCAGCGTCCGCCGTCCCTGGCGAACAGCGCGCGGCGCGTGAGCGGGACGGCGCCGCGGAAGGGCACCCTCACGAACCGCTTGAGGCGGACGACACTCGGGGCGGGTATGACGTGGGTCGCGCTGCGCATCAGTGCGCCGGAGTCCTCCAGGCTGACCGCCTTTTCGTTGAGGACGAGGATGAGCGCGCGCCGGAGTGGTACGACGCCCAGTGGCTCGTACGACGCGTTGAGGACCAGGACATGCGGCACGGTGCCTCCTTGTACGTCGGCGGCGCGTGGCTCGCGCCGGGACGATCTCCCCTCAGTGTGTCCCGTGCCCTGGTCACTTCGCCACCACGACCGGGCAACCCGTCGAGCGTGTTTTGGACCACACCCGCTGCTTCCCGTGCCGGAACAGGCTCCCCCCTCGAATACCTGATCCCATACTGCTCAGTGACAACAAATGTGAAGGCTCTGCGCCGTTAGTGTGGTCGCGGCATCCGGACGCCCGCCTCCACGGATCTGACTCGCACGGAAGGTCACCCCTGTGTATTGGCTGCTCAGCGCCTCCCCTTCGCCCGACGGCCCGCAGGCGCCGCGCTCCTTGCAGGACGCTCAGAAGTCCGCCGACGAGGCCGCCGGATGGTTCCAGGAGAACTGGTCGGACTGGCTGGCGACCGGGGTGCGGATCGTCTTCGTCTGCGTTGTCGCCGTGGTGCTGCGCTACGTCATCCGGCGCGCCATCACCAAGCTCATAGCCCGGATGAACCGCAGGGCCGAGGTCGTGGACAGCGGCAACGCGCTGCGCGGGCTGCTGGTGAACGGCGAGCGCAGAAGGCAGCGCTCCGAGGCCATCGGCTCCATCCTGCGCAGCGTCGCCTCGTTCGTAATCCTGGGCACCGCCGCGCTGACCGTGCTCTCCGGGCTCGGCATCAACCTCGCTCCGCTGCTGGCCAGCGCGGGTGTGGCGGGCGTAGCACTGGGCTTCGGCGCCCGCAACCTGGTGACCGACGTACTGGCGGGCATGTTCATGCTGCTGGAGGACCAGTACGGGGTGGGTGACCGGGTCGATGTGGGCGAGGCGTCCGGCGTCGTCATGGAGATCGGGCTGCGGGTGACGCAGCTGCGCGGCGACGGCGGCGAGATCTGGTACATCCGCAACGGCGAGATCAAGCGCGTCGGCAACCTCAGCCAGGGCTGGGCCATGGCGATGCTCGACGTCCAGGTGCGCTCCGGTGAGGACCTGGAAGAGGTACGGACCGCGATCGTCACGGCGGGCGAGGAGATGAGCGAGGAGAGCCCGTGGGACGAGGTCCTCTGGGAGCCCGTCGAGGTGCTGGGGCTGGATGAGGTGACGCTGGATTCCATGGTGCTGCGGGTGTCGGCCAAGACGATGCCCGGCAAGAGCCTGGGCGCCGAGCGGGAACTGCGCTGGCGCATCAAGAAGGCGCTGGACGCGCGCGGCATCGAGATCGTGGACGACCACGCCCTGGCCCTCCAGGCCACCCGCCCGGCCGTCCCGCTGGACAAGGGCGACGGCATCCCCTTCCAACAGCGCTGAGCGCAGCCCCCTGGCGGGGGTCTCCAGTGGAGGCGCCCCGCTCTTCGGGCCTGACGGAACAGGGCCGCCCCGGCGTGCGCTCGCGCCGCCCCGGCGCGTGGTTGCTCGCGCGCGCCGGCCGGATCGCTCCCGGCCCCGTACCGGAAAGGGCTCCTCCGGCGCCGCGCGCGCCGCTCCCGCACTCCGCGCCCCCACAACCCCCGGGAGACGAAGGCCCGTTGACGGGGCCCGGGTGTGGTCCTACCGTCCCGCTACGGAGGGGAGGCCCTCCTGACGATTTCCAAGGGATGTTCAAAGGGGCTGTTCCCAAGGGTGCGGGGCCCACGGGCGGGCCCGTTCCCCGGGAAGGCCGCGACCACAACGACATCAACTCGGCTGCCGTGGCCGAGCGCTGAGCGGTCTTCGGCGAAGGCCCGCCCGGACAGGAGTCAAGGGATCGTGCGACTTTCCGTAGTGGGTGGCGGCTCGACCTACACCCCCGAACTCATCGACGGCTTCGCCCGGCTGCGCGACACCCTGCCGGTCACCGAACTCGTGCTGATCGACCCGGACACGGACCGTTCGGAGCGGGTCTCCGGCCTGGCCCGCCGCATCTTCTCCCGCCTGGGCCACCCCGGGACGGTCACCACGACCGCCGACCTGGAAGCGGGCGTCGAAGGCGCGGACGCGGTGCTCATCCAGTTGCGCGTCGGCGGCCAGGCGGCCCGCGCACAGGATGAGACCTGGCCCCTGGAGTGCGGCTGCATCGGCCAGGAGACCACCGGCGCGGGCGGGCTCGCCAAGGCGCTGCGCACCGTTCCGGTCGTCCTGGACATCGCCGAACGGGTGCGTACCGTCGCACCGGATGCCTGGATCATCGACTTCACCAACCCCGTCGGCATCGTCACCCGGGCCCTGCTCTCCGCAGGCCACAAGGCCGTGGGGCTGTGCAATGTGGCCATCCATCTCCAGCGCACCTTCGCCGACCTGCTGGAAGTGCCGCCCGAACGCGTGCATCTGGAGCACTACGGACTCAACCACCTCACCTGGGAGCTGGGCGTACGCCTCGGCGGACCGGATGGCGAGCAGATACTCCCCGGGCTCCTCGCCGAACACGGCCACCGGATAGCCGAACATCTGCGGCTCCCCGAGGCCGTGCTGGAACGCCTCGGCGTGGTGCCCTCGTACTACCTGCGCTACTACTACGCGCACGACGCCGTCGTGGACGAGCTGCGTACCAAGCCCTCCCGGGCCGCCGAGGTGGCCGCCATGGAGCGCCAGTTGCTGGAGATGTACGCGGACCCGGCGCTGGCGCACAAGCCCGAACTGCTGGCCGAGCGGGGCGGCGCGTTCTACTCGGAGGCGGCGGTCGCCCTGGCGGCCTCGCTGCTCGGCTCCGGGCAGGAGGCGAGCGTGCAGGTGGTGAACGCGCTCAACAACGGGACGCTGCCCTTCCTCCCGGACGACGCGGTGGTGGAGGTACCCGCGCGGGTCTCCGGCCAGGGACCCGTGCCCCTGGCGGCGCCGGAACTCGATCCGCTGTTCGCCGGTCTGGTCTCGCATGTGACCGCATACGAGCGGCTCGCGCTGGAGGCCGCGCTGCACGGCGGCCGGGCCCGGGTCTTCAAGGCGCTGCTGGCCCACCCCCTCATCGGGCAGTACGACCGTGCCGAACGGCTGACCGACCTCCTGCTCGCCCACAACCGGGAGCACCTCGCGTGGGCATGAGCCGCCCCGCCCGGTCCGGCGCGCCCTGCCTGGCGATCGACGCGGGCAACAGCAAGACCGACGTGGCCGTCGTCGGCCTCGACGGGAGTGTCCTGGGCTCGGCGCGCGGAGGCGGCTTCCAGCCGCCCTCGGTGGGCGTCGAGGCCGCCATGGCGGCGCTGGGCGCCACCGTGGAGCGGGCCGCCGCCGACGCCGGGCTGCCGACGGGCGCGCCCGGCCGCTTCGGACAGGTGGCCGCCTGTCTGGCCAACGCCGACCTGCCGTGCGAGGAGCGGGAGTTGCGGGAGGCCGTCGCCGCGCGCGGCTGGGGCGAGGCCGCGCAGGTGATGAACGACACCTTCGCGATCCTGCGCGCGGGATCGCCCGACGACGGTTCGCCGCGGCACGGCGTGGCCGTCGTGTGCGGCGCGGGCATCAACTGCGTGGGCAGTGCCGGGGACGGCCGTGTCCACCGCTTCCCCGCCGTCGGCGGGCTGTCCGGGGACTGGGGCGGCGGCGGGGGCCTGGCCGACGCGGCGCTGTGGCACGCGGCCCGCGCCGAGGACGGCCGGGGCGGCCCGACCGCGCTGGCGCGAGCGCTGCCCGCGCACTTCGGGCTGTCCTCGATGCGGGCGCTCATAGCGGCGCTGCACCTGCGCGAGATTCCGGGCGCCCGCCGCCACGAGCTGCCCCCGCTCCTGTTCGAGGCGGCGCGGGGCGGCGACGGCATCGCCCTCGCGCTGGTGCACCGGCAGGCCGAGGAGATCGCCTCCCTCGTGGCGGTCACCCTCGACCGCTTGGACCTGCTGGAGACCGAAACCCCCGTCCACCTGGGCGGCGGCATCCTGACGGCGGACCAGGAGCTGTTGGATGACGGACTTGCGGAGCTGCTGGCGCAGCGCGCCCCCAGGGCCGTCCCGCACACCGTCCACGCGCCGCCGATCCTGGGCGCGGGCCTGCTGGCCCTGGACCGCGTCCAGGCCGGCGAGAGGGCCCACGCCCGGCTGCGCGCTACGTACGGTGCAGCGTGATCGTCGTCCAGGCGCCGACGTGCACCCGGTCGCCGTCCTTGAGAGGAACGGGGACGTAGGGCTGGATCGGGTCCTCGGCGCCGTTGATGGTGGTGCCGTTGGTGGAGTCCTGATCGACGACCGACCAGGTGCCGTCGGGCTGCTGGACCAGGACGGCGTGCTGGTGGGAGACGCCCGGGTCCTCCGGGGCCCGGCCCAGGTCGATGTCGGGGGCCTCGCCCGTGGAGGCGCGGCGGCGGCCGATGGTGATCTGCGGCCCGGTCAGCGGAAGCTGCTGCTCCGGTGAGTAGGCGGGCAGGTTGAGCGCGGCGGCCTCGGGGCCGCTGCGCCCCATCATCGCCGTGAAGTACCCGCGGTCCGGCGCGATCACCGCCATCCAGGGACCGCCCGGCTGCTGACCGGAGGGACGGCCGAAGTCGGGCTGCTGCTGCCCGTACTCATCCGGCCTGCCGTAGTCGCCGCCCGGCTGTCCGTACTCCTGCCGCCCGCCCTGGCCCTGCTGCGGGAACTCGGCGGGCTGTCCCGGGCCGCCCTGCTGCGGCGGGGCGCCAGGCGCACCCGGCGCTCCGGGAGCCGCCTGGCCGCCCATGCCGGGCAGGCCCGGCGGACCGGGCTGACGCGGGGGCTGCGGACCCTCGGGTGCCTGGGGCTGTTGTGGCTGGAGAGGTGGCGCGGGGGCCGACGGCGCGGCGGCTGCGGCCTGCTGCTGCTCCACGGAGCCGGGCGGGGAGAGCACCCAGTCGCCGCTCGACTGGGCGGACTGCTGCTCCCCGCTGTACGGGAAGAGCGGTTCGGCGGGACGATGCAGCTCGGAGGGCTGGGAGCGCTCGTACTCGAAGCCCTGCGGGTCCTGGCCGGGACCGCCGTGCCCTGCCCCCTGTCCGTTGGCGGGCGCGCCGGGGTAGGGCTGCATCGGCTGCCCGCCCTGGTGCGGGACCGACGGCTGGTGCTGATGCTGGTGCTGTCCCTGTCCCTGTCCCTGTCCCTGGCCCGGGATCTGCGGGCCTGGGCCTTGGGGACCCGGACCCTGGGGACCCGGACCTTGAGGGCCGGGGCCCGCGCTCTGGCCGGGGAAGCCGCCGGGGGCGCCCTGACCGCCGCCGGGCGCGCCCGGATGCTGGCCGGCCGGGGGCGCGTAGGTGGTCGGCGAGTGGGTCAGGAAGTTGTAGCGGCACCCCTCGCAGAAGGGCGCCTGCATCTCCCGGGGCGTGCCGCACTGCGGGCACAGCTCCGCCTGGGACTGCTGCTGGCCGGGCCCCTGTTCGGGGGCGCCCTGGCCGGGGCCCGGGTATCCGTAGCCGCCAGGCGCGCCGGGCGGCTGAGGAGGCGGCGGTACGGCACCAGCGGGCGCGGCGGGTGCGCCGGTCATGCGGTGACCGCAGACCTCGCACCAGTCGTCGGCCGCCGACTGGTGACCGTTCGGGCAAGTCGGCATGGTGAGTGCCTCCCCCTCCGTACTCCTGTTTCTTCCGCTACTTCTTTACGCGGACGGTCTTCGTGGACCGCGTCTCCAGCGTCATCTCATCGGCTTCGGCGACCTTCGCCTTCAGTCGAACAGTACCCGTCGCGGCATCCACCACGTCCACCACCTTCGAAAGCAGTTTCGCAGTATCCGCGTTCCCAGAGGCGCTCGCCAACTGCACGGCACGTCCGAGTTTGGCGGTCGCTCCCGCTTCGTCCCCGGACTTTCGCATATCGAGACCGGCCTGGATCACCTGGGCCAGCTCCGCCTGCCCCGTGTAGTGCGCGACCTGCGGGTTGATGGACGTGGTGGCGACCATGTCATCGGTCCACACCGCCCGGATCAGTCCCTGCGAGAGGGTTTGCGGAGTGCCTCCGTCCGGAGCGGGGAGAATCAGCGAGGCGCGCGCCGCGAGCATCTCCTGGCCGACGCCTGCCGCGGGGACCTCCACACATACGTGGTAGTCGCGCGACTCGTCACCCCATGACCCCGTCGGGTAGTCCCCCGCGCGGGGGCCGGACTGGGTGCGCCGCCCGGTCAGGTCCTCCACCGTGGGGGCGACCTGCTTGACGAACTTGACCTCGGAGCCCAGCGGGGTCCACAGGCGCAGCGCCACGTCGGCGACCTCTTTGCCCATGGCGTTCTCCATCATCTGCGTGAAGTCCGCCGCCAGGCCCCCGGGGTCGGCCACGATGTCGGCGGTGCCGAGCAGCGCCGAGGCGATGCCGGTGACCTCCTTGACCTCCCAGTCGGTGCCCACACCCCGCGCGTCACAGGTGAACCGCCCCGCGCAGGCGTCCAGCGCGGCCCTCAGGTCCTCGGGCTTCTCGTGCTCGTTGCGCCCGTCTGTGAGCAGGATTCCGTGCCGGATGGCGGCGTCGGAGGAGGAGAGGAGCTGATCGGCCAGTTTCAGCCACGTCCCGATGGCGGTGCCGCCGGATGCCGAGAGGGAGCGCAGCGCGTCCTTGGCCTCGGCGCGGGTGGCGGCGTCCGCCGTGGCGAGCCCGCCCTCCCCGGGGAAGACCTCCTTGGCCTGGTGGGTCCCGGCCACGACCGCGAAGGCCACGCCGTCCCTGAGCGTGTCGATGGCCGCTGCCGTGGCCGCCCGCGCGTTGCGCATCTTGACCGGCGGATAGTCCATGGAGCCCGAGCAGTCGACCATGATGACGACGGCGGCGTTCGCCCCCTCGGCCGCCGCGGCCCGCCCCGGGTCCGGGATCCGCAGCGGCCGGCCGCCCAGAGTGCCGCCGCCCGTGGCGGTGACGGTGACGATCGCATTGACCTCGCGCGCGCCCTCGGGCAGGTACTCGTTCTGGTAGACGTCCACCGAGAAGCGCGGCGTGTTCGACTTGCTGAAGTTGGCCATGTGTTCCGCTCCAGAATGCTCTACGGCGACAAGTAGACAAAGGCACGGCAAGGGGAAAAAGGGAGGGCAAGCGCGCAGCCGCCGCCGTACTTCCCCCCGTCAGCTCCAGGACGGCCCCTGCACCCGGCCCCGGCGCGAAGCCCCCCGCGTCGCACCCCCCGTATCAGGCCGATCCTGCCCGCCCGCGCTGCGCGGGGAACGGGACGACGGCCACTGTTACGTTGTCGTGCCCGCCGCCGTCCAGCGCGTAGCCGACCAAGTGCTGCGCCGAATGCAGCGGCCTCGCCAGGGCATCGGGCGGCACCGCGGCGGCCATCTCCTCCGCCGACTCCGCGTAGTTCCACAGCCCGTCCGTGCAGACCACGACCACACCCGGCCGGTCCGGCTTGAACGAGGCGGTGTGCGGGTCGAGTTCGTAGGCGTCGGCGCCGAGCCAGCCGGTGATGGCGTGGGCTCGGGAGTCCGCGTACGCCTCGGCCTCGTTCATCAGCCCGGCGGCCACCATCTGCGCGGCCCACGAGTCGTCCTCCGTCAGCCGGGCGGCCTGCGCCGTGCGGTCGTCGGGGATCCAGTAGGCCCTGCTGTCGCCGACCCAGCCGACGGTGAGGATCCCCTCGGCGGTCAGCGCGCTGACGATGGTGCACGCGGGCGCGTTCTTGGAAGGCTCCACAGGGCCGTCCTTCGCCAGCGCGTTGACCGCCTCGGCGGCGGCGATCAGCGCGTCGTGCATCGCCTGCTGCGGGTGGCAGCCGCGCGGCAGCGCGGCGCGCAGCGAGACGCTGGCCGCCTCGGCCGCCGCCGCCGACGCCTCGTCGGGGCGGGTGGCGGAGGACACGCCGTCGCAGATGACGGCGATCGTGGCGGGGCGGCCCTCGGCCGTCTCGGTCTCGGTGACGGCGTAGAAGTCCTCGTTGCGGTGGTGGCGCAGCCCCCGGTCGCTGGCCGCCGCGACGGTGTCCAGCGCCGATTCCATGTGGTCGCGCTCGCGGGGCTGTTTGTGGCCGCAGTGCTCGCAGTAGCCGTCGTCGTCGATGGTGCCGGTGCCGCAGGCCACACAGGTGGGGCCGAGTGCCTCGGGCCCGCTGGAGAGCCCGCCGGGCGGCTGCCCGTTGTGCGGCTCTCCGCTGGGCGCGGCGCCGCCCGGCTCGTCCACGGCGGTGCGGGGGTCGGCGGTACGCGGATCGGGGGTGCCGGGGCCGGGCGAGGTGGCGCCGGGGTCGCCGGGCGGCGGCAGCGTGTAGTCCGGCTCGGCCGGTGTCGGCCCGGTCGGCGCCGGGACAGCCGGTGGCGGGGGCGTGGGAGCGGGCACGCTTCCCCAGGCGCCCGGGCCCGCACCCGCGTCACCGGCCCTCATGTCGCCGGAACCCACGGCCCCGGCGCTCGCGGCACCGGAACCCGCGGTACCGGAACCGGAACCCGCCGCACCGGAACCGCCGGAGCCACCGGCGCCGGAACCCACGACGCGGGCCACCGCGGGGCCGGCCCCGTTGCGGTCCGGCGTCCCGCCGTCGCCGGCCGGTCCGGCGGCACCGGCGCCGTGGGCCGCCGCGGCCACCAGGTCGGTGCCGCAGGCGCCGCAGAAGCGGTCGCCCTCCTCAAGCGGCTCCGCGCAGCTGGGGCACACGGACAGTTGGTCGAGCTGTGGCATCGTCACACCCACGTCCTGGGGCGGAAGCGGTTGGCCCGTTCCACCAGTTCGATCCTTTCAGTACCAGTCTGCGCGAGGCGGGCGAGCAGCCGGTAGGAGCGCTCCAGTCCGAAGCGCAGCCCCTCCTCGGTGAGAGGGCAGCCCAGCAGCCGTGCGGCGCCGGGCGGGGCACCAGGTGCGGCGCCGGGAGCGCCGCCGCCGGGGCCCTGTTGGGACAGCACCCAATCGAGCGCGCAGCCGAGCACCTCGGTGGTCAGCTCTTCCCTGCGCACCGCGTCCAGACCGACGTGCTGGAGGTCCGCCACCTGGCGCGCGGCGGCTTCCAGGTCGGCCAGCAGCGGCTCGTGGGGCGAGCGCTGCCGAAGCCTGGCGCGCACGGCGGCCACCCGGGCGGCCGTGAAGTGGATGGACGCCTCCGGCACCGACTCCAGCGCCCCCACGGCGCCAGGCCGGTCGCCCGCCGCGAGCCGCACCCGCGCCAGCCCGAAGGCCGCGCTCACATACGCGGGATCGGTCGTCCACACCAGGCGGTAGTACTCGGCGGCGTTGTCGAGCTGGCCCAGCACCTCGGCGCAGATGCCGAGCGCCAGCTTGGGCGCCGGTTCGCCGGGAAAAGCGTCGTATACGGCGTCGAAGGAGAGTGCTGCGGTCTCCTTGTCGCCACTCACCAGGGACGACAGACCGCGATACCACACCACTCGCCAGTCATCGGCGTGCCGGGCCTCCAGGGCATCCAGTGCCTCGGCGGCCGTGGCCGCGCCCCGCGCCGGGGCCTTGCCCTGGATGCCGGTCGGCGCGGCGGGGTCGCCCATCTCCAGCCGCGCGCGCAGCTCGCGCAGCCGCAGCTCCAGGGAGTCGGCCGGGGCGTTCTCCAGTGCGCTGAGCAGCTCGGCAGGCGCCGACGCCAGCAGCCCGGCGAGGAAGCCCGCGTTGGGGTCGGCGGGGTCCACCCGCGGTACGGGAAGCGCCATCGCCGTGAGCCGGGCCTGGAGCGGCACCAGTGAGATCCCGGGCGCCGCGGCCCCGTGGGGGGACGCGGGCACGGCGGAGAGCCCGTCGGACTCCTGGAGCGGAGCGGGGTCCTGGGACCCGGTCCGGCCCGGCACCGGGCTCTGGCCCGGCACCGGCGCCTGGCCCGGGAGCTGGGCGGGGGCCGCCGCAACCGCGACCGGCGCGGGCCCCCCGGGCACGCGCGGGACGCCAGGCGCACCGGAGACACCGGCCGCGCCCGCGGGCGCCCGCCGTCTGCCCCGGCGACCGGGCCCGGCAGCCGTCTCCCGGGCGCCCAGCAGCGAGGCGTCACCGGAGAGCTGGGCGAGCAGCGCCGTGTCCACGACGCGCAGTTCGGGTCCGAAGAGCGTGGACAAGGCGGGCCTCGGCCTGCCCGTCTGGACGGCGACGACCTCGCGCAGCACGCCCAGCAGCTGCGCGGCCATCTCCTCGGCGGAGGAGAAGCGGCGCTGCGGGTCCGGGTCGGTCGCGCGCACGAGGAAGCGGTAGAAGGACTCGTACTTCTGGAAGACGTCGATGTTCTCCGGCTCGGGCAGGCTGTCGACGTAGACGTTGGTGTAGCCCTGGAAGTCGAACGTGAGGACGGCCAGCGTGCGGGCCACCGTGTAGAGGTCGGAGGCGACCGAGGCGCCCTCCTCGGCGACTTCCGGCGCCTGGTATCCGACGGTGCCGTAGATGGCGCTGTCGTCGTCGTCCATCCGGCGCACCGCGCCCATATCGATCAGTTTGAGCTGATCGGCCTGCTGTATGGCGTTGTCCACCTTGAAGTCGCAGTACAGCAGATTGCGGCTGTGCAGGTGCCCGAGCGCCTCCAGCGCCTCGATGCCGTACGCGCACGCCTGCTCGACCGGGAGCGGGTCCCGCCTGCCGTCGGACGTACGGCGCTCGTTGGCGATCTCCTTGAGGGACTTGCCGCCGACGTACTCCATGACGATGTAGCCGTCGAGGCTGCCGGTGCGCTGGTCGAGGTGCTCGACGAAGTTGTAGATCCGCACGATGTTGGAGTGCTCGATCTCGGCCAGGAAGCGCCGCTCGGCGATGGCGGCGGCCATGGCGTCCTCGTCTCCGGTGTCCAGCAGGCCCTTGAGCACCACCCAGCGGTCGGAGACGGCGTGGTCCATGGCGAGGTAGACCCAGCCCAGCCCGCCGTGTGCCAGGCAGCCCACCACCTCGTACTGGCCGTGGACGATGTCGCCGGTGCTGAGCTTGGGCACGAAGGAGTACGGGTGGCCGCACTTGGTGCAGTAGCCCTCGGTGCGCCCCTGCCGCTCGCCGCGCGAGCGGCCGACCGCGGCCCCGCAGTCGCTGTTGCTGCAAAAGCGCTTGCGCTCGGGGACCTCCGGATTCTCCAGCACGACCGTGGCGGGATCGGGCCTGGCCACATCGGGCACCTGCACGAGCCCGGCGCCCAGCCGGCCGCGCGAGGAACTCTTCGCGGAGGATCCGGCGCGCACCGAGACGGACCGGGTCGAGACGCGCCCGGACAGCGAGCGCGAGAGCCTGCCGGAGACCGAACGGCGGGAGGACTGGGAGCGTGCGGAGGTGCGCGCCGAGGCGCGCGAGGACGATCCCGAGCGCGCCGAACCGGAGGAGCGACTGCCGCGCGCCGCGCTCGTCAGGCCGGTCGGTGTGGCGCCGAGCAGCCCGCCGGACGCCACCACGGGTGCGAGCCCGCAGGTGTCGCAGTACAACTCGCCTCCGCCCATGTCCTCGTAGGTGCCCTCGCACTGCGGGCGCTGGCACGGTCTGTTCAGCGCGCTCGTCTGCTCGCTCACTCTGCCCCCATGTTCATCGCTCCGCCCGCTTCCCCGTGCTGCCGGGGCACCAGGACGTCCTGTGCGGCCTTCTGGTAGCGCAGCACCGCGTCCTCGGCGGCGCGCAGGTCGCATGGCGCGCTCCACAGCATCCGGCGCGCCGCGTCGTAGCGCTCGATCAGAATGCGGTCCTCGGCCATGCCGTGCCGCGCGACCTTCGCCTTGTACGCGTCCAGCCGGCCGCGCAGTTCGGCACGTACCGCCAGCGGCGCGGTGACGGCCGACAGCTGGTCGCGGGCGCGCTCCAGCTCCTCCTCGGCGCGCAGTTCCAGGCTCTCCAGCAGCGGGGAGAGCCGGTGCCACCGCGCGTGCCTGCGGTGCTCGGCGGCGGTGGTGAGCTGCTCCTGGAGCGCGGTGGGCGGGCCGCTGACGGCGGGCACCTCGGATGCCGCGATCTTCGCCAGCACCTCACCGCGCGCCGAGCGGGCCTCGGCCAGGGTGCGATCGGCGCGCGAGAGCACGTCGCGCAGCTTCATCAGCCGCTGTTCGGCGTCCTGGCGCACCGCGAGCACGGCGTCGATCTCGCGCCGCACCTCCTCCAGGGCCCGCGCCGCCGCGTCATAGCGGGTGGTGTTGGGACGGCCGCCGCCCGGGGCGCTGCTTCCTCCGGTGGGCGTCCAGAAGGCGAGCGGGTCGCGGAGCACCTCGGCGCGCAGCGCGGTCAGCTCGGCCGTGGTGCGCTCCAGATCGTCGGCTGCCGGATGCTCGCCAGGGCGTACGCCGACCGAGTGCGCCAGGGAGCGTACCCGGCCCAGTTCGGCGGCCAGGAGGTCGATCCGCGCGGGCAGCGCCGACCACACGGAATCGGCGGCGGCGACGACGTCCAGGGCCTGCGCGTACCAGTCGTTCATCCGGTCCACGAGTTGACTGAGGGTCAGTTCTTCGGCGAGCTTGGGGGCTTCGGTCAGCCCCGCGCCACCGGAGCCGGTGGCTCCGGCAGTGCCGACCTGGCCGAGGGCTCCGCCGGAGACGGTGAGCGTGCCGCGCAGCAGCCGGGTCAGCTCCACGAGGTCGTCCCGGCTGGGCCAGCGGCGCCGCTCCCGCAGCTCGCGCGCCGCCTTCAGGGTGCGGGAGTAGGTCTCGAACCCGTTCCACAGCAGGGTGATGGCCGCCTCGGCGCGCGCCCAGCGGCGCTCGGTGGTGCCGGAGAGCTGGGCGCCTTCGAGCAGCCTGCGCCCCGCGTGGTCCTGGAGCGCCAGCAGGGACGACTCGACCGCCTCGTGCTCGGCGTCAAGGCGCCCCAGAGCACGGTCGGCCTCCTCCCGGCTCATCACCGGTCCGGTGGGTCCCGCGGGCCCCATCAATCACCTCGCTGTTTCTCTCGTACGGATGGCCCCGTGCGGCTCAGTGGTGCCGGGGCACCGGGTCAGTCGCGGTAGAGCGCCTTCGGCGGTGAGGGCTTCTTGTCCTCCGTACCCATCATGTCGTCGGCCAGCCAACGGTCGTAGGAGGTCCGCCATCCGCTCTTGCGGAAGTCCCCCAGCACCTTGTTGACCCGCCGGACGAGGTCCTTGTCCTTGAGGTTCATCGCGACACCGTACGGCTCCACCGTCTCCGGCTCACCGATGAGTTCGACGGAGGGGTCCTGCGCGGCCTGCCCCGCGCCCAGGGCGCTGTCGGTGACCGTGGCATCGGCCTCCCCGAGCTGGAGGCGCACCAGGCAGTCGAGCTGGTTGGGCACCACGACCGGCTTCGCGCCCAGCGCCCGGTAGTTGGGGGATTTCATCATCGACTCGGCGGTGGAACCGGAGGCGTAGCACACGCGTTTGCCGCGCATGCTCTTGTCGAATCCCTTGACCCGCGCGTTCTTCTTGGGCGCCAGCAGCTGCTGGCCCGCCTCGAAGTAGCCGGTGGAGAAGGCGACCTTGTCGAGGCGGTCACAGGCGATGGTCATCGTGCGGACGACCATGTCCACCTCGCCGCTTTGGATGGCGGGGATGCGCTGGTCGGTCGGGATGGTCTTGTAGGTGACCTTGTCGGCGCCGCCGTCGCCCAGCAGGTCGCGGGCGATGGCCTTGACGAGGTCGATGTCGAAGCCCTCGATGTCACCGGATGCCGGGTCGCGATAGCCCCACAGGTAGCTGTTCTGATCGACGCCGACCACCAGCTTGCCCTTCTTCTTGATGCGCTTGACCGCGGCGCCTTCCGCACCGGACGGCTGGAGGCTCGCCGCCGGATTCTTCCCGTCCGCGCACTTCTCCGGCTTGGGGGCCGCTCCAGGGCGCGCGGCGGACTCCGGCCGCCCGGCCGCGGCGTCCCCGGGGACGGCGCCGCGCCCGTGCGCGCCCGCGCGGGCTTGCGCCCCCGTGCCGCCCCGGGCTTCCGCGCGCCCGCCGGAGGAGGCGCCATGGCCGTTTCCGGCCGTGGACAGCACGGTGGAGCCCAGCACCGCCGCGACGACGGCGAGAACACTCACCATCACCGCGGCCGGCCTACGGCGCGGCCACCGCACGCCGGGGCGCCCGGAGATGCCGCGTACGCCGCCTCCACGCTCTTCCCGCTCCCGGCGCGCCTCGCGCCCCTGGTACCACTGACGCCACTGGTGCCGTCGGCGCTCCTGGTGGCCGTCGCGCTGCTGATGGCCCGAGCCGTTCCGGAATCCCCCGTGCGGGTACCGGCCGTCCTCGCGGTCGCGGTGCTCCTCGTGACCCCCGTGCCATCCCATGGCGTCCCCCCTCACCTGTACTCCGAGAGCCTGCGTCCGATGCCGAGTAGACCAGCCGCCGCTGACAGCACGGCCAGCACCATGGCGCCGATCGCGAGCCCGCCGAACCAGCCCCGGCCGGAGTCGGCCGCCTCCTCGAACTGCCGCTGTTCGTGTGCGCTGGCCTTGCTCAGACTCCGGTCAACCTCGTCGAAGCTCTGACCGGTGCTGTGCTCGGCGCCGATCACCTTGCGCACCGCGGCCTCGTAGTCCCCGCCGTCGTCCCGGGCCCGTGCCTCGGCGTGCCGCTTTTCCCACGTGACGACCGCGTCCTTCGCGTCCTGGACGGCGGAGCGGCCCGCGTCGTCGTCCGCGGCCCGCAGCGCGCCGTTCAGCTCGCCGCCGTCGCCCGCGCTCCCGCCGGCCCTCCCCCCGCCCGCGACGTCCGCCATCTGCTTCTTGTAGCTGTCCTCGTAGGCCGCGCCGCCGCCCCGCGCCACCAGGGTCATGTTCTCGTCGCCGCGTGCCTGGAGGGCGCCGATCCACGCCTCGTTGAGCGCGGCCAGGGAACTGGCCCCCTTGGTGTCCGACTCGCCCAGCCCCGAGGCGGCCATGGCGTGCCCGCCCACCAGCCACACCAGCACCGCCAAGGAGGCGGCCGTCGCACCGAGCAGGCCCTGGTTGAAGACCCGGTTGGTGCGCCGGTAGTTGCGCCGCTGCGCCCAGCCGAGCACGGCCAGCGCGAGGACTCCGGCGCCGATGGCCAGGAGCGGCCAGGACTTGGCGTCCCGGTAGTCGTCGCCGAGCCGCTGGGTCTCGGCCGTGTAGAGCTTGCGTGCGGCCGGGAGGAGTTCGCCGCGCATCTTCGCGTTGGCGTGGCGCAGATACGCGCCGCCCAGCGGAAGTCCCTGCCGGTTGTTGGCGCGTGCGGCCTCGACCAGGCCCGTGTAGACGGGCACGCCACGGTTGAGGACCGCAATCTGGCGCTGCGCGCCGGGCGAGTCGGCCGAGTTGGCAGCCGCGGCGGCCAGCAGCTCGGATGCCTCGCGCACGTCCCGCTCGTACCTGCGGCGCTCCGCGCGGGGCTCGTCGCCGCCCGCGAGGAAGCCGCTGGAGGCCGAGGTGTCCGCGTCGGCGAGCGAGCGGTAGATGCGCGCCGCGTCGGCGCTGAGCGGCTGGCTGTGGTCCACAACGGCGTCCGCCGCCTCGACCCGGTCGGAGACCTGCCACGCCGTCACGGCGCCGAACAGCACGACGAGCGCGGCGACCACGGCGCCGATCAGCCGGAGGCGGCCGGGCTCGGTCGTGGCGGCGGCCCGTATTCGGTGCACGCTCTCGCCCCAGGCAGTACGGCGACCGCCACCCGAAGGAGTGAGCTGAAAGACCGCGTTGGCGCCGTTGTGCGGGTCCGGAGCGCCGCTGCCCGAGGCGGCGCCGCCCGCGACGGGCGCGGGTGACGGCGGTGGTGCCGGTGGTGCGGTCGGCGGTTGTGTCACTGCTGGAGACCTCCCCCTCGGTCGCTGGCAGGCACGCCGCAGGTGTGCTCGGTCCCGCTCACTGTCACCCAGCCCCCGCATCCGGCTTCCCGGCCCGAGCGTCCCCCCGGACGCCCCTGACAACGTGCCTAGGCCCAGCAGTATGGCCGCCGCGTCCGACAGCCACATCGCCCCGGCCGGGATCTTGTTCGGATCGCGACCAACACGAGACGCCGGGCCCGGCCTGCCCGGCCCCGGCCTCATTGTGCCGCCCGGCCCGCCCGGCCTTCGGCCACCGCCCCGTCGGCCGCGCGGCCGGCCGGGCGGCTTCGCGACGCCGCGCCGTCAGCCCGGAGGGTGACGCGTGGGCGAACACCTGCCGGGCCGGGGAACGGAATCCCGCACTGCCTCTCGTTCTTCCCTCACGCGCCGGGCCGCTCCACGGTTCCCCCGCCCGTCTCCTGCGTGCCGGGCAAGGGCCAGGTGTGCGGGCCCTCCGGATCATCCAGCCAGGCCCACTGCCGCCCCGCGCGCACGCTCACTCCGTACCGCTCCCGCACCGGATGGCCGGTCTCCCTCCACAGCGTGTACGCATCGGCCGGGTCCAACTGGCCCTCGGAGAGCACGAGAAGAAAATGGAACTCCTCGCTCTGCTGGGCGTCGCGGGGCACTCCACCAGGCATCCGGCACGCGTACGCCCCGCCGCCGCCCTGAGCACCGTGCGAGGTGACGCCGCGCACGGGGGCGCCCCGCAGCGGGACGAAGAAGGCCGGGGTGGACCGGAAACGGCCCTCGGCCGCGCCGTCCCCCTCCACTCGCAGGGACAGCAGTCCGGTCGCCAGCGGGGTGAGGACGAGCGCGCCGGGCGCACTCTGGGACAGCCACGCCGACGGCACCGACGGGACCGTACAGGTGGCGATGATCCGGTCGTAGGGCGCGTGGGCGCGACACCCTTGCGCGCCGTCCCCGGTGACCACCCGGGGCCGGTATCCCGCCGCCGCCAGGTGACCGCGCGCCGCCTCGGTGATGTCGGGATCCAGATCGACGGTGGTCACATGCGCATCCCCCAGACGGTGGCTGAGCAGCGCCGCGTTGTAACCCGGCCCGGTGCCGATCTCCAGCACGTCCATCCCGGCGCCGACCTCCAAATACCGCAGCATCCGGGCCATCAGCGAAGGCTGGCTGCTGGAGGAGACGAGCCTGCCGTCCCGGATCCGGGTGGCCAGCGGCTGGTCGCGGTAGACACCCTGCCGCCAGCGCGCCCTGCGCCCGGGATCGGGGTCGTCGCACCACAGCCGCTCGTAGTCGCCGCCGGGCCCCGGGGCGTAGTAGTACGGCACGAACAGCTCGCGGGGCACCTCCTCGAAGGCCGCACGCCATTCGGGGTCGGTCAGAAAGCCTCCGGCCTCGATCTCCCGTACGAGGTCCGCTGGTCCAGCCATGTTTCCAATGTGGCGGCAAACATCCGCTCGCGCGAGAGCGGCAGACAAGTTTCGAGTCGCTCGCCCCGCTCCGTGACCGGTCTCGGCCCGAGACCCGCCGCGCCCCGGAGCCGACCGCGGGCCCGCCGCTGCGTAAACCAGACAGGCAGGTACGCGCTGTGACCGGACATCTGCGGATGGCCACGAATGGCCGCTCTGGAGGAGGACCGGCCGTCCGACTGGCCGTCCGACTGCGGGACAGGACTCGGGGAGGCTGCGCAGGGGGACGGCCGCAACCCGGCGGGGGGTGCCCGGGTAGTCGTAGGACCGGGGGCCTCGGCCGGGCTGTCTGCGACCATGGATGAGTGATGGAGATTCCGCGCGGCAGCCTGGAGACGCAGACCTTCTACGAGCAGGTCGGCGGCGAGGACACCTTTCGACGGCTCGTGCGCCGCTTCTACCAGGGCGTTGCCGAAGACCCCCTGCTGAGGCCGATGTACCCGGAAGAGGACCTCGGTCCTGCTGAGGAACGGCTGACGCTCTTCCTGATGCAGTACTGGGGCGGCCCCCGCACCTACAGCGACTCGCGCGGCCACCCCCGGCTGCGGATGCGGCACGTGCCCTTCAAGGTCGATCGGGCAGCGCACGACGCCTGGCTGCGTCACATGCGCGACGCGGTGGACAGCCTGGAGCTGCCGGAGCCGCTGGAAACCAAACTCTGGGACTACCTCGTTTACGCCGCCGGGTCCATGGTCAACTCCGCGGACTGAGCGGACCGGCCGACCCCCGAGCCCCGCACGAACCGGCCCCCGCAGCGGCCTCCGCGCGGCGGGCGGGGGCGGCACCGTCCCGGTAGTGGCCGGGCCCAACAGGCCGCGAGTGTCAGACAGGCGTCACGCTCAGCCCGCCCGCCGCCGCGCCATGGCGCCGCACCAGCACCGACCCGTACGGCGTACGCAGCCGCAGCCACGCGCCGGACTCCAGCAGGCCCGCCGGCTCTTTGCCACGCAGGAACCCGAGTGCGTGTGCCGCGTGCGCGGCGCGCAGCGGCAGCCCGGTGTCCCCCAGCGGCCGGGACCAGATCTCCTCGGCGAGCCCGTCCAGCGCCTCCCGTCCACGCTGCCCGGTGGGCAGTTTCTCCACACGCTCGCGGAACTCGCCGACGGCGGCGGCGGCCACCGAACCCACCGCGTCCACCGGCACCCTGGCGAACTCCCGCCAGCCGCCGCGCGGCGGCAGCAGGCCCGCCCAGGAGGGTCCCGTCACAGCCGCGGGAACGCCGACGGACTCGCGCTCCTCCTCGACCCGCTCCAGCAACTCGCCCGCCGAGACGGTGATATCCAGCTCCAGCGGCTCCAGCAGCCGCCCGATGCGTACGGCCAGCACCTCGAAGCGCGCGGGCTTGGCGAACACCGCCGCCACGCCGCCGCCCGCCTGGATCCTTACGGCAGCGTTCTTCTCCCAGCGCACCAGCCGCCCCAGGAAGGCGGCGAGTCCCGCCGCCTCCCCGGGGTCGGCGAAGATCAGCCGGCTAGCCACTGTGGCTGTCATCGAAGTAGCCCTCCAGGAAGGCACGCTCGGCCGGCGACAGCCGCCGGGGGCGAGCCTCTTCCAGGTTGTACGGCACGACAACGGTCTTCGCCCGCACGTACGGTCCAGTGCCCGGCTCGGCATCCTTGATCTCGTAGGAGAACGTGACCGAGGCGGCGTTGAGTTTCGTCACCCACAGCTCCACCGTCACCGGATCGTGCTGGTGCACAAGCGGGCGCAGGTAGTCGATCTCGTGGCGCGCCACGACCGTGCTGCCCTTGAAGCCCGCCGGGTCGGCTCCCCGCGCCGGCCGGTTCATGAGGTCAATACGCGCCTCCTCCAGATAGCGGAGGTAGACGACGTTGTTGACGTGCCCGAAGGCATCCATGTCCGACCAGCGCAGGGGGCACTGGTAGCTGTGGCGCACGCGCTCAGCTCCGGGTGAGCTTCTTGTAGGTCGCGCGGTGCGGGCGCGCGGCGTCCGGGCCCAGCCGCTCGATCTTGTTCTTCTCGTACGACTCGAAGTTGCCCTCGAACCAGAACCACTTGCTCTCGCCCTCGTAGGCCAGGATGTGCGTGGCCACGCGGTCGAGGAACCAGCGGTCGTGGGAGACGACGACGGCGCAGCCGGGGAAGTCCAGCAGCGCGTTCTCCAGCGAGGAGAGCGTCTCCACGTCCAGGTCGTTGGTGGGCTCGTCGAGGAGCAGCAGGTTGCCGCCCTGCTTGAGGGTGAGCGCGAGGTTGAGGCGGTTGCGCTCACCGCCGGAGAGGACCCCGGCGGGCTTCTGCTGGTCCGGGCCCTTGAAGCCGAACGCGCTGACGTAGGCGCGCGAGGGCATCTCGACCTGACCGACGTTGATGTAGTCCAGTTCGTCGGAGACCACGGCCCACAGCGTCTTCTTCGGGTCGATGTTCTCGCGGCTCTGGTCGACGTAGGAGATCTTGACCGTGTCGCCGACCTTGATCGAGCCGGAGTCGGGGTTCTCCAGGCCCTGGATCATCTTGAACAGCGTGGTCTTGCCCGCGCCGTTGGGGCCGATCACGCCCACGATGCCGTTGCGCGGCAGCGTGAAGGACAGGTCGTCGATCAGGACCTTGTCGCCGAACGCCTTGTTGAGGTGCTCGACCTCGACGACGACATTGCCCAGCCTCGGGCCCGGCGGGATCTGGATCTCCTCGAAGTCCAGCTTCCGGGTCTTCTCGGCCTCGGCGGCCATCTCCTCGTAACGGGTCAGTCGCGCCCGGGACTTGGCCTGCCGCCCCTTGGCGTTGGAACGGACCCAGTCCAGCTCCTCCTTGAGGCGCTTTTGCCGCTTGGCGTCCTTCTGGCCCTCGACCTTGAGCCGGGACTGCTTCTTCTCCAGGTAGGTGGAGTAGTTGCCCTCGTAGCCGATGGCGCGGCCACGGTCCAGCTCCATGATCCAGCCGGCCACGTTGTCCAGGAAGTACCTGTCGTGGGTGATGGCCACGACGGTGCCCGGGTACTTCGCCAGGTGCTGCTCCAGCCACTGCACGGACTCGGCGTCCAGGTGGTTGGTGGGCTCGTCCAGCAGCAGGAGGTCGGGCTGCTCCAGCAGCAGCTTGCACAGTGCGACCCGGCGCTTCTCGCCGCCGGAGAGGGTGGTGACCGGCCAGTCCCCGGGCGGGCAGCCCAGCGCGTCCATGGCCTGTTCGAGCTGTGCGTCCAGGTCCCAGGCGTTGGAGTGGTCGAGCTTCTCCTGGAGCTTGCCCATCTCCTCCATCAGCTCGTCGGTGTACTCGGTCGCCATCTGTTCGGCGATCTCGTTGAACCTGTCGAGCTGCTGCTTGGTCTCGGCCACGCCGTCCTGGACGTTCTCCAGCACGGTCTTGGACTCATCCAGCGGCGGCTCCTGGAGCAGGATGCCCACGCTGTATCCGGGCGAGAGCAGAGCGTCACCGTTGGACGGCTGCTCCAGCCCGGCCATGATCTTGAGCACGGTTGACTTGCCCGCACCGTTGGGACCGACGACACCGATCTTGGCGCCGGGCAGGAAGCTCAGGGTGACGTCGTCGAGGATCACCTTGTCGCCGTGCGCCTTGCGCGCCTTGCGCAGGGTGTAGATGTACTCAGCCAAGAGGAACCGTCCGGCAATCTGTAGGTATTCGTTACGCGGCCAGGCCGCGCCTGGTCGTCGTGCGGCAACGCCGCGGGGTCGAAGAGGCGGCAGTGCCGCGCGGGTCGAGGTACGGCCGTGCCGCGTAAGGGCATACGCACCCCATCTTGCCGCACCCGCCGCCCGCCCCGGAAACGGGATCCCCTCGCCCGCCCGACGACGGCCGCACCCGGGCCCCGCCCACGGGCCCGGGAAAACCGGCCGAGCACGGCTCCCGGAGGCGGGACCAGGCGGGGGCCTGGTGGGACCGCCCGTGGAGCGGGCCCGCCGCCTTCACGCGGTCCCCGGCACGGTCTCCGTGAGCGTCGCGGTCAGGCCCGGCGGCGGACGGCGATCATGGTGAGCGCTCCTGCGGCGAGGAAACCGACGGCGACCACGGCGATCAGCCCGCTGCCCCCACCGCCCGTCTCGGCGAGGTCCCCGCTGTCCTGCGGCACGGCTCCCCCTCCCCCGACGGTGGCGGGCCGCACGGCCGCCCCCATCGTGGTCTGCCGGCTGAGGCCACCCATCGAGGCGGAGGTCGCGCAGTCGAGGACCCCGCTGAACGTCTTCTTGTACCCGCTCGGCCCCCGCATCGGTATCCGGTAGGGCTGGTCCTCCTTCACCGGCACGGTGAGCTTCCCGTGCTTCCCCTTCTCTATGTCCACGCTCTGGCCGCCCACTTTCATCGCGAAGGTGGCGTCGCCTCCGTTGGAGACGGCTATGTCCACTCCGCCTTCGGCGCAGTTCTCCTCCGCGACCGCCGCCGGTATCGGCCCTTCCTTGGCCCAGTTGACCGTGGCGGTCGCAGAGACCGTGGACTGGCTCGAACCGGCCAGGATCTGCGCCTGCCCCCGGCCCTTCTCTCCCGTCCCGGTGAAGACGCGGCCGACCGGGATCTTGGTGGCGGCCTGCGTGGTCAGCCCGGCCGTCCCCGGATCGGTACCGCGGGGCACATCGAAGTACAGCTTCGCCCCGTTGACGGCGGAATCGACCAGCTTGCCCTGCTCGTTGACGATCCGCACCCCTTGGGAGGCCGCCCGCGGCTGGGCCGCCACGCTGACGGTCGGCGCATTGGTCCGCACGGTGACCGGACCGACCCGCTCGCCGTTCCTGCCGGAGACCTCGGCCCGGTCGAGAGTGAGCGAGGCTCTCGGCTCGGTCATCTTCCGAGCGGACTTGACCAGATGCCTGGCGAGCTTTTCCGCCGCCGGATCGGCGGCTTTGATCTCGGGCCGTTCGGCCGCCGCGACCTGCCGGCCCTTCGCTGACTTCCCGGCCTCACCGGATCCCCCGGCCTCTTCGGACTTCTCGGATTTCCCGGACGAGCCGCGACCCAGGTGCTCGGCCTTGCCCGTGGGCCGGGCACCTGCCGCACCGTGCGCCCCGTTCTCAGCGAACCGCCAGATCGCCACCTGCGTGCCGGCCGCCGCGGCCTGCGGAGTGAGCCGCTTGGTGTGAGCGGCCTTCGCCAGCGCCAGGAGGTCGTTCATGCGCGGGTAGGAGTGCTCAAGTACCCACCGGATCTTGCCCGCGTTGCGATTGCCGTACAGGGAGGAGGACTTCCAGGCCCCTTCCTCGTAACGCGCCTGCTCCTGAATGGGGTTGAGGGCGTCGATGCCGTAGGTCTGGAGGGTCCCGCCGCCATCGACGGTCATCTCGAAGAGACCGGCGCTGACCTTCTGCGTCTCGCCCCCCTGGCGGATCTCCGCCTCGCCGGCCTCCCGGAGTCCGTTCAGTGTGGCCACCGCGCCGCTGCGCTGCTCGGGAGCGTCCGCACCGGAGCCGCTTCCCGCGACCGCCGGGACCGCGACCGTCACCATCCCGGCCGCACACAGCCCCGTGGCAGCCGTGATGGAGGCGAGGCGGCTGGTCATCCGCCCGCGTACAGAAGTCATGGTCTTCCCTTCTTGGCAGCCCGGCCCCCAGGTGGCCGCTGATCTGCCGCAAAGCTCTGAACCCCCCGGTCAGTACGCGTACGGATAGTAGAGAGCGAAGGTAACCCCTTCCCCTGGAATCTCATCCGTCACTCATACCGACTCGGAATCGTTATCGCCGAATCCGGCGGACCGGGACGATCGCGGCGCGGCCCGCTGACCTGGAGCAACTCATTCCGCTTTGGCTCCTCCTTTCTTTCCGCCCCTCCCCCTGCGCCCCTCCCCGGCTGTCCGAGGGGCCGCCCGTGGGGCTCCCGCCGTGACGGTTTCCGCCAGCTCGAACTCCTCAGCGAGAGGCACCGGGCCTTCGGGTCCGTCCGCCTCACTGGGCACCGGCCCGTCACCGGAGTCACTCACGGGGACGCTCACGGACCGGGCAGAGGCAGGGAGCCGGGTCAGCTCGGGGTTCGCACGTGAGACCCGTACGAACGCCGCGGTACCGCGCGAGAGGTCGTGCCCGACCGTGGAGGCCGACAAGTCGGCGTTGAGATAGCGCCGTCCCTCACGCTCGTCCTCCATGATCCTCAACTGGCCGCGCACGATGACCGGCTCGCCCCGCGCCACCGACGAGGCCACATTCGTGGCCAGCGAACGCCACGCCCAGACCGTGTAAAAGCTGGTGAAGGCGTCGGACCAGCTTCCCTTGCGCCGGTCGAAACGCCGCACCGTGCTGGCGAGCCGGAATCTGGCGACGGCCACGCCCGAGGGCGAGGTCCAGTGGTCGACCTGCGTCGCCACATTCCCGCTGACTGTCACTTCCGTCTCGTTCATGCGAACCACCCCCTGGGCTCCGTGCCTTCGTGACCCAGCATGCGGGCCGCAGCGGAGCCGTGGGGGAACGGCTTCGGATCTGGGGATTACCCAGCGGTTGTGGACAACTCCGTCACTCGCGTGAGTGACCCGCCCCCGCCGGAATCGTGCCTTCCGCCCCATCCGCACTGTCCGCGCCCGGCACAACCGCCCGGTCCGCCGCGTCGGGCAGGTCTGCCGCGTCCAGTCCGTCTGCCGGGCCCACTTCGTCAGCCGGGCCCCTCATGTCCGGCCCGCCCAGAGCGTCCCGAACATCGAGCTCGTTGAACGTCCCCGCCGCACCGGCCGCACCAACCACACCGGCTGCACCGTGCACGTTCCGTCCCACCGCGCCGGCCGCGATCGCGTACTGCTCACGCACCTCGCGATAGCGCATCAGCTCGGCTGCCACCGGCTCCAGCACGCGCGTCCGGCCGCAGGCCGCAGCCGACTCGCGCAGCCTGCGCTCCTCTTCCAGCCCATAGGTCCTGGCCGGTCCGCGAGCCGCCGCCCGGCACCCCCACGCGAGCAGCGGCCCGCCCACGGTGCCCGCCACCAGGACCGCGAACGGCACCAGCATCGTGTTGAGCGCACGGCCGGTGATCATCAGCGTCAGCAGCCAGAGCGCACCGGCCACTTGCGGGGTGAACAGCAGCCACTGTCCGGCGAGAGCGGCAATGTGCCAGGAAGGGCGCGCCGGCCGGGCACGACCGGCCCGCTTCCTCCCCCGCTTGCTCTCCCGGGTATTCGCCCGTTCGCCCCCCGGTGCGCGAGCACCCGCCGATTCATCGTGTACCGAGTGCGAGTTTTCCGGCGCCGGATTCTCGCTTTCCTCCCCGTCCGCCGCGTCGCCGGAGGCCGCCTCGCCGGAGCCGTCGAGCCGCTCGGCCCCGGCGCGGGCGCCGCGCTCCGTCTTGGCGCCGCCTCTCCAGGTGGTGGTGAGAGGCCCGGCGCTTTCCTCGATGACCTTGTCCAGAGCCTCCGGCAGTCCTGCCGCGCCGCGCCGGGCCGCGTCCCTGACGGTGCGCGCCCAGGGCCCCGGCAGACCACTGGCGGCGGCGTCCGCCAAGTCCCGCACGGCCTGCGCCACCACCGGACGTGCGGCGAGCGGCTGTTGCAGGGTCTCCCAGGGGCGCGGCTCCAGGCTGCCCGCCCGCGAAGCCGTCTCCTGGGACGGCGCATCCGTCTCCGGCGTCACCCGGCTCACATACCAGCGCAGCATCCGGACCCACGGCGTGCCGGACGCCTCCTGCGCCCGCCGCAACCAGGCACGTTCGGCGGCGTGGCCGGCGGCGGCAGCGCCCACAGCGACGGCCAGACGGTCCTCGAAGTCCTGACGGGCGATGTCCGTCAGCCCCGCCGGCCCGTACATGGCACCGGGCCCGGGATCCGCGTACACGGGACGCAGGCGCTCCATCGCTCCGTCCAGGTCGGCGCTGAGGCGTAGTACGGAGGCCCGGCGGCCGGCGATGAACTCGCCCAGGTCCTCGCGCAACTGGCCGACGCCCTCCTCCGTGAGCGCGGAGGCGGCCAGCACGGCCGCCCCCGGCTCACCGTGCTCGCCGAGCGCCATCCCGTCCTCGTCCAGGAGCCGTCGCAGATCCTCCAGAACCGCGTCAACCGCGTCCCGGGTGAGCCGGTCGGTCTGGTTGAGCACGACGAACGTCACCTCCGCGTGCCCCGCCAACTGCCGCAAATAGCGCTCGTGCAGGACGGCGTCCGCGTACTTCTCGGGATCGACGACCCACACCACCGCGTCCACGAGTTCCAGCATCCGGTCGACCTGTTCACGGTGGCCCGGAGCGACCGAGTCATGGTCCGGCAGGTCGATCAGCACCATCCCGCTGAAGGCGTCATCCCGCGCGCGGTGGCGCGCGTGCTGCGGAAGGCCGAGCCGGTCGAGCAGACCGTCGGCGCCATCAGCGTCTTCCACCTCCCATGTGCACGCGACGGGCGCCGCGGTGGTGGGACGCCGCACGCCGACCTCCGCGAACCAGGATCCCGTCAGCGTGTTGAAGAGGGACGACTTGCCGCTCCCCGTCGCCCCCGCGAGCGCGACGGTCGTGTACGCGCGGGTCAGGCCACGGCGCGCCGTCGCCCCGTCGAGCACGCGTCCGGCCTCGGCGAGCGTCTCGGCCTCCAGCCTGGTACGGGAGAGGCCGATCAGCTCGCGCAGCGCTCCAAGTCGCTGGTCCAGCGTCTCGTCGGCGGCGTCCGGCGCGTAAGTGCCTTCATCCGGTGCGCCGTTTTCGTACCGAACGGCTCCGGAGCCCCCCGGAGCCCCGTCGGTTTCCTTGCCTTTGTCCCCGGTGAGCCAGTCGGCGGCACCCAGTTCGTCGGCCCGCTGGTCGTAAACCTCGGACACGCCCCACAAGTTTCCGCCACCGCTCAGCGGGGTCGAGGGGGCCTCGTACGCGGGTTCGACACGCTCCCCGGAGCGGGTTTTCGACGACCATCCGGTCAGCGGATCCGTCAGTACCGGTTCGCCCCTGGGCGAGTCCAACACCTGCATGCCGGGAGCGGACACGTCTCGGCCGGGGGCACCGGAAGCGGACGGGTCCTGGACCGGGCTGCCCTGAGCCGGCCTGGCCTGGACGGGCGCGCCCCCCGGGATGCGCGAGCTGGACGCAGGCGCTGCCGGAGCGGGCGCTGGCGGAGCGGATGCCTCCGCTTCCGGGATGGACGCTGACGGAGCGGGCGCTTCCGGGGTGGGCACCGCCGAGGCGGGCTCCGCCGGGACGGAGGCCCCGGGCGCCGACACCGGCGCGGTGAAGGCAGGCGCGTCCGATTGGTTCGTGCGCGAGCCCACCCCAGCACGCGCGGACGGCTCCGGTTCGTGCGGGTGCGCTCTGTGCTCCGATGGGCCATGCGCGTGCGGGCGGCCCATCGAGGGCGCGCCATGCCCTCCTGGGGAGGCGTAAGCGTGCTCGGGGTCCGGATGTTCGCCGCGCACCGGATGCTCGGCATTTCGCACGCGCTCGGCAGGCGCGCGGCGGGCGATCAGTCCGTCTCCCCAGGGAACGTCGGGTTCGGGCGCGGCTCGGGTGTGCGCCGCCGCCGCTCCGCCCCTCGGGGCATCTCCGCGCCCTGGCGCGCTCTTCACCCGCTGCTGAGCCTCGCCCGGTCGAGGCTCCTGGACCTCCGCTTCGCCGCATCCGGAACGGTCGGCCCCGCCGGGAAGCTCAGCCGAGTCGGAAATCTCGGCCCGGCCGGAAGGCTCGGCCTTGACGGGAAGCTCACGCTCGGGGCACTCGGGCCGCTCCGCGCGCGTGGGGGCCGCGAGGGGTCCGGAGTGCGCGACAGGCTCGGAGCGTCCGGATCGCTCAGGCTCGCGACGCTCGACAGGTACGGCACGCTCGGCGTACGCGCCACCCTCCGAGCGCCGGCCATCCTCGGAACGCCCCTGCCCAGCAAGGCGCCCGGCAGGAGCGACAGGTTCGGCGTGCCCGTCCCGCTCGGCGTTCTCCGGGCGCTCGATCCGTTCGGAGAACTCGGCACGCCCAGAATGCCCGGCACGCTCCGAGCGTTCGACAGGTTCCGAGCGCCCGATGCCCTCCGCGAGTCCGGCCCGCTCGATCTCTTCGATACGTTCACTCTGTCCGACGTACCCGATGTGTCCGGCGTGTTCGACACGCTCAGCCCGCTCGGCCCCTTCGGCCCCCTCCGCCCTCTCCACGCGACCGGAGCACGAGGGACACTCAGTCCGCCCGCCACCTGTTTCCGCGTCGCCCGAATCTGACGGGCCGAGCCGGGCGCCGGTGTCGTCCGGTGCGGTCCCGCCACCCCGTACCAGCGCTTCATCCGGTGCGTCCGCACGGTCCGGCGCGCTCTCGTCCACCCGTGCCCGCGCGGGTACGTCCTCGGGGGCGCGCGCACCACCCGACTCCCGCTCACCGCCCGTTCCGCACCCACCGCCCGGAAGGTGCGCTTCCCCCCACCCGCGCGCCCTATCCGGCGCGTACGCGCCCTCCCGCACCCGCGCGCCCTCCCGCACGCGCGCATCCTCAACCGCTGGTGCACCATCCGGTACACGCGGCGCCCCGCCCGGTACGCGCGGCGCACCATCCGGTACGTGCGGAGCACCTCCCCACGCGTACGCGCCATACGGGCCCGGCGCATACGCACCGCCCCCCGGTTCGCGTGTCGAGGCATCCCGCTCGTGGCGGGACTCCCGCCCCTCGGACGTTCCGTCCGCTCCGGACTCAGTGGAAGCCACCCCGGTCACCTCTCCCTGTGCACGCTTTGCAAGCCGCCCGACGTGCGCGTCGGCGGGAATTCACCGGCCGCCTCCGCCTTGCTCAGCACGGAGAACGCGGCCACCAGCTCCATCTGCGGTTCCGGCCCGGCATCCAGCGCGTCCAACGGGGCGAGCCGGCGGTCGCGTTCGCCGTCCAGGACGCGCTCCACACAGCCGTTCAGCAGCGCTGTGCAGCGCTCACGCAGCCCCTGGGCGCTCTCCTCACCGAGCAGTTCGCTCAGCGCGGCCTCAGCTCCCACCACACGCCGTCCGCCGAGAAGGGCGGCGGCGAGCAGGCCGGTGACATGTTCTGTCTCACCATCCGGTGAGACGGCGCGGCCGGCGGCGCACACTTCCTCGTCGACGAGTTCCTCGACGCACCGGCGCCACCGGCGTACGAGTACGCCGATGCGGCCCCGTTCCCCTTCCCCGCTCGCGCCTGCCGCCGGCGGAAGGTTCAGCGCCGACTCGGGTCCGGTGCGGCGTTCCTCGATGATCCGTTCATCGGCGGCGGCGACGGCGCCGGACAGCAGAGCGGTCAGCCCCTCGGTGAAGGCGTCGAACAGCTCGTCGCCCTCGCTGTCGGTGGGGAAGCCGCGCCAGTGTGCTGCCGCGTCGCCCGCCAGCAGCTCTCCGGCGACGATACGGGCGCGCAGCCGGGAAGTGGCGCTCTCGTAGGCCGTCTCGACCTGCTGGGTGAGCCGCAGCGCCGTCGCGTACTGTGCGGCCGACGCGCCGGCCAGGGAGGCGATGCGGGGGCGCAGCGAGCGGAGCGCTCCGGCGGCGGTCCTGCCGGCCGCCGCCTCCCGTGCGGCGGGGTCGCTCGCGCACCGCTCCAGCCAGTCGCGCAGCCCGCACACGGCGGACACGGGCAGCAGCCCGGAGCCGCCGGCGGATTCGGGCAGCTCCGGAATGGTGAAGCGCGGCACCTGACCGAGGCCCTCGCGCTCCAGGAGGACGCCGTACTGGCCGGCAACCTCGGCCGCCATCTGGTGCGGCACCCGATCCAGCACGGTCGCGAGCGTGACGTCGTACTCCTTGGCGGTACGCAGCAGGTGCCAGGGCACGGCGTCGCCGTAACGGGCGGCCGTGGTGACCAGGACCCAGATGTCGGCGGCACAGATCAGCTCTGCCGCGAGGTCGCGGTTGCGCGCGACGAGGGAGTCGATGTCGGGCGCGTCGAGAAGAGCGAGGCCGCGCGGCAGTCCCGCGTCCGTCTCCAGACGCAGGGCGACGCTTCCGTCCTCTTTTTCGTCTTCATCCTGTCGCATGCCCTCGGGGAGCCCTGAACTCGCTTCATCCGGTTGATGACGCGCATACGGATCCGGACGGCGGGACGGCGAGGGATACGCGGATGAGTAGGGGGAGGGCGCGGAGGAGTACGGGGAGGAGGCCGGATACGCGGAGGATTCCGGATGCGCGGAGGAGGAGTATCCGAAGGAGTGCCCTGAGGAATACGCGGAGGAGTATCCGGAGGCACAGCCGGAGAAATGCGTGCCCCGCTGCGAGTAATGCTCGGATTGCCGGTAATGCTCGGGTTGCTGGTAGTGCTCGGGTTGCGGGTGGTATCCGGCGTCCCGCCGCAGCGGGCCCGCTCCCGGGACGCCCGCCCGCGAGGCCCCCATAGCGGGCTCGTCACCGAGGCCGAAGCTGCCGCCCACTCCCATGGAAGTGCCGAGTCCGGTTCCGTCGTGGGTGCCGGGTGTGTCCTGACGAGGCACCCACACGCGCTCCAGGCGAGGCAGCACGCGCTCGCCCACGAACCAGGGCCGGTCATCCGGATGGCAGACGAGCACCGGGGTGCGTGTCGTGGGCCGCAGCACGCCGGCCTCGCTGACCCTGCGCCCCACGAGCGAGTTCACGAGCGTCGACTTGCCCGCGCCCGTCGAGCCGCCGATCACCGCGAGCAGCGGCGCCTCGGGGGTCCGTACCCGCGGCAGGAGGTAGTCGTCGAGCTGCGCCAGCAGCTCCGCCCGGGAGCGTCGGGCACGTTCGGCGCCGGGCAGCGGCAGCGGAAAGCGCGCGGCGGCAACCCGCTCACGCAGTGCCGTGAGCGCGTCGAGCAGTTCAGGCCGTACGTCCAAGATCGCCACATGTGCAGAATGCCCAATTTTGCGACGCTTTTGAAGCGTATTCACGGTTGATCCTGACGAAAATGGACGCTTTCAGCAGGCAATGCCCTCATTCACCCCCCGTGACCCACCTGCAACCCCGCCGCACCCATAACGACTGCGCAACACCCACACCTCACAGCGCCAAAACCGCTGCAGAAATCGCACCCGCCTGCGATTATCGGGATCGCTTCACTGAACCTCCACATGGCGTCGCGGACGTGAAGCGAGCAGGACGAGCCCCACGGCCCCCTATCCTTGACCCCGCCATGGTCACTCCGGGGGACGAGCGAGCCCGCCCATCCGCGACGGAGACCGGCCCCCGTAGCTCAGTGGATAGAGCAGGCGCCTTCTAAGCGCTTGGCCGCAGGTTCGAGTCCTGCCGGGGGCACCACTGACACCACGTCAGGTCGGTCGCGTTTTGCCTGGTCAAACAGCGTCTGACCCTCGCAGAGTTCCAGCGTGCACCGCCTCGCCGGAAGGCACGGGAGTCCGGCTGACACCGGCTGGAAATGGGCCTCTACGGGTGCCTGTCCCCATGCGTCCCCCAGCCTCCCCCGCCCAAATGCACCCGAATGCCCCCTGTCGAACCACGCCGAAGGGCGGTGCGGGCCACCTCTACCTGGGGTCCGCACCGCCCTCGAACGTGTCCGACTACACCGCTCCGGGGACGTAGCGGATCTCTTCGATCTGCTTCAGGTAGTTCGCCAGCTGGCCGGCGATGCACCTCGCGTAGATGGCGAGGAGCACGGGCACGCTGTTACCTGCCCACTCGGCGACCTGGGCCGGGGGTATGCCCTTGTTGAGCCACGCCGTGAGGCAGGTGTGGCGGCAGTCATACACGCGCTTGCCTGCGGGCGACTGGAACTCGTGCGGCTTGAGAACAGCCTTTCGGGCCTTCATCCAGACCCGTCGGAACACCGAGCCCGCCAGCATGCCGCCGTTCTCCCCGGGGAAGAGGAGGTCGGTCGGCTTGAGCTTGTAGCGGTCGATGATCACACGGAGGAAGGCGACGAGGTCGGGGTGGATGGGCACGGTCCGGGTGTCGCCCTCCGCTCGCCCCTTCAGGTCCCGGTCGTCGTGGGGCTTACCGGTATCGGTCCACTGGCTGCCGACCTCCGGCCGGGCGTCATGGACGATGAACTCGCCCCAGCCCGTTTCGGGGAGCGTGGCGTCGCTCACATACAGCGCGACGACTTCCTCCGGTCGCAGGCCAGTCTACCGGGCCTTCGTAGCACAGGGTGGCGAAGAAGGCCCGGTAGATGAGCCCCCGCCGAGGGCGCTTGCCTATCCAGTCGAGGAGCACGGTGACCTGCTGCGGATTCAACAGCGAGCGCTTGTCGATGGCCTGGGCGACCTTGGGTGCGCCGCCTCCGCTGCCCTTCCCCTTCGGTAGGGGGTTCTCACGCAGGATGCCGTGACGAACGGCATATTCCATCGCCAGGTTCATGATCCGCCGGTTGCGGGTCACGGAGCTGGCTGCTGCCGTAGTGCCGTCCAGCAGGGTTCCGAGAGCGGAGACGACCGTGTCGATCCGGTCCGACTGCTCCCAAGCCGCCATCGACAGCGTGTTGCGCTGGACCCAGTCGAGGATGACGCGAACCTCGTCGGGTATCGGCTCTTCGGGGTTGGTCCGGCGCTTTGAGTTGAAGGCCCACTCGCGCAGCGCAGTACGCACCTTGACCGGATCAAACTGCTTCGGGGGCGTCCGAAGCAAGGCGATGGTGGCGGGGGTCATCGCCTTGGCTACGTTCTTCCGCTGGTTGGCAGAGAAGTGCGGCCATGTCTTGTCGACGAACTCGACGGCAAGGTCATACCAGTTGGTATCCGCCGCCTTGCTGGAGTATGAGATCGGCATGCCGGTCTCGGCGCTGAAGGGCTCGCCGCGCTTGACTGCGGTCAACAGATCAGAGCGTCGGGCATCCGCGAGTGCCTTGGTCGGGTAGGTCTTGCTGTGCTTTTTCGTGCCGACCTTCCAGGCCACCTTGTAGGTGTATCCGTTCGCTCGCGTCCGGCGCTCAATGTTGTAGATCCGTACGTCAAACGTGCCACCGATCAAGAGGCATCCTCACAACCACTAAGCCAGTTTTCGAAGTCGCTGCGCCGTACCCGGAGGCTGCCGTTGGGAAGTCGGATGCAGCGCGGCCCTCGCCCCTTCTGTCGCCAGTCATAGAAGGTGGATCGAGCTATCCCCAGCTCGTCACACACATCATCGACCGTCAGCTTTTCCCCGGGCCGCACCGCTACCGCCACGCCGCCACCTCACAGATGCCGAGGGCAGGGCCCGTTGTCATCTCGGAGCGGAAAAGGGCAGGAGTTATCACGGATCGGCACATGGCAGGGTTTCCTTGCTGGGGAGCGAGGAGCGACAGGGCGCGGCAGCATCACCTTGCGCGGTCTGCGCCAGGACGGCCGCCTGCCAGCGGCACACGCTGCCTACGGCATAGACGCCGCAGCGAAGCTGCTTCGGGCCTCCTCTTACCAACGCGAAGCTGCCTGCGTCCGCCACGGCTCCACCGCCAAGCGCAGCCGAAGTGCGAACACCTCAATGGTCGCGATAATCGCCGGTTTGGCTAACCGGCGATCGTCATCTATTTTGCGCCGCATCAGCTAAGACCGGCAGTTTCACGGAATGACCCGAGGTGCCAGTTGGTACAGGCGCAGAGCCAGAGTCGCGACGTCACGTGGCCCCCTGCTCGGGAATCCATGTGTCCCAGGCCACTGGCCGCGCGTTGAGTTCGAGAGTGCCGCTTGCGCACAAGGACTGCGCGGCCCCGCAGTAGCTTCGTTGCAGCACATCCACGCAGAAGAGTCCGACCGCACAGACCCAGGCACACTGCCAACTTGAGGTCGTACCGAAATAACCCACCGCCCGTCCCAACCAAGCGCCCAGTGCGCCGAGGACAGAACAATCGAGTGAAACGAAGCGAGCGGTTCGGCCAACAGAACCAAGTAGACATCCTCCAAAATTGGGGCCAGCCAGCACGACATCTCACGCGTAGGACTGCGGAGTGAGTTCACAACCCTCGCCACAGCGTCGTAATCAGGTGATCTGGCCTGGCCTTTCCGGGACGTTGTACGTTGACGTGACCCCGGTGGAGGTTCCAGTCTTTTGCAGTCGTTGCCTGTCTGCTCTGGGCGAATTCCCACCTCGCCCCATCGCGGAGACGCTCGACCTCTGGCCGATACGGCAATGGGAACCTTCGAATGTGGCCGTCTTGGTGTAGCCCGCGAGCACCTAAAAGGACCAGCTGAGGGTCGGCGACGAGCACACCGACCTCCTCCTGTCTGGCGGATTCTCACCGCGATCAAGGGGCCGCCAGCGGGAACCGTCACCCGGTCGAATCTCCTGCCCGACTGCGTCGAACGCCTTTTTCCAGACGACCACTTTCCATCACGCTCTGGATAGGAGAAACTCTGTTGGGTCACGACTGGGGGAGGGATGGCCATGGGCCGACACGGTGACGGCAAGGAAGGCCAGGAGGGCGACCAGAAGCAGCCGCCCAAGGAGAGCGACGGCAAGTGGGAGCGGCCCATCCCGCCGGACAAGGATCCGGACGAGCGGTGACCAGCCCCGAACACTTGCTGCTGGCCCTGCGGAAGAAGGCCGCTCCTCTGGCTGGCTGGGAAGCCGCCGTGGCCGCCGTGCCACGGGAGTTGTTCCTGCCGGACATCTTCGAGACCCCGCACGGCATTCTCTCGCGTCGTTCGGATCCTGCCGGGTGGCTTCAGGCCGTTTACGAGGACTGGCCACTGACTACCCAGGTCAACGACGGGAACCCAGTCGGGAGCGGGGGGTTCCGGCTGCCTACCTCCTCCAGCTCGATGCCGTCGATGATGCTGCAGATGCTGGACCTCCTCCGTGTCAGCGAGGGGGATCGGGTACTGGATGTGGGCGCGGGTACCGGGTATCAAACCGCGTGGCTTGCTCACCGGCTCGGCGACGAGCACGTCATTGCGGTCGATGTGGATCCCGAACTGGTCAAGCAGGCCGAAAGCAATGTGCGGGCAGCCGGGTACCAGCCACGGATGGTGTGCGGGGACGGCACAGCCGGCTGGCCCCCGGGCGCCCCGTACGGGCGGATCATCGCTTCCTACACCGTGCCCGAGATTCCCTACACCTGGGTAGAGCAGGCTCCCGGCGGCAGAATCGTCGCACCGTGGGGCGGCTCGTTCTTCGGCCACTCCTTCGCAGTCCTCGACGTGGGCAACGGCAAGGCCCACGGCCGGTTCACCGGCCACCCGGCGTTCATGCGCTCACGCCCCGGGCGACCACAACGCGGCTTCCTGCGCGACTGGCTCCACCACCAGGACGACGCCATCGAGGCCAGCACCCGCACCAACCCACTGGCCATCTCACGGGACGCGGATGCCCTCTTCCACCTCGATCTCGCCGTGCACGGCGTCTGGCACATGGAAGTCGAGGCCGACGACGACAGCGGGGAAGTCACCTGGTGGCTTCTGTCGGACGACCGCTCCTCCTGGGCCGCAGCCGACTACGTGCCCGATCAGCACCAGTACGTCATCGCGCAGTACGGGCCCCGGCAGCTGTGGGACGAGGTCGAGACCGCCTGGACACGGTGGGACCGCATCGGTCGTCCCGGACGCGACCGGGTGGGCATCACCGTCACCCCGGAAGGGCAACATCTGTGGCTGGACAAGCCCGGAAACCACCTGCCCGCACCGTAGCAGCGCACAATGCGCCAGAGAGGCATGAGCCTGGACTCGGGTCTTCCTGCTGAACTACCCAATCCCACTGCCACGAGGGCATCGGCCTCGCTGTGATCGCCCACCGCTTGCTGTGGGTGCGAGAGCGGCCCCACGGCCACGAAGACGGGGAGCCCATCCATAGAGTCGAGATCACATTCCTGTGCACGATGACCGGAAGCACGGCCCTGACTGGGGGCTCCATCGAAGACCAACATCAAGTGGGACTCGAATGGGTCCCGATGGAGCGCGTCTCCACTCTCGCCACCCTGAGCCACGACTACCGAGAGCGCATCGCAGCCCTGGCAGACCCTCGCATAGGCGGAGCCGCCTACCTCGGATACCACGATTGAGGACTGATAGGGCACCGCACCGCGGCGGCACCCATGGGTAGAGGATCGACGGCAGCGTGAGGGTCCGTGGTCACGAACGTGCGATGCGACGCCACTCCATTGCCCCGTTCAGCCTTCCCGCGCATGCCAACCCCCGTTTAGGTAGACGGCCATAGTTCAGAGTGAGGAATCATGGCGTCCCGCTGGTCCATACGCCAATGTGAAGCTGTGGGGGGGGGTCCTCCCCAACAGCCATGGGGAGGCCCCCCTCTTCGCTCTCCTACCGGCCGGCTTCGCTGGTGCGGGCCGAGCTCACGAACCTGCCCCCGCCTACATGGAGAGCCCTAGGTGTATTGCCCTGAGAGGTTGGGGACGCGGCTGGCGGGTGGTTGGCCTTTCAGCGCGGTGTGTCCGCGGTGGTGATTGTAGGTGTGCAGCCAGCCGGGAAACGCCTTGCGGCGTTCGGTCTCCGAGCGGTAGGGGCGGGCGTAGGCCCATTCGTCCAGCAGGGTGCGGTTGAAGCGTTCGACCTTCCCGTTGGTCTGCGGCCGGTAGGGCCGGGTTCGCTTGTGGGCGATCCCGGCCGCGGTGAGCAGGTCGCGCCAGGCGTGTGAGCGGTAGCAGGAGCCGTTGTCGGTCAGGACACGTTCGACGGTGACGCCAGCCTCACGCCGCCGGCCTCCACCGCCGCGCCACCGCACTGGACCAGCAGGCAGGCCGCGTCCCCGGCCCGCTGGGCGAGCGCCTGCGCCACAACGCCACTCGGCTGCGCGACCTCGCCGATGGCCACCGCCGCACCCGCATCAGCCTCCAGGACGGCACCGCATGAGCCCTGCACCCGACGAACGCGACCGCATCCGCGCGGCCATGGACCGCATCCTGCAGGGAAACCCGGAGCATTCCACCGGCACGCTGACGATCGTCGCCCTGGCCCAGGAAGCCGGCGTGCCCCGCAACGCGCTCACCCAGCGCCACCTGGACATCAAGAACGACTTCTACGCGCGGGTCAGGGAACGCGGGCAGTTGCCCGAGTCCGAGATCCGCCTGCGCCAGCAGATCGTCAAGCTGAAGGAACTCCGCGCCAAAGGCACCACCGAGGTGGCACAGCTGCGGGTGGATGTCGAGCACCTCGTCCGTGCTGTCAACCAGCTGACCGTTGAGAACCGGCAGTTGCTCCACGCGCCGTCTGAGACCAACCTTCCGATCCGGGCGTTGCCGACCCGACCGCCCCCGGGCCGAAGCCACTGAGCCGCTGCCCGATGTCCGGGTGCAGGTGATGGCTTCGCCGCAAGATGGTGCTGGCCAGCAGGACGAAGTGCCCGTCTCCACCACACACGTCGGCCTCGTGAAGGTCTGCCTCCCAGCTCCAGCGAGCGTGCGTCGGCCGACGGCTGATACTCGCCCGGCCAATCTCCCGGACTCGGATGCGGGCCTGCCATGGTCGGAGGAATCATCGGTGGTCAGGTGCGGCGGGCAACCCAAACAGATGAACTCCGCAGCCGACGCGCTCCGAGCAGTGGTGTCGATGCGGCCAGGGAGGTCCTACTCGTCATGCCGGTGGGATCAGCCGTGGGTTGGCATCGCGAAGTCTGCGCGGACCTGGCTGTCGTTGGGCCAGCGGGTGGTGGCGGTCTTGTAGCGGGTGTAGAAGCGCACGCCTTCGGGGCCGTGGATGTGGTGGTCACCGAACAGGGACCGCTTCCAGCCGCCGAAGGAATGGAAGGCCATGGGGACCGGGATCGGCACGTTGACGCCGACCATGCCCGCCTTGACCTTGGCCAGGAAGGTGCGGGCCGTGTGCCCGTCGGCGGTGAAAATCGCGGTGCCGTTGCCGAACTCGTGGTCGTTGACCAGTTGAAGGGCCTCGGCGAAGGACTGGGCGCGGACCATGGCCAGCACCGGGCCAAAGATCTCCTCGCGGTAGATCCGCATCTCAGGAGTCACCTGGTCGAACAGGGAACCTCCGAGGAAGAAGCCTCCCTCGTGCCCGGGGAACGGGATCTTGCGGCCGTCGACAACCAGTTCGGCGCCTTCACCGGTGCCCACGTCGAGGTAGTCGGCCACCTTGTCGCGGTGGGCCTTGGTGACCAACGGCCCCATTTCGACTCCAGCCTCGGTACCCGGGCCGACCCTGAGCTCGGCGAGCGCCGCGACCAGACGCTCACGCAGAGCGTTCGCAGTGGCCTCTCCGACAGGCACGACAACCGCGATCGCCATGCACCGCTCGCCCGCCGAGCCATAGGCAGCACCCATCAGCGCCGCAACGGCCTGGTCAAGGTCAGCATCGGGCATGACGACCATGTGGTTCTTGGCGCCGCCGAGCGCCTGGACACGCTTGCCGTTAGCGGAAGCGGTCTTGTGGACGTACTCGGCGATGGGCGTCGAGCCGACGAAGCTGACGGCCTCGACGTCGTCATGTGCAAGGAGGGCGTCCACGGCCGTCTTGTCGCCGTGGACAACGTTGAACACGCCCTTGGGCAGCCCGGCCTCGGTGAGGAGCTTGGCGAGTTCGACGCTGAGGGTCGGGTCCTTCTCCGACGGCTTCATCACGAAGGTGTTCCCGCAGGCGAGCGCCACGGGGAACATCCACAGGGGCACCATGGCCGGGAAGTTGAACGGCGAGATGCCGGCGACGACCCCAAGCGGCTGGCGCAGGGACACCGCGTCCACGGCACGGGCGACGTTCTCAGAGAACTCGCCCTTGAGCTGCTGGGGGATGCCACAGGCGAACTCGACGGCTTCGAGCCCGCGGACGATTTCGCCCTTCGCGTCGTCGAGGACCTTGCCGTGCTCGGCCGTGATGATCGCGGCCAGCCGGTCCGTCTCCCGTTCCACCAAGTCCCGGAACCGGAACAGGATTCGGGCGCGAACGTGCGGCGGGGTGACGGACCATGCCTCGAACGCCTCGGCGGCGGACCGAACCGCTGTGTCCACGTCCTCGGGGGTCGCCAGTGCGACGAGGCCCGTCACCTGGCCGGTCGCAGGGTTGTATACGTCGCTGCGGTGCTCGGCGCCGCGGTTGTCGAGACGTCCAGCTATGTAGTGGTCGATGGGCGCGGGGGCGTTTGCTGTCGTGGGCATTGCGGCTCCTCCTGCGGGGCGGGTGTCAGGCGTAGACCTGGGAGTAGAGGGTCTGGATCTCGTCGGCGGTGGGCACGACGGGGTTGTTGGCGGGGGAACCGGACCCGAGGGCCTGTTCGGCCATGAGAGGTGTCAGGCGGGTCCACTCGTCCCGGTTGATGCCGTAGTCACGGGGCGTGGGGACTTCCAGGTCACGGCACAGCGTGCGGAGTGCGTCGGCGAGCTTGTCGGCGGCGTTGGCGTCGCTGTCGGTGGCGGTCGCGGCGCCCAGGGCACGGGCACAGTCGGCGTACCGGCTGGAGGCGGCGTGGATGGAGAAGGCGGTTACCGCGGGGAACAGCATGGCGTTCGACATGCCGTGGGCGACGTGGAAGTGTGCGCCGATGGGGCGGCTCATGCCGTGGACGAGGGCCACGCTGGAGTTGGAGAAGGCGATTCCGGCCTGGGTGGCGGCGAGCATCATCGCCTCGCGGGCCTCGGCGTCGCTGCCGTCCGCGTAGACGCGGCGGAGTCGGCGTCCGATGGTCGTGATCGCGGTGAGTGCGAGGTTGTCGGAGAACGGGTTGGCCTTGCTGCTGACGTATGCCTCGACGGCGTGGGTGAGTGCGTCGATGCCGGTGTCGGCGGTCAGCCGGGGAGGCATCGACATGGTCAGTTCGAAGTCGACCACTGCGGCGGTGGGAAGGAACGCGGGACCTACGCAGAGCATCTTCTCGTCTGTCGCGCTGTCGCTGATGATCGTGAACTGGGTCGCTTCCGATCCACTGCCTGCGGTGGTGGGCACGGCGATCACTGGGAGTGCGGGTCCGTGGTTGGTGCGGGGCGCTTTGTAGTCGCGCATCTGGCCGCCTTGCGCGCCGAGGAGGGCGAGGGCCTTGGCTGTGTCCATCGGGCTGCCGCCGCCGAATCCGACCACGACGTCCGCTTCGTGGTCGTGCAGGGTCTTCAATCCGGAGGCGAGTGAGTCGGTGGTCGGATCGGGCACCGTGTCGGAGAACAGCTGCGGGTGCAGGCCGGCGTCCCGCAGCGTAGCCGTCAAACGATTCGCCGCACCGGTCGAGACCAGGAAGGCGTCCGTCACGATGAGTGGGCGGCTCAGCCCCAAACCGGTGACGACGTCGCCCAACTCGTCTGCGGCACCGCGTCCGACGCGCATGATCCGTGGCAGGGACAGACTGGCAATCATGGAGAACCTCTCGACGGTGGGAGGAACGAAGGGGGAGTGGGGCCGCTGGGCGGCGTTCCGACTGTGCCCCCTCCTGGGTGTGCGTTCAATCGCCAATGACGCAGAGTCGCTGTGCAGAAATGCAGATACGCTGCGTGCGTGCAACCCCGTAACGGAGCAGCCGACGAGCAGCCGCCCCCCCGCCCGGACGCGGGCCGGGGCACGGTCGACCCCCGCAAGCTCCGTGCCGACGATCTGCGTCACTTGCTCGCCGTGGCCCGCACCGGACGCATGGTGGCCGCCGCCGACGTACGCGGTGTCGACCACACCACGGTCTCCCGCCGGATCAGTGCGCTGGAGAAGAGCCTGGGCGTGCGGCTGATGGAGCGGGGCACCGAGGGCTGGGTGCTGACGGACGCGGGCAAGGCCGTCTCGGAGAGCGCCCGCGCGATCGAGGACGCCCTCGACCGTGTCGCCGACGTGGTGTCCGGCCAGGACACGGCCTCACTGCACGGGACCGTGCGGGTGAGCGCGCCCGACGGCTTCGGCACCGTGATCGCCACCCCTGCCCTGACCCGAGTACGTCGCCGCCATCCGGGACTGCAGGCCGAACTCATCACCGCGACACGGCAGTTGACCCTGCACCCGTCCGGATTCGATCTCGCCCTGGCCATCGGCAGGCCCACGGGCAGCCGTCTGGTGACCGAGCACCTCACCGACTACACGCTCGGGCTGTACGCCGACCGTGAGTACCTCGACCGGTGCGGGGCCCCCGAGTCGCTTGCCGACCTGCGCGACCACGCCCTGATTTTCTACATCGAGTCGATGCTCCAGGTCGGCGCCCTTGACATCGGACGTCACTTGCCGGGTCTCACCCCCGCCTTCACTTCCACCAACGTCTTCGCCCAGGTCGAAGCGACCCGCCTGGGCGCCGGCATCGGCGTACTGCCGGCGTTCCTCGCCCACCGGGCACAGCTTCAACGGCTGCTGCCCGACGAGGTCGACATCCGGCTGCCGATCACGCTCGCGGTGCGGCGCGAAGCGGTCACCCAGGCCGCCGTGCGGGCCGTGCGGGACGCCCTGCACCACGAGGTCACCGAGCGCGCCGCCGACCTGCTCCCCACCTGAACCGGCCCCCTGGACGGGCTCCGGCACGGATCACGAGACGTTTTCCGGCCCGTAAATTCCGCGCACGCCCGTTGACGTTGCCCCTGGGGGCAAGGCTTAGCGTCCAGCCATCGCCGAGGTTCGAGCCAGAAGGTCCCCTTTGCGGGCGGAGAACATCACGGCGTTTCCCGGACTCTCCGCGGCGATACCGGCCTCGACACGGCCGGAGAGGAACTGCCCCTGCCTCACCTCGCCCCAGAAAGGGCGTGACCGAATGCCATCTGTTCAAGACAGAAAACCTTCAACTACCAAGACGGCAGCGGCACATCCGTCGCGTGCCAAGGCATGGGGACTGACCTCGGTCCTGATGCTGCTGTACTTGATCAACTACGGTGACAAGGTCCTCCTCGGGATCGCGGCCCAGCCCCTCAGGGAAGAACTCGGGCTGAGCGCCTCACAGATCGGCCTCGCCGGAAGCGTCTTCTTCTTCGCCATGACGGCAGGAGGCTTCCTGGCCGGACCGATCGGCAGATGGGCACCACTGAAGTGGGCCCTCGGCACGCTCGCCATCGGCTGGGCGCTGTGTCTGCTGCCGATGATCGTGGCAGCGAGCTTCGTCGTCCTGGTCGCCAGCCGGCTCCTTCTGGGACTCTTCGAAGGACCGTCGAGCGCCCTGATCCACACCGCCGCCTACTCCTGGCACCCGGTGGAGAAGAGAGCACTGCCCGGCGCGCTCATCACGTCCGCCGCAGCACTGTCGAAGATCCTCATCGCCCCCGTCCTGGCGTATCTGGTGGCCGCCCACGGATGGCGGTCCGCGTTCCTCGCGATGTGCGTGGTCGGCCTGGTCTGGGTCGTGACGTGGCTGTCCGCCTGGTCTCTCGGACCCTACGGCGCCGAACACGCCTCCGGCCAGGGCGCGAGGCAGAAGGGCGGCCGCACGCGCACAGTCAGTTGGTCCGCCATCCGCACGCCCACCTTCCTCGGCGGCCTGGCCGCCGCGTTCTCCTTCTACACGCTCGTCTCCGTCGTGCTGACCTGGCTGCCGTCCTACTTCGAAGTCGGCCTCGGCTACTCCCGCCTGGAAGCGGGGACGATGTTCGGCTTCCCGAGCCTGGTCGCCCTCGTCGCTCTGTTCGGGACGTCGTACCTCGGCGACCGCATGATGACCAGAGGCGTCAGCTCCCGGATCCACCGGGGCATCATTCCGGGAGCGGGACTGCTGATCTGCGGCCTGTCCATGGTCTGCCTGCCGCTGATCGGCATTCCCGGTGTGGTCGTCGCCGCCGTCTCCGTCGGCTACGGGCTGGGCACCATGGTGTTTCCCCTGCTCAACGCGGCCGTCTCCGAAATCTGCCCCAAGGAGCAGCTGGCCGGGACGCTCGGCGTGTTCCTGGCTGTGATGAGTTCCGGCGGCATCGTGGGCCCGTACCTGGCCGGCAAGATCGTCGATGCGGTGGACTCCCCGGCCTCGGGATACGCCCTCGCCTTCCAGGTCCTCGGCGCCGTCGCCATCATCGGTGCCATCACGGCACTGCTCACGGTCAACCCGCCCCGTGACGCCCGGCGCGTCCTCGCCGACCGGGACGACGCTTGACCTTGCCCCAAGGGGCAGGGTTTAGCGTTGAGGGCGAGGTGAGCGGCATGAAGATCGGTGAACTTGCACGTCAGGCAGACGTGACGACCAAAGCGGTGCGCTACTACGAATCGCTGGGGTTGATCACACCCGAACGCCTCGCCAACGGCTACCGCGACTACGGCGAGGACGACGTACGCCTCGTACAGGAGATCAGAACCCTCCACCAGCTGGGAATCCCCGTCGAACGCACCCGCCCGTTCCTCGAGTGCCTGGCCGCCGGAAGCCTGCACGCAGACGACTGCCCTGCGTCGCTGGCCAGCTACCGCGACTCCATCGACGAACTCACCGAGCGCATCGAGGCATTGACCGCCCGCCGCGCCACACTGATCAGCAACCTGAACGCAGCCGCTCACCGCGGCAGCAGAGTCGTACCGGCCGCGGACACCGGAAACGGAGGCGAGGACTACGTGACACTCCCCGCCGTCCTCCCCAGGCCCGCGGACGACGGCGCCGCCGACCACCTCCCCGGCCTGAAGGCCCCCTCGGTCACCCTGTACAACACCGCGGGCAAGGCGATCGAGCTGGACGCACTCGGACCGCGACGCACCGTGATCTACATCTATCCCCTCACCGGCCGCCCCGGCACCGACCTGCCGGAAGGCTGGAACACCATCCCCGGAGCCCGCGGCTGCACCCCCGAATCGTGCGGCTTCCGGGACCACTTCCAAGATCTCCTCGAAGCGGGCGCCGGCCGCGTGTACGGGCTCTCCAGCCAGGACACCGAGTACCAGCACGAAGTCGTGGAACGGCTCGCCCTCCCCTTCGACATGCTCTCCGACCCGGCCCTCGAACTGGCCGACTCCCTCGGCCTTCCCACCTTCGAGGTCGACGGGACGAGGCTGTTCAAGCGGCTGACCCTCGTCATCCGCGACGGCGAGATCGAGCACGCCTTCTACCCGATCTTCCCGCCGAACGAACACGCCCAGCAGGTCCTGACCTGGCTGCGCACCAACCCCCTGTAAGGCAACCGCAAGGACCCGGACACGCGCCGGACCCTCCTGCCGTCATGCCCGCAGGAGGGTCCTATTACTCCCTATTTGTGCCGAGAGGTTGACCATGTACGTCCCCGAACACTTCATGCCCAGCGAGGACGCCGTCCGCGACCTGCTGACCAACCAGCAAGCCTCCGACCTCGTCACCGTCACCGCACAGGGACTCCTGTCCACGCTGCTGCCCTTCGAGTACGCCCCCGACACCGGCGAGCACGGCGCCCTCATCGGCCACATGGCACGCGGCAACGACCAATGGAAGGAACCCGCACAGGGCGAGGCCCTGGTGATCGTCCGCGGGCCCGAGGCGTACGTGACGCCGTCGTGGTACGCCACCAAGCAGGAGCACCACCGAGTGGTTCCCACCTGGAACTACATGACCGCCCACGTCTACGGGCAGCTCGTGATCCACGACGACCCGGTCTGGACCGAGTCGCAGATCCGCCGCCTCACCGACCGGCACGAGACCGGCTACGCCGAGCCCTGGTCCGTCGACCAGGCCCCGGCGAAGTTCATCGAGCGGCAGCTGCGCGCCGTCGTCGGGGTCGAACTGGTCATCAGCCGGATAGAGGCCAAGTTCAAGCTCAGCCAGAACCAGCCGCAGGAGAACGTGGAGGGCGTCATTGCGGGCCTCGAAGCACGTGGCCAGGCCGACGACGCCGCGGTTGCCGCCGCCGTATGCGCCCACAACCCGCACGTGTCCGCGTCCTGACCCGCCCCGGCATCTCACGCCCTGCGACACCACGGCGGCGCCACCTGACCGGCGCAGCCCCGAGAGGACCCTGATGACCACAGCCGACACCGAAGTCGAAATCGACCTCGTGGTGGCCCGTCGTGCCGACGAGGCCCACGCGGTCGTCGCCCTCGAACTACAGCGCGTCGACGGCGCTCCGCTACCCTCCTGGACCCCCGGCGCCCACGTGGACCTGCTCCTCGACGACGGCCTCGTACGCCAGTACTCCCTCTGCTCCACACCCCACGACCTGCACGTGTGGCGGATAGGCGTACTGCACGTACAGGACGGACGTGGCGGCTCACGGCACGTTCACGACACGTTGCACGAAGGCGCAACGGTGCGGGCGCGCGGGCCGCGCAACAACTTCCGCCTCGTGCCTGCCGAGCGCTACCTCTTCATCGCCGGCGGCATCGGCATCACACCGATCCTGCCCATGCTGGAGGAAGCAGAACGGCAGGGCGCGGACTGGGAGTTGGTGTACGGCGGGCGCTCGCGGGCCTCGATGGCCTTCCGAGAGGAACTCGTCAAGCGCTACCCGGACCGGATCCGTGTCCACCCGCAGGACGAGCACGGAATCCTGGACCTTGACTCACTCCTCGGCACACCCCGGCCCGGCACCCTCGTGTACTGCTGCGGTCCCGAGGGCCTCCTCAAGGCGGTCGAGGAACGGTGCGCCGCCTGGCCCGCCGGCTCCCTGCACTTGGAGCGGTTCGCCGCCAAGGAGGTGCCAGCCCCGCACCGGGACGAAGCGTTCGAGGTCGAGCTGGCGAAGTCGGGCATCACGGTGACCGTGGCGCCGGGCACCTCGGTCCTCGAAGCCGTCGAAGAGGCCGGCGTGAAGGTCCCCACCTCCTGCCGCGAAGGCACCTGCGGCACCTGCGAGACGGACGTCCTGGAGGGCCTCATCGACCACCGCGACTCCGTCCTCACCAGCGAGGAACAGGCCGCGCAGGACACGATGATGGTCTGCGTCTCCCGCGCCGCCTGCCCACGCCTCGTCCTCGGCCTCTGACACACCCCCAGCCGGCTCATCGCCTGCCAGCCGCCCACTTGGAGACTCACATGTTCCGTGGCCTCAGCGCCTTCCCCCTCACTCCCACCACCGAAAGCGGCATCGACGAGCAGGCGTTTAGCACCCTCGTCTCCCGCCTCGCCGCCGCAGGCGTAGAATCGATCGGCGCTCTTGGCTCCACCGGCGGCTACGCCTACCTCACCCGCGAGCAGCGCGCCCGCGTGGCCGCCCTCGCCGTCGAAGCCGCCGATGGCGTGCCGGTCATGATCGGCATCGGAGCGCTGCGCACCAAGCAGGTCCTCGAACTCGCCGAGGACGCCCAGAAAGCAGGCGCCTCCGCAGTGCTCCTTGCCCCGATGACCTACCAGGCCCTCACCGAGGACGAGGTGTTCGGCCTGTACGAGGACGTCACCCGCGAACTCTCGGTCCCGCTGTGCGTGTACGACAACCCCGCCACCACGCACGTGAAGTTCACCGACGAACTCCACGGCCGCATCGCCCAGTTGCCGAACGTCGCCGCCATCAAGATCCCCCCGGTGCCCGACGACCCTGCCCAAGCCAAGGCACGTATCGACGCGCTGCGCGCCCTGATCCCCGACACCGTCACCATCGGCGCCAGCGGCGACTTCGCCGCCGCGAACGGACTGAACGCGGGCTGCGAAGCGTGGTACTCGGTCGTCGGCGGCCTGTTCCCCACCACTGCCCTTGCCATCACCCGCGCCGCGCAGGCCGGAAACGATGCCGAGGCCACCGCATTGTCCGAGAGGCTGGAGCCGCTGTGGCAGCTGTTCCGCCGGTACGGCAGCCTGCGCGTGATGTCCGCCGCAGCCGAACAACTCGGCCTGGCCGAAGACCCCAACCTCCCGCGCCCCCTGCAAGCGCTGCCGCTGCCAGCACGCCACGAACTCGCTGCGGCTCTCACCTCCACGGGCCTCACGGCCTGAACCAGAAATGCACAGCGCGATCACTGACACACACCGTGTAATCCGGCCAGGCGTTCTCTACTCCTGCTCCCCGTGCCCAACCACTCAGGACCCGTCTAGATCTAGCTCTGGCACCCTGGAACCCATCGACCGGATGCCTCTGAGGTGTGCGTGCCCGTCGCCCACCGGATCGGCGAGGAGGGCAAGGGCCGGACGTACCTGAGCGGCGCGCTCGGAATGGAGCGCATCGGAGTCTTCCTCATCGGGCACATTCGCCGCTGCCTGGAGGAGGTCGTCACGCTGGCCCCGGTGCCCCACCCGGACGGCCGCGAGCAGTTCGACTCGCCCGCCGTCCGTCAGGAACTGGCTGGCGCCCAGGTGGTCCTCAAGCCGAGGCGTCGGGATGCGTTGTTGCGGCGCGCGTTTAACGGGCTCGTGCACCGAAGGTGCGATCGGAGCGTGCCTGGGCTGTGAAAGATGCTCAGCAGACGAGACGCTGAGACGTGCTCTCGCAAATGCGTCTGGTCGCCGAGGTTGTCCTCGGGCCGGGCCTCGAAGGTTGCACCGGAGCCGTCCTGTCCGAGGAGCTTGCCCGCCGCAAGGCGCTGGATCGTATCTCACGCCACTCAGCGCGACTCTTCGCCCTGAGCAACCTCGACCTGATGGTGGAAGGTGAGCGAGCCGACTGTTCCAGCGGTGACGGAGAGGACCGCGCAGCAGGCGAGCAGGACAGCGATCCACTGCGTGGCGCGTTGTGGGCGCGGGACGGGGCCGAGGAGGGCGGCGACCCGTTGCGGGACGGGGCCGGCGGTGGCCGCGGGGGCGAAGTCCGGGCGACTGGAGGCGGCGGGTGCCGCGTGTCCGGCCAGGGCGGCGCGGGCGATGGCCCGGGCGGTCAGGCGCCGGTCCCCGGTGGCCCGGGCAGCGGATTCGTCGGCGGCACGTTCGACGGCGAGGCGGATGGCGGTGCGGGTGGTGCGCAGGGCGGGGTGGCAGTGGGCGGCGAGCTCGGCCGCGGCGAGGAGGTAGTGGTGGCGGCCCTGGTTGTGGGCGCGTTCGTGGGCGAGGAGGGCGTCGCGCTCGGCGGCGTCCAGGCTGCGCAGCATCGCGGTGGTGACGACGATCCGGTGCGGGCGGCCGGGCAGGGCGTACGCATCGGGGTGGGGGGATTCGATGACGCAGAGGTCGCCGGTGGTGGGGCGGTGGTCGGCTTCACGGGTGGCCGTACGGAAGGCGCGCAGTTGCCGCAGGGCCCAGCGGGTCAGTGTCCAGGTGCTGACGGCGAGCGCGCCCAGGGCCGCAGCGGACACCGGCAGGACGAGCAGTCCCGAGGGCGCGGGCAGGGGGTGGATGAGCTCGGCGAGCGCGGCCAGGCCGGGCAGGGTCAGCAGTCCCGTGAGCACGAGGGTGCCCAGCGCGATGACCGAGGTGCCGGCCAGGACGAGGGCGCTCGTGGTGAGGACGTACAGCGCCGGGACGGGGGCCAGACGCTGGACGGCGTGCCGGGCCAGCGGCCGGGCCGCGAACGGCAGCGCGAGCGGCACCAGGAGCAGAAGGAGCGGGATCACGAGTCCTCGCCTTCGAGGAGTTGGCGCAGCAGCTGCTCGTCGTGCGGCGTGAGCTGGGCGACGAAGCGGGCCAGGACCGATTCGCGGTCATCGTCCCGGTCGAGTTCGGTGTGCATACGTCGCGCGGTCAGCCCCGGTGCGTCCTGCACCGGGAAGTACGCGAAGCCGCGCCCTTGGCGGTCGCGTCTCACCACGCCTTTCTCGTGCAGCCGGGTGAGGATCGTCGTCACCGTGGTCCGCGCGAGCCCGCGCGCGAGGTCGCTCTGCACCTGGCCCGGGGTGAGCGGGCCGTCGGCTGCCCACAGGGTGGCCATGACGGCGGCCTCGAGTTCGCCCGCCGGGCGGCGTTCATCGTTGCTGTCGGTGCCCGTCATGGAACTCTCCCCACCTCGCTATCGTCTACAGTCAAGTAGACCGTCTACAGGATTGTAGTCGACCGCCGGATGTCGCTGCGCGGCTTTCGTCCGATCATGACCAGAATGCGAGGGCTCACGGCGATGACCCCAGCCATCCATCTATCGTCGCAGCTCGCTGTCAATGTGCTGGATGCCCGGTCTCTGCTGTCCGCCTTCGGCGTGGTGGGGGTGGCGGTGGTGCTGTTTGCGGAGACCGGCCTGCTGATCGGGGTCTTCCTGCCCGGCGACTCCCTGCTGTTCACGGCTGGCTTGCTCGCCACCGGCAGCAAGGGCGGGCTCCATCTGCCGCTCGGCCCGCTCCTGTTGGCGGCCGCCGCCGGCGCGCTGGTCGGCGCGCAGACCGGCTATCTGCTCGGCCGCAGAGGCGGCGGGGCGCTGCTTGCTCGCAGCCGCTCGCGCCGGCTGCACGAGGGGGCGCGGCGGGCCGAGGAACTCCTGCAGCGCTACGGGTACGGCAAGGCGGTGGTCCTGGCCCGGTTCGTGCCGGTGGTGCGCACCGTCCTCAATCCCATGGCCGGGGCGCTGGGAGTACCGGTGCGCACGTTCACCCTGTGGCAGGTGGTCGGCGGCCTTGGCTGGTCGCTGGGACTGACATTGGCCGGGTATGCCCTCGGCTCGTCCGTTCCCAACGTGGACCGCTATCTGCTGCCGCTGGTCGCACTGATCGTGGTGGTATCGCTGCTGCCGCTCGCCGCCGAGCTGTACCGCGCGCGCCGGGCCGCGAAAGCCGCCGCTGTGAGGGAGGTTCAGGGGTGATCGCGGCCTTTGGCGGGGCGTCGGTCGACGGCTCCGTGTACAGGGATGTGGTGCATCTTGCCGGGCGTGCGCCGGGCTGGCTGGACACAGCGGCCACGCTCTGGTCGGCATACGGGCTCGGGCTGTTCGCCGTCCTCATGGTCTGGGGGTGGTGGCGGGCGCGCCGGGCGGGCGCCGAGGCCGCACTGACGGCGCTGGCCGTGCCGGCCCTGGTGATCGTGGCCTGCGCCGTGGACCTGCTGGTGAAGTCGGCGGTGCGTGAGGCCCGGCCCTGCCGGAGCCTGCATCTGGCGACGCTGGAAGCGTGTCCGGCGCCAGGTGACTGGTCCTTCCCGAGCAATCACGCGGCCATCGCCGCAGCCGCTGCGGTGGCGCTGTGGTTCGTCTCCCGGCGCCTCGGCGTCCTCGCCGGCGTCGCGGCGCTGGTCATGGCGGCGTCCCGGGTGTGGGTGGGTGCGCACTACCCGCACGATGTCGCGGCGGGGGCCGCCGTCGGGGCCGCTGTCGCCTGGGCGGGCATGCTCGTCCTGCGGCGCTGTCCGCTGCTGGCGCGGCGCCTTGCCGCCTCCCGGCTGCGCCCGCTCCTGCTTGCGGCGTCATGAAGCGGCAGGACGCCGCGGATCTGGCGGGCAGTGTCGGGCTCGGCGCCTGGGCCGCCTTCGGCCTTCTGGCCATGCTCGTGATCGGCCACGACGGCGCTCCTCTGTCCCCGGACGACCAGGTGCTGGCCTGGTCCCTGCACCACCGCTCCGACCATCTGGTGGCTCTCGCGCGCGGGGTGACCGCGACCGGGACCGGTGTCGTCCCCTACGTCCTGGTCGTCCTGGCGGGCCTTCTTGCCGGGCGCTCGGTGCGGCAGCGGCTGGCCGCCGTCGCGCTCGGGGTGTTCTGCCTCGCCGCGGGACAGGCCCTGCGTTACGGCGTGATGCTGCTCGTGCAGCGGCCACGGCCACCGCATGCCGACTGGGCGACGCATGCCTCCGGGTGGTCCTTCCCTTCCGGGCACACCACCACGGCCGCCCTGGCCGCGATCGTGGTCAGTGTCGCACTACGCGTCCGAGTACCACGGGGCCACGCGCTGCTGACGGGCGTGGTCCCGCTGTGGGGGCTCGCGGTCGGCCTGACCCGGGCCGAGCTGGCGGTGCACTGGTGCACCGACGTGCTCGGCGGCTGGCTGTTCGCCATCGGCTGGAGCGGGCTGTGCCTGTGCGCCGCATCCTGGTGGCTGCCCGAGCAGTTCATCCCCCGTATGCCGCACACGGCAGCCGATCCGGCGGAGGGTCATGCCCGACAAGATCCTGATTGTTGAGGACGATCACGCGCTTCGCGACGTACTGCTGCGCGGGCTGCGGGAGGAGGAGTTCGAACCCCTGCCCGCCCCGGACGGGACCACCGCGCTGCGCCTGGCCTCCACGGACATCGCCGCCGCCGTGCTCGATGTCGGGCTGCCCGACGCGGACGGCCGCGACGTATGCCAGGCGATGCGGGCGAACGGACTCACCTTCCCCGTCCTCTTCCTGACCGCCCACCACCGGCTGCCCGACCGGCTGTCCGGGTTCTCGGCGGGCGGCGACGACTATCTGCCCAAGCCGTTCCACCTCGCCGAACTCATCGCCCGGCTGCGTGCGGCGCTGCGCCGCGCCACCCCGGCACAGGCCGTCACCGCCGGCGATCTGACGCTGGACGCGGTGCGGCACCGGTGCACCGTCGAGGGCAGCGAACTCGCCCTGACACCCACGGAGTTCCGCCTCCTGGCCGCGCTCATGGCCGCGTCGGGGGACGTGGTGACACGCCGCGACCTGGTCCGGGCCGCCTGGCCGGACGGCGCCCGGGTCAGCGACAACACCCTCGACCAGTACCTGACCCGGCTGCGCCGCAAACTGCGCCAGGCCGGCAGCGCGCGCACCGTCAAGACGGCCCGCGGGATCGGCCACCGCCTGTCATGACAGCGCCACCGCTCCTCGCACCCCACACCCTGCGCGGGCGCCTGTCCCTGGTGGCACTCACCAGCGCCGCCCTCCTGATCACAGTGCTCACCGTCGCGTTCAACATGGTGGCCCGACAGCACCTCCAGCACCAGGCCGACGACGACCTGCGCACCCGCGCCGCCGCCGTCGCCACCACCGTCGACACGAGCGGACCCGCCATACGGGTCCACGAAGGCGCCCACGACGACCTCCTCGACAGCAACGTATGGATCTACGCGGGAACCCGCCTCATCGAGCAGCCCCCCAACGCCACCGCCGACAACCCCCTCGGCCACACCGCCCGCACCCTGGCCACCAACGGCGGACCGGGCTGTGCCACCACCGGCGGACCGCGCCCGGTACGCCTGTGCACACTGCGCCTGCCGGGCCGCACGGGCATCGTCACGGCCGCCGATCTGACGCCGTACCAGAGTTCGGCGGACACCCTCCTGTACGGCTCACTCGCCCTGGACACCGTCATGCTCGCCTGCACCTACGCCCTGACCCGCCTCGCCGTCGACCGCGCACTGCGCCCCGTCGGCGCCATGACCGACCAGGCCACCCAGTGGGGCGCCGTCACCACCGGGCAGCGCTTCGGATCGGCCCACCTGCCCGCCGAACTCGCCCGTCTGGGCACGTCGTTGGACGCACTGCTCGACCGCACTCGCGCGCTGCTGCGCCACGAGCAGCAACTCACCGCGGAACTCTCCCACGAGCTGCGCACCCCGCTCAGCCGGATCATCGCCGAACTCGACTGGTGGCAGACCCGCCCCCGAACGGCCCACGACACCCGGGCCACCCACCTGGTGATCTCACAAGCGGCCGCGTCCATGCACACCATCTGCGACACCCTGCTGCGGGACGCCCGCGAGGTCCTGCCCGCCGCCCCCGGCACCGCCCTGACGCTGCCCACACTGCGCCGGACCGTCCACCAGCTGAACCTCCCGGACCACGTGACACTCGCCGTAACCAGCCAGGACCCGCACCTCCAAGCCGGCATCGGCGCGGCCCTGCTCGAACGCATCGTCAGCCCCCTGCTGGCCAACTCCATGCGCCACGCCCGCTCCCAGGTGTCGGTGCACGCCCGACACGACGCCGACGGCGTGCACATCGACGTCACCGACGACGGCCCAGGCGTCCCGCCCGCCTTCGCCGGGGACCTCTTCGTACCCGGCCGACGCGCCGAACCCACCGACGGACACGACGGAGCGGGCCTCGGCCTGCCGCTCGCGCGGCGCCTGGCCCGCTCCGTGGGCGGCGACGTGCACTACGACGAACAGCACACGCCCGGAGCCCGGTTCACCGTGCGACTGCCACCCGCATGACCGTCTGCCCGTCTGCCCGTCTGCCCGAACCGACCGTGCGAGCACAGGGACGGACGCTCACGCGGCCCGGGGGGAGCGCCGCTCCGACTCGGTGACGTCCTTGTGGGTGAAGGCGAGGAAGACGACGAGGGCGAGGATCACCGCCAGGAACAGGACACTGGTCACCACCGTTCCCAGGCCGAGCCCTCCGTCCCCCGCCGGCTGGGAAAGGTAGTCGCCCAACGAGGCGCCCAGCGGGCGGGTCAGCACGTAGGCGATCCAAAAGCTCCACACCGCGTTCAGGCCGAGCGCGAAGTGCACGACGGCGACGGCGGCGATAGCCAGGGCGAACAGCACCGCGGAGAGCCAGTAACCCACCGCCATCCGCTCGGCGACCAGGTCGCCGGCGGCGGTGCCGAGCGCAAAGGTGAACAGCACCGCAAGCCAATAGAATCCCTCGCGGCGCACCGTGTCGATGCTGTGGATGGACAGGGTCCGCTCGCTGCGGTGCCAGAGGGCGAAGACGACGGCCAGGCACAGGGCGAACACCGTGGTGCTGGTCTCCAGCGGCACCCCGAGGTTGTCGGTGAGGTTGTCGCTGACCAGCGTGCCGACGATGCTGATCAGGGCGACCGCCGACCAGTAGACCCCCGCACGGTAGGCGCTGGTGCGGAACTGGACGACGAGCACGAGTGCGAGCAGCACGCTCATGAGTAGCGAGACGCCACTCAGACCGAGTCCCAGTTTCTCGTTGAGGAGGTCGGCAGCGGTCTCGCCGACCGTGGTGCACAGCACCTTGATGATCCAGAAGTAGGCGGTGACCTCGGGCACCTTGTTCCAGCGCAGGCGGCGGCCGCGCGCCACCGCACTCGCGTGGGGGACGGATGAGCTCTCGGAGAGTTCGGATGTCATGGGCGCCGAGGCTGCCAGGCGGAACCTGAACGCATCCTGACTGCCGCGCGGCCCGGCCCACGCACCACACCGGCCACGCGCAGGATGACGCTCATGAACTCCCCTGCCGAGCGGGCCACCCACCTGCTGCGCAAGCGCCTCGGGTGGGCCGTGTCTGCCGCCTACCTCGCCGCGCTCCTCCTGCCGGGCCCCGGGATCTGGCTACGCCACCCGCACACCCTGCCAACAGCGCCACAGCACGCGCTGCCCGTGCACACCACCGTCTGGCTGCTGGCCCTGGTCCTCTTCTCCGCCGGACTCCAAGTCCCGGCACGGTCCTTGACGCGGATACTGCGCCGCCCCGCCATCCTGCTGCCCGGCCTCGCCCTGCACCTCGCGGCACCGCTGCTGATCATCCCGCCCGTAGTGCTCCTGCCGCGTCACTCCCCGGATACTGACGGCGGCAGCGGCCTGGTCACCGCGATGATCCTGATCGTCGCGATGCCGGTCGCAGCCGGCGCCACCGTGTGGACCGGTAAAGGGCAGGGAGACCAACCGACCATGGTGGGCCTGGTCTTGGCCTCCACTCTGCTCAGCCAGCTCACCATCCCGCTGACCGTGACAGTCCTCGCCCCACTGCTCGGCGGCGGCTACGCCACCACGCTGGCCTGGGCCGGACAGAGCCTGCACGACGGGTTCGCGTTCACCACGGTCGTACTGCCGTGCGCTGCCGGCCTGCTGTGCCGACTGCTGCTGCCGGGCCCGTGGGCGGAGCAGTTCGTGGCGACTGTCGTGCACGTCGCGATGGTGGGTTCGCTGCTGACCTACGTCAACGCCAGCGGCGCACTGGGCTCGTTCCTCGCCCACCCGCGCCCGCTGCTGTTCGCCGCGGCCCTCACGGTGCCCACCCTGGTGTGCGCCTTCTCGTTCCTGCTCGGACGCCTCGCTGCCCGCGCCCTCCACCTGGACGCTCCCGTGGCCTCTTCCCTCACGCTCGCCTGCGGCATGAACAACAGCAGCGCCAGCGCCGCCCTACTGACCACCGCACTGCCCGACAAGCCGCACCTGCTCCTGCCTGTCCTTGCGTACGGGCTGCTGCAGAAGACAGCAGCGAACCGGGTGATGCGCCTAGCGGCCCGGCCCGTGCCCTGCACCGGCACGGCCTGACCGAACATGGAAACGCGACCCCTGCTGCTTGCATGAGGGCTCGCGTGATCAAGAACGTGGCCCCTGGGAAAATCAGCGTTCCCAGGAGCCACTCGCGCGCTGCCGGGCGAACCCTCGCCGCACAGAGAGTGCTCCGGTGGCCCGCACAAGACGAGGCCGTACGACCCATCCGAGACGAGATCGCGAGCCACATCGTGGCACTGGTTTCGCGTCGCCCGGCGTGGCGGCGAAATGGTTAACCCGGCAATGGGCATCCTGCACCCTTCCGAAACGCTGCGCTCCGGCGAACCAATGTCTGTGTTCGCGAAGTGAGGGTTTAACGATCCGGGCAGGGAGAGTTTTTAGTGCAGTGAGTAGAGCGAGATTAGTTCGTACCCGCGGTCCGCCATGGCGTGCTACTGTCGTCTCAGTTGCAGTTGTGGTTCCCGAAAACTTCAAGTGCTCCTGGCCGCATACTGCGGTAGGGGCACTTTTGTATGACCGGTCATTTCCGGGCGGGGTAATCATCGCGGCGACACAATGTCCGCACAGTGCGGATATCCGTTGTACTGCCCCAAAGGAGATTGACTTGACTACTGGCACCGTGAAGTGGTTCAACGCGGAAAAGGGTTTCGGCTTCATCGAGCAGGACGGTGGCGGCGCTGACGTGTTCGCCCACTACTCGAACATCGCCGCCCAGGGCTTCCGCGAGCTGCTCGAAGGCCAGAAGGTGAACTTCGACATCGCGCAGGGCCAGAAGGGCCCGACGGCCGAGAACATCGTTCCCGCCTGACGCTCACGCGCACTTTGCAGCTGGGGCCCGCATCCTTCGGGGTGCGGGCCCCAGTTGCAGGCATTTCCCGCAGTGATTCCACCTGCGGGCGGCTCGGATAGCATCCGCTCACTATTTACAGTCGACGCCCCGGGTGAGATCTCCTCGTCGCGTCACTCATTTTCAGCGCCTGCGCCCGCCTGGATTATCCGTCGGCCAGATCCGCTTTCGCTTTCACTGTCGGTCCATTTCTTGTGATTCTCTGCGCCGCTCATCGCCGGAAGAATTCCTTGATATGCGCCGCATCGAGGAAGGTTCCGCATGAACCGCACACGTACAAACGACCGATCCGCCCGCACCCGTAATGGCGGTGGCGGCGCCAATTCCGGTGGCGGAAACCGGAGCAGGTCCGGTCGGCCGGCCCGGTCCGGTGGCTACGGCCGTCGGCCCGCCGCCGTGCAGGGTGAGTTCGCGCTGCCCAAGACGGTCACCCCGCCTCTGCCCGCCGTGGAAGGCTTCGCCGATCTCGGCATGCCCGCGCCGCTGCTGGCCGAGCTCGGCAGGCAGGGTGTGGCCGCCCCCTTCCCGATTCAGGGCGCGACGCTGCCGAACTCCCTGGTCGGCCGTGACGTCCTCGGCCGCGGGCGCACCGGCTCCGGCAAGACCCTCGCCTTCGGCCTCGCCCTTCTCTCCCGGACTGCCGGGCAGCGCGCCGAGCCCCGCCAGCCGCTGGGGCTGATCCTGGTCCCCACCCGCGAGCTCGCCCAGCAGGTGACCGACGCACTCACTCCGTACGCCCGTGCTGTCAGGCTTCGACTGACCACGGTCGTGGGCGGCATGTCGATCGGCAGGCAGGCCGGCGCGCTGCGCGGTGGGGCCGAGGTCGTCGTGGCGACCCCGGGGCGGCTCAAGGACCTCATCGACCGTGGCGACTGCCGCCTGAACCAGGTGGGCATCACGGTGTTGGACGAGGCCGACCAGATGGCCGACATGGGATTCATGCCGCAGGTCACCGCACTCCTGGACCAGGTGCGCCCCGAGGGGCAGCGCATGCTGTTCTCCGCCACTTTGGACCGCAACGTGGATCTGCTGGTGCGCCGCTACCTGATGGACCCGGTCGTGCACTCGGTGGATCCCTCGGCCGGTGCGGTCACGACGATGGAGCACCACGTGCTGCACGTCCACGGCGCCGACAAGCACACGGCCACCACCGAGATCGCCGCCCGCGACGGCCGCGTGATCATGTTCCTGGACACCAAGCACGCCGTCGACCGGCTGACCCAGGACCTGCTCAACAGCGGTGTACGGGCCGCCGCGCTGCACGGCGGGAAGTCCCAGCCCCAGCGCACCCGCACCCTGACGCAGTTCAAGACCGGGCACGTCACCGTGCTCGTGGCCACCAACGTCGCCGCCCGCGGTATCCACGTCGACAACCTCGACCTCGTCGTCAATGTGGATCCGCCGACCGACCACAAGGACTACCTGCACCGCGGCGGTCGCACCGCCCGTGCCGGTGAGTCCGGCAGCGTCGTCACCCTGGTCACCCCCAATCAGCGCCGCGGCATGATCCGCCTCATGTCGGACGCCGGGATCCGCCCGCAGATCACCCAGGTCCGCTCCGGCGAGCAGGAACTGCACCGCATCACCGGCGCCCAGGCCCCCTCCGGCATCCCGGTCGTCATCACCGCGCCGGTGGCCGAACGTCCCAAGCGCGGCACTGCCTCCCGCGGCCGTCGTCGCCCCGCTTCCGCGGCGCGACGTGCTTCCGCGCCGCAGCGGTTTGCCGTCGACGCCGCTGCCTAGAGACCTTCGTGATCAGAACACTGGCCACCCTTTGCCGGAGGCACCTTTTGACGCTGGTACAGATGCAGTCCCGCCCGATGAGCGGCGACCCCGTGCGCGGGCCCTTGGCCGACACCGTTGCCCGCACCATCGAGGAAGCCGGGCCGCGGGTCTGGGACGACATGACGGTCGAGGTCGCCCTGTGCAGCATGATCCGCCGCTGCACCATCTGGCGGAGCCAGCATGCCGCCGACGACCGCCTCCGCAAGGTCGTGAACAGGGCGAACGTTGCCTGATGCGGCACTAGCTCGGTGCATGGCTGGTCGCCGCAGGGAAGGTGAGGACCATGGTCAGGCCGCTGCCGGGTGTGTCCTCGGCTTCCAGGGTGCCGCCCATGGCCTCGGCGAAGCCGCGGGCGACCGCGAGGCCGAGGCCCATTCCGGCGCCGCGCGGGGTGTCCCCGTATTTCTGGAAGGGCTCGAAGATGCGCTCCTTGGCCTCGTCGGGAACGCCCGGCCCACAGTCCATCACCCGGAGTTCGACCCGGTCGGCGAGGGCACTGGCCGATACCAGCGCTGGTTCCCCGGCGGGGCTGTACTTGACGGCGTTCTCGACGAGGTTGGCGACCGTCCGCTCCAGCAGCCCCGGATCGACGGCGACCATCGGGAGGTTCTCGGGGAGTACCAGTTCCACGCTGTCCTCGGGTACGCCGCGCAGCGCCATCGGCACCACTTCCTCCAGGTTGACCTCGCGGATCAGCGGGACGACCGTGCCGGTTTGCAGGCGGGAGATGTCCAGCAGGTTGCCCACCAGGTTGTCCAGGCGGTCGGCGCCCTCTTCGATCGTGGCCAGGAGCTCGACTCGGTCCTCCTCGGACCATTCCACGTCGTCCGAGCGCAGGCTGGAGACCGACGCCTTGATTCCCGCCAGGGGCGCACGCAAGTCGTGGCTGATAGCGGCCAGCAGGGCGGTGCGGATGCGGTTGCCCTCGGCCAGTTCCTTGATCTCGTCGGCCTCGGACTGCAGGCGCTGTCGGTCCAGGACCACGGCGGCCTGGGCCGCGAAGGCGGCCAGGACGCGGCGGTCCTCGGCGGGCAGGACCCGGCCGGAGAGCGCGAGAGCCATGTGGTCGCCCATTGGCATGTCGACATCGGCATCCTCCGGGCGGTCGATGGAGGGGCTGGGACCTACGCTGTCTGTGCAGGTCCACGGCGCGACGTCGCTCTCGCGCTCAAGCACGGCGACCGCTTCCATGCCGAAGGTCTCACGGACCCGCTCCAGGAGGGCATCGAGGCTGGTGTCTCCGCGCAGCACGCTTCCGGTCAGGAAGGAGAGGATTTCCGACTCGGCGCGCAGCCGGGCTGCCTGGTGGGTGCGCCGCGCCGCCAGGTCGACCACGGAGGCCACCGAGACCGCGACCGCGAAGAAGACGGCGATGGCGACGATGTGCTCGGGGTCCGCGATGGTCCAGGTGTGGACGGGCGGGGTGAAGAACCAGTTCAGCAGCAGGGAGCCGGCGGTTGCGGAGGCGAGGGCCGGTAGCAGGCCGCCGAGCAGCGCGGATCCGACCGTGAGTGTCAGGAACAGCAGGACGTCGTTGGTCAGCCCGGGGCCTGTGCGGATGTGGGTGAGGAGGAGGGTCAGGAGAAGGGGTCCTGGCACTCCCAGCAGCCAGCCGGAAATGATCCGCGCCCGTCCCAGCCGGACACCGCGTGCCACAGGTAGCCCGCGGCCCCTGCCCGCCGCGTCGTGGGTGACGATGTGGACGTCCAGGTCCGGCCCGGAGTCCCGGGCCACGGTGGCGCTCACGCCGGGCCCGAAGGTGTACTGCCATGTCTTGCGCCGGGAGACGCCGAGGATGATCTGGGTGGCGTTCACCCCGCGTGCGAAGTCGAGGAGCGAGGAGGGGATGTCGTCGCCGAGCACGTGATGGAAGGTGCCGCCCAGCTCCTCCACCAGGGTGCGCTGCGCCGCCAGCTCCTCCGGGGAGGCCGGGGCGAGCCCGTCGCTGCGGGCGATGTGAACCGCGAGGACCTCGCCGCCCGCGCCCTTCTCGGCGAGGCGGGCGGCGCGGCGGATGAGCGTCCTGCCCTCGGGGCCGCCGGTGAGCCCGACGACGATCCGCTCGCGTGAACCCCAGATCTTGGCGACGTGGTGCTCGCTGCGGTATTCGGTCAGGTATTCGTCCACGCGGTCGGCCACCCACAGCAGTGCCAGCTCGCGCAGGGCGGTCAGGTTGCCCGGCCGGAAGTAGTTCGACAGGGCCGCGTCGATCCTGTCGGGTTTGTAGATGTTGCCGTGTGCCAGCCGTCGGCGTAGCGCCTGGGGCGACATGTCGACCAGTTCGATCTGGTCGGCGCGCCGCACCACGTCGTCGGGGATGGTCTCCTGCTGCCGTACGCCGGTGATCGACTCCACCACGTCGCTCAGCGACTCCAGGTGCTGGATGTTGATCGTGGAGATCACGTCGATGCCCGCCGCGAGCAGTTCCTCGATGTCCTGCCACCGTTTGGTGTTTCGCGAGCCCGGGATGTTGGTGTGGGCGAATTCGTCGACCAGGGCGATGGCCGGGGCGCGTTCCAGGACGGCGTCCACGTCCATCTCGGTGAAGACGCTGCCTCGGTATTCCAGCTCCTTGAGGGGAGTCTGTTCAAGACCGTGCAGCAGTTCCTCGGTGCGCGGCCGGTCGTGACGTGCCACGAAGGCGACCACGCAGTCGGTGCCGCGCTCCACGCGGCGGTGCGCTTCGGACAGCATCGCGTACGTCTTGCCGACGCCCGGTGCGGCGCCGAGGTAGATACGAAGCTTGCCGCGTGCCATCGTCTCGTCTCTGCTGTCGTACGTGGTCAGGGCTGCGGCCGGGCGGGGTCACCCGTCGAAGCGGCAGCCTCGCCCCGGCTCGGTCATGAGGTAGTGGGGGTGGGACGCGTCAGCTTCCAGTCTGTGCCCGACCGTGTCCGCATACACCCGGAGGTAATCGGTCTCGTTGCTCCGGCAACGCGCCCCGGACCTCCTGGAGCAGCTGCTCCTGCATGACGAGACTCAGGGGCCGGTCACCAGCATCTCGGACCGATGCCATTCGGCAGGCATCAGGCGCACCTGACGTCCGAGGCCCATGGCGTTCTTGGCGACCAGGTCGAGGGCGAAGTAGTCATCCGTCGTGACCGGCGTCGTTCCCTGCGAGGGCGGCAGGTTCTGGGTGCGGCTGACGGTGACGCGAACCGGGCCAGGATTCCGTTCATGCTGAACGGCTGGGTGATGTCGTCGGGGCCCGCGTCAAGCGCGGCGGCCTTCCCCTCGGAGGCGCGGCGGGCGGACAGACGAGGACCTGTACGCGGGTCCGGCCGTGCAGGACCAGTGATGACCTCGACACCGTCCACGTCGGAAGGCCCCGGTCGAGAGAGACGATGTCCGGCTGACGCGCGGCGGCGAACCGGAGCGCGGTGGTGCCGTCGGAGGGGTACGTCACCCCCCGTAGTGGCGGACCCGCGCGTTGGTCACGAGCGCCGTTACGAGCCAGGGGCGTACACGATCGGCACCCGGTCGACGGTGCGCGTCCTTCCTGTCGTCCGCCGGGGGAACGGTCTGTGCGGGCCTCAAGGCGGCGGGGGCCGACCGGTCAGGGGTGTCTCCCGGCCCGCCGGTTCCCGCACGGTTCGCATAAAACGCCTCAGCGCTTCGCCGCGAGGTCCTTGAGCGCGAGGTTGACTTCGAGGACGTTGACCTGGGGCTCCCCGAGGAAGCCCGCGGTACGGCCGTCGGTGTGGTCGTCGACCAGCTTCTTCACCTGCTCGAAGCTCACCCTGTTCGCCTTCGCCACCCGCTTGACCTGGATTTCTGCGTATGCCGGGGAAATACCCGGGTCGATGGCGGAGGCCGAGCCGGTGACCGCGTCCTTGGGTACCGCGGACTGCGGTACGTCGTTGAATTCGGCTACCTGCTTCTTGGCCGCCTTGACGTTCTTGACGAGCGTCGGGTTGCTGGCACCGAGCTGGCTGGAGCCTGTGGACAGCGGATCGTAGCCGCTGTTCGACGGGCGGCCCTGGAACCACTTCGGGTCCGGCTTGTCACTGCCTTTGATGTTCCAGCTCTGGCCGATCAGCTTCGAGCCGACCTCCTTGCCGTCGGCCTTCACCATCGAGCCATTGGCCTTGTCGTGGAAGGCGAGCTGCCCGATGCCCGTGACCGCCAGCGGGTAGAGGATGCCGGTCACGACAGTGAGGACCAGCAGCATGCGCAGGGCGGCCCACGACAACCGCGCGGCGCTCCTGACGGAGTTGTTCATGACAGTCAGCCGATCCCGGGGATAAGAGAGATGAGCAGGTCGATGAGTTTGATGCCGATGAAGGGGACGATCAGTCCGCCCAGGCCGTAGACGCCGAGGTTGCGCCGCAGCATCCGGTCGGCGCTCAGCGGCCGGTAGCGCACGCCCCTGAGGGCGAGCGGGACCAGCGCGACAATGATCAGCGCATTGAAGATGACCGCGGACAAAATGGCGGACTCCGGCGAGGCCAGGCCCATGATGTTGAGCTTGTCGAGCGAGGGGTAGGCCACGGCGAACATCGCCGGGATGATCGCGAAATACTTGGCGATGTCGTTGGCGATGGAGAACGTCGTCAACGCGCCCCGGGTGATCAGCAGCTGCTTGCCGATCTGCACGATCTCGATGAGCTTGGTGGGGTTGGAGTCGAGGTCGACCATGTTGCCGGCCTCCTTGGCGGCCGACGTACCCGTGTTCATCGCTACGCCCACGTCGGCCTGCGCCAGCGCGGGCGCGTCGTTCGTGCCGTCGCCGGTCATCGCGACAAGCTTCCCGCCCGCCTGCTCCCGTCTGATCAGCGCCATCTTGTCCTCGGGGGCCGCCTCGGACAGGAAGTCGTCGACGCCCGCCTCGTCCGCGATCGCCTTGGCGGTCAGCGGGTTGTCACCCGTGATCATGATGGTCTTGATGCCCATCCGGCGCAGTTCCTCGAACCGCTCCCGCATTCCCTCCTTGACCACGTCCTTGAGGTGGATGATGCCCAGCACACGGGCGCCGTGTGAGTCTTCGACGGCGACGACCAGCGGGGTGCCGCCCGCATGGGAGATGCCGTCGGTCAACTCGTGGACGTCCGCGGCGAGTTCGCCGCCGCGCTCGGTGACCCAGGCGTTGACCGCACCGGCCGCGCCTTTGCGGACCTTGCGTCCGGCCCCGTGCTCGGTGGTGTCGACACCGCTCATTCGGGTCTGAGCGGTGAAGGCGACCCACTCGGCCTGCGTCAGCTCGCCCCGGTGCCGCTCGCGCAGTCCGTACTTCTCCTTGGCCAGTACCACGATCGAGCGGCCCTCGGGGGTCTCGTCGGCCAGCGAGGACAGTTGGGCGGCATCGGCCAGCGCAGCCTCGGTGACGCCCCCGACGGGCACGAACTCGGCGGCATGCCGGTTTCCGAGCGTGATGGTGCCGGTCTTGTCCAGCAGCAGCGTCGAGACGTCGCCGGCCGCCTCGACTGCCCGGCCGGACATCGCCAGGACATTGCGCTGGACCAGCCGGTCCATGCCTGCGATGCCGATCGCGGACAGCAGAGCACCGATCGTCGTGGGAATCAGGCAGACCAGCAGCGCGGTGAGCACGATCAGCGAGGTCTGCCGGTCGGCCCCGGCGTAGATCGCGAACGGCTTCAGCGTGACGACAGCGAGCAGGAAGATGATGGTCAGGGAGGCGAGCAGGATGTTCAGCGCGATCTCGTTGGGCGTCTTCTGCCGTGCGGCGCCCTCGACCAGGTTGATCATCCGGTCGATGAAGGTCTCACCCGGCTTCGTCGTGATCTTGACGACGATGCGGTCGGAGAGCACCTTCGTCCCGCCGGTGACGGCGCTGCGGTCGCCGCCCGACTCCCGGATGACCGGGGCCGACTCGCCCGTGATCGCCGACTCGTCCACCGACGCGACCCCTTCGACGACGTCACCGTCGCCGGGGATGATGTCGCCGGCTTCGCAAACCACCAGATTCCCGATTGCCAGCTGCGTGCCGGGCACCTCCACTTCGGTCTTGCCGTCCTGGGACAGCCGGCGCGCGACCGTGTCGGTCTTCGCCTTGCGCAGGGTGTCCGCCTGGGCCTTGCCGCGCCCCTCGGCCACCGCCTCCGCCAGACTCGCGAAGACGACGGTCAGCCACAGCCAGGCGGCGATGGCCCAGCCGAACCAGTCACCCGGGTCCTTGACAGCCAGCAGGGTGGTGGCCACCGAGCCGACCAGCACCACGAACATCACGGGCGCCTTGATCATCAGCCGCGGGTCGAGTTTGCCGAAGGCATCCGGCAACGACTTCCACAGTTGCTTCGGATCGAACAGCCCGCCGCTGACCCGTCCCTCGGTCTCATGGCCGGTAGGTGCGTCCTGGTGGGGCGCGAGGGTGCCCGTCGCGGTGGGTGTGGAGTCCTGCTTCTTCACGGCGGCCTTCTGTGAGTTGTTGATCATGCCGCCAATCCCTCCGCCAGCGGCCCCAGCGCCAGGGCCGGGAAGAACGTCAGACCGGCAACGATCAGGATCACTCCGACCAGCAAGCCCGTGAACAGCGGTTTCTCAGTACGCAGAGTGCCCGCGGACTCCGGGACCGGGGCCTGCTCGGCCAGCGAACCAGCCAGCGCCAGGACGAACACCATGGGCAGGAACCGTCCCAGCAGCATGCTCAGGCCCAGCGTCGTGTTGAAGAACTCCGTGTCCGCGCCGACGCCCGCGAACGCGCTGCCGTTGTTGTTGGAGGCCGAGGTGTAGGCGTAGAGAACCTCGGAGAAGCCGTGTGCCCCGACGTTGGTCATGGCCTCCTTGCCGTTGGGCAGAGCCATCGCGACCGCGGTGCCGATCAGCACCAGTGCCGGGGTGATGAGGATGTAGCAGGCCGCCAGCTTGATCTGACGGGTACCGATCTTCTTACCCAGGTACTCGGGAGTGCGACCGACCATCAGACCCGCGATGAACACCGCGATGATCGCCATGATCAGCATGCCGTACAGGCCCGAGCCCACACCGCCGGGCGCGATCTCGCCGAGCATCATGCCCAGCAGCAGCACACCGCCCGAAAGCCCGCTGAAGGAATCGTGGAAGGAGTTGACCGACCCGGTCGACGTCATCGTCGTGGAAACCGCGAACAGCGACGACGGGCCCTCGCCGAACCGCTGCTCCTTGCCCTCCATCGCCCCGCCCGCAATCTGCGAGGCGGTGCCCGGGTGGGCGTACTCGATCCAGGTGACGGCGACCACGCCGAGACACCAGATGAAGGCCATCGCCGCCACGATCGCGTAGCCCTGCCTGACGTTCCCGACCATCTTGCCGAAGGCGCGCGGCAAGGAGAACGGGATCACCAGCAGCAGGAAGATCTCCAGCAGGTTGGTGAAGCCGTTGGGGTTCTCGAACGGGTGCGCGGAGTTGGCGTTGAAGTAGCCACCACCGTTGGTTCCCAGATCCTTGATGGCCTCCTGCGAGGCGACTGCGCCGGGGCTGATGGCCTGCTTGTCACCGGTGAGAGTGGTGAGTGTGTGGATGTCGCCGAAGTTCTGGACGGCGCCCGCCGCGACCAGGAGCACCGCCGCGACCACGGCGACCGGGATCAGGACGCGGACGGTGCCGCGCACGAGGTCAGCCCAGAAGTTGCCCAGGTCCCCGGTGCGGGAGCGGGCGAAGCCGCGCACCAGCGCCACCGCCACCGCCATCCCGACGGCAGCCGAGACGAAGTTCTGAACGGCCAGCCCGGCCGTCTGGGTGACGTGGCCCATCGCCGCCTCGCCCGAATACGACTGCCAGTTGGTGTTGGAGACGAAGGACGCGGCAGTGTTGAACGCCTGATCCGGCGTGATCGGCTTGAACCCCAGCGACAGCGGCAGCTTGTCCTGCACCCGCTGCAGCACGTAGAGGAAGAGCACGCCAACGGCCGAAAAGGCCAGCACCCCGCGCAGGTAGGCGGGCCAGCGCATCTCCGCATCAGGGTTCGCACCGACTGATCGGTAGAGCCACTTCTCGGCCCGCAGGTGCTTCTTGGACGAGTAGACGGCGGCCATGTAATCACCGAAGGGACGGTGCAGCAGCGCGAGCGCCCCGATCAGGGCGGTCACCAGGAGCACATCCGCAAGAACGGGACTCATCGGCGCGCTCAGAACCTCTCCGGGAAGGCGAGGGCGACGACCAGATAGCCCAGCAGAGCGACTGCCACCACCAAGCCGACGATGTTCTCGGCGGTCACAGCTTCGCCACCCCCTTGGCGACAAGCACCATCAGCGCGAACACCGCGATAATGGCGATGACGAAGGCCACGTCGGCCATCGCGAGCTCCTAGGAGAGATTGAAAAGGCAATCGGACAGTGCGATCCAACCGTTCCAGTGGCTGGACTTGACCGCGCTTGACGCCTCCCACGCGGCGGCCCAGACAGCTTTGACGCGTCACTTACGGGTATCTCCGCCACACTCCGGGAATCACCCGCCCGCCCCTCGGGCGCGGACCGTCCAGGTGAACCATCACAACCCCGGAAGCACAGTCGGCAGAGCATGGCGTCCGCCTCTCGCCGCGCCGCGCGGCCCACGGACGATCACGAAGCCTCGACTGCGGCACGGGCTGGATCGGGCAGAGCGCCTGTCGCGGTCCCGCCGCTCGTACCATCTGATGCACCGTCCCAAGACATCCGCGCCTCCCTCGCACTCCCCCAGGCGAGAGTGGCCACCGCGCCAGCCGATCCGGGCTGCTCGGCCCCGGCGTGCCGTGCTGGGCCTCGGCGGGGCCACTGCCAACGGCCGCAGCAGCCACAGTGGGAGAGCGACAGGCAGAAAGAGACCGCCCGAATACGGGTCCCGTGCCGATTCGTTTCGCGCACGCGCAGACGCGGCGGCGATCGCACGCATCCACATGGCTTCTCGGGTGGAGACGATGCCGTACCTGCCCCCGCAGAAGCGCAGCCACGACCAGGTCGCTCGGTGGGTCAAGGATGTCCTGCTCAAGTACCGCCCCCGGCCCCCGCACCGTGCCCGCGGCGGCGGGTCCCGGCCAGGACACGGTCCTGACGGCCTTGGCGAGCCCCCGGGTGTCGGTCCCGCGCTACGCAAGCCCTCGGCAGGTGAGGAGGGGCGACGGGGCTCGACATCATGACGGCCAGGGGCAGGCGTCGCGCGGGCCGGCCACCGAGGTCTGTCACGGCCGGTAGATCATTTCGATCAGGCCAGCGGCAATCAGAACCCATGCCCCGATGCCCGGCAGCCACAACGAGTCGCTGAGAGCACCGGCGGTGACCAGAACCGCGGCGGCCAGGAACAGCTCGTACTCGATGCGCCGCATGCCGCCGTCGGGGTCTTTCACGCGGCCGCCTGTGCGCCCGGTAGGGACCGGTGAGGGGGGGCGGACGGGCGCTGTTTCGGGGGCGCGTGACGCAAGCCTAGACACGGCAGAGGGCAGGGTCCGATGTCGAGAACGGTGTGGGTGTTGTCTATCGTCTTCCAGTGCGAATATTCGTGGTGCCTGCCCGCGGAGCGGAGGGCTTGTGGTGGTGACGCGGCGGTGGCCGCGTCTTCGGCATCCGGCGCAGGTGGTCGTGGCCGGCTTCGCCATGGCGATCGCGGCCGGGACCGGTCTGCTGATGTTGCCGGTGGCCAAGGCCGGGCCGGGCGGTGCCAATGCTGTGGAGGCGTTGTTCACCTCGACCTCCGCGGTGTGTGTGACCGGTCTGGTCGTGGTGGACACTCCCGGCTACTGGAGCGGGTTCGGACAGGCGGTGATCGTGGCGCTCATCCAGGTGGGCGGCTTCGGCATCATGACCTTCGCCTCCCTGCTGGTTCTGCTTGTCTCCCACCGCATCGGCCTCAGAGCGCGTCTGACTGCCGCGGCGGAGACCAAGACGATAGGGCTGGGTGATGTCCGCGCGGTCGTGACCGGTGTGGTCAAGGCCAGCCTGCTGCTGGAGGCGGTCACCGCGCTGGTGCTGGCCCTGCGGTTCGCCACCGCTTACGACGAGTCCTGGCCGCGGGCGGTGTGGCTGGGCGTTTTCCACGCCGTCTCGGCGTTCAACAACGCCGGATTCGCCCTGTACTCCGACAATTTGATGGGCTTCGTAACCGATCCATGGATCTGCGTGCCCATCGCGCTGGCGGTCATCGCCGGTGGGCTGGGCTTCCCCGTGCTGTTCGAGCTGCGCCGCCGATTCCGCAAGCCGCGCGGCTGGTCTCTCCACACCAAGATCGTGCTGTGGGCCTCTGGTGTCTTCCTGGTCGGCGGCAGCGCCTTCATCACCGCGATCGAATGGTCCAACCCCGCCACCCTGGGCCCCCTGGACGTGCCCGGGAAACTGCTGGCCGGGTTCTTTCAGGGCGTCATGCCGCGCACCGCCGGGTTCAACAGCATCGACACCTCCCAGATGAACCCCGCAAGCTGGCTGGGCACGGACGTGCTGATGTTCATCGGCGGCGCCAGCGCCGGCACCGCCGGCGGTATCAAGGTCACCACCTTCGCCGTGCTGTTCTTCGTCATGTACGCCGAGGTCCGCGGCGAGGGCGCAGTCAACCTCTTCAACCGCCGCTTGCACGGTGACCTTCAGCGTCAGGCCCTGACCGTGGTGCTGCTGTCCGTGGCCGCCGTCGCCATCTCCACCCTGGCCTTCATGGTCTTCACCGACTACAGCCTGGACCAGTCACTGTTCGAGGTCACCTCCGCCTTCGCCACCGTTGGCCTGTCCACCGGCATCACCGCCGACCTGCATCCCGGCTTGCAGATGCTGCTTGTCGCTTTGATGTTCATCGGCCGGCTCGGCCCCATCACCGTCGCCTCCGCGCTCGCCCTGCGCAGCCGCGTCCGCTTGTACGACCTTCCCGAGGAGCGACCCGTCATTGGCTAGGAAGACCACCCCCAAGAAACGGCACACGGGCCCGGAGGGCTCCGTCGTCGTCATCGGCCTGGGCCGCTTCGGCCGCGCCCTGGCCCTGGAACTCATCGACGAAGACACCGAAGTCCTCGGCATCGACGAGAACGCCGAAGTCGTCCAAGCCCTCTCCGGCTCCCTCACCCACACCGTGCGGGCCGACTCCACCAAGGAGGATGCCCTGCGCCAGCTGGGTGTCCACGAGTTCGACCGCGCCGTCGTCTCCATCGGCACCGACCTTGAAGCCAGCATCCTCACCGCCTCGCTGCTGATCTCCTTCGGCATCGAGAGCGTCTGGGCCAAAGCCACCAGCGAAGCCCACGGCCGCATCCTCACCCAAATCGGCGTCCACCACGTCGTCTACCCCGAACACGACATGGGCCAGCGCGTCGCTCACCTTGTACGGGGCCGCATGCTCGACTACATCGAATTCGAAGACGACTTCGCCATGGTCAAAACCAGCCCGCCCGCCGGCATCATCGGCCTCCCCCTGTCCAGCAGCGCCGTCCGCTCCCGCTACGGCATCACCGTCGTCGCCATCAAACGCCCCGGCGAAGGCTTCACCTACGCCACCCCCGAAACCGTCGTGGAAGCAGACGACACCATCATCGTCGCCGGACGCACCCGAGCAACCGAACGCTTCAGCGAACTCCAGTAAGGCCGCCCCCGCCCGCCGTCGACCCGGACCTGCCGAGCGCGGTCATCCGCATCGGATACGCTGCTCGATCCTCGGCCAGGAACTCGACTAGGACTTGTCCGGCCGATCATGTGACTAGTCCGCCCGGGTCGTTGACGTGGGCACGGGGCGAGGGGCCCCTCCAGCTGACAGAGCTCGACCGCTACACGTGACGGGACGCCGCACACGGCGCAGCGGATCGGGACACAGCAGCCCTTCTGTCTCAAGTTCAGCCCAGTCCGCAGCGATCGAGTGCAGCACGAACCTGGTTAAGACGTCATCTCATTTGGCTCGGTAGGCTTTCGGTTGTGGTCTCGATCGTTGAGCGGCTGGTGCCGGATGAGTTGTGGGAACTGTTCCAGCGGGTGGTCCCGGAGGCTCCGTCGAGACCGCAAGG